>JADGPE010000007.1 GCA_017882605.1 Thermoleophilia bacterium | reverse complement strand
CGACGAGGGCGGCTACTTCGCGATGACCGCGCTCGACGCGGCCACGGAGCTGCGCAACGAGACGATCCGCGCGCTCGAGCACATGGGGATCGGCATCGAATACCACCATCACGAGGTGGCGCCGTCCCAGCACGAGATCGACATGCGCTACTCCACGGCACTCGACATGGCCGACCAGACGATCACCTACCGGCTGATCGTCAAAGAGGTCGCAGCGAAGCACGGGGTGTATGCGACGTTCATGCCGAAGCCGCTCTTCGGCGAGAACGGCTCGGGGATGCACACACACATGTCGCTCTTCAAGGACGGCCGCAACCAGTTCTTCGACGGGAGCGACCAGTACAACCTCTCTCCGACCGGCAAGCAGTTCATCGCAGGCCTGCTCCGTCATGCGCGCGAGCTCTCCGGGGTCTTCGCCCAGTGGGTCAACTCGTACAAGCGGCTCGTCCCGGGCTTCGAGGCGCCGGTCTACGTCGCCTGGTCGCAGCGAAACCGTTCCGCGCTGATCCGGATCCCGCTCTACAAGCCGGGCTCCGAGCAGGCGACTCGCGCGGAGATCCGCTGTCCCGATCCGGCGTGCAACCCCTACCTCACGTTCGCGGCGCTGCTGCATGCAGGCCTCGAGGGAATCGAGCAGGGGTACGAGCTCGAGGCGCCGATGGAGACGAACCTCTACCACCTGACGGCGGAGGAGCGGCGCGACCAGGGAATCGTCTCGCTGCCGGAGACGCTCGGCGAGGCGATCGACGAGTTCGCCGCGTCAGACCTGCTGCGGCGCGCCTTCGGCGACCACATCTTCACGGCGTACGTGAAGCTGAAGCGCAAGGAGTGGGACGAGTACCGCGTCCAGTTGACGCAGTGGGAGCTCGACCGGTACCTCGGCGTCCTCTAGCTGAAGCGAATGGGTGTCTGGCACCTGCGGGTGTCAGACACCTGTCTGCTAGAGAAACGTACGGATCGACTCGCGCTCGACGCGCAGGCCGATCACCTTGGAGCCGTCGTCGATCTGCTCGATCGACTCGGCCGGCACGAGCCGGCGCCGGCGGGCGAGCCAGCCCGAGCGAACGGACAGGGCGTCCGGTGTCTCGGGGCTCGTGCCGTACATGGGGCACTCGACCGTCCCGACCACGCGGCCCTTGGCATCTGCGACGAGGAAGCCGGCGGTGCTACGGAGATCGACTGCGAGGGCGCTCACTGACCTGAACCTATTCCCCGTTTGCGAGGACTTTCCCTCCCTTGGCGTAAACCTTTTGTTAGCCCCATTTCCCGGCCATCGCAAGCCACGCGACGGCGAGCAGCACCAGGTAGAGGGAGGAGAGGCCCGCGACGATCCGGCCGGCCAGAGGCTTGCCGCCGCGCCGCCACCAGTAGGCGCAGCCCGTCGTGACGAGGAGCAACAGGAGCCCGGTATCCGAGGCAGCGAACCCGATCCCGATCCACGTGGGGTCGTTGTTTCCGCTGAATCCTTCCTTGGAGTAGATCCACTGTGCGCCCACCCGGAGGACGACGAAGTCCGGGATGCCGGAGACGAGTGCCCAGAAGGTCGCCGTGCGCAGGAAGGCCAGGTCGGGCCTTCGCCAGGCGACGCCGGAGAGGATCACCGCGGCGAGGATCGCGCCGAAGAGCGTCATCGCCCCCAGCACGTGCAGGAACAGCGGCCAGAAGGGGCGGCTGTAAGCGAGCATCCCTACGAGCCCGGCTTCCAGATCATCAGGACGAGGATGCCGAGCGTTGCGAGCCCGGCGAGCCAGGAGATCGCGTTGCCCTTGGGGTCGCGGAGCAGCGCGCGCAGTTCGTGGCTCGATGCGTCGCCGGCGGCGCTCAGCTGCTCGGCGAGTTTGCGCGCCCGCTCCTGGTGGCGGCCCCCGATGCCGCCGAGGGCGTTTGCGAACACCCAGAGGGCGAGCGACGCCCAGATCCACCACGCGTCGAGCCCGAGGTGCCGCTCGTGCCAGAGCCAGATGCCGAAGATCAGGGTCCCTGCGACGCCGAGGCCGATGACCGGCAGCGTCACGCGGACGAGCCGAAGGAGGAAGGCGGTCTCGCTCGGCCGTTCGGCGCGGACCGCGAGCGTATTGAGGATCGCTGCGGCGACCGACCCGCCGACGAAGAAGAACGCCGCCGTGATGTGCAGCATCAGCAGCCACTGGACCGTGTTCACGGGGCGAGCGTACGCTTCGCGACAGGTGGACACGCGTGAGCGTCATCTGCGGCTCCTGACCGAGACGATCGAGGCGGTCAACTCGACCCTCGACCTCCAGGAGGTGATGGGCCTGGTCGCCACCAAGGTCGCGATGGCGCTCGTGGCGGACGCCTGCTTCGTCTACCTCTACGACGAACGTGCCGACGAGCTCGTCCTGCGCGCGACGCACGGGACCTCGATCGACGAGATGTCCCGGCGGCCGCGGATGCGGCCCGGCGAGGGAATCACCGGGTCGGCGGCCGCCGCGCGCGCGCCGGTGATGCTCAGGTCCCAGGCGCACCTCGATCCGCGCTTCAAGAACTTTCCGAACCTGCCCGAGGACGAGTACGAGTCGATCCTCGCAGTGCCGATCCTGACGCGCGACGGCACACTCGAAGGCGCGTTGAACGTCCGCACCCGCGAACCGCGCGCGTTCTCGGACGACGAGGTCGACCTCTTGCTCGCGATCGCCGCGCAGGTCGCGCAGTCGATCGAGCACGCGAAGCTCTACTCGGAGGCGCAGCGCCGTGTGCACGAGCTGGAGGCGCTGGCCCGGATCTCCGAGGCCGTGTCCGAGTCGCTCTACCTCGAGGAGTCGCTCGAGGCGATCGTCAAGACGACGATGGACGCGCTCGATGCGGCGGGTGCCGCGCTCGTCCTCGACGACGGCCGGATTGCCTGGCCGGAGGGAGTCGCGTCGACGCATGCGATCCGGCAGCCGTTGCGCTGGCGCGGCCGCCAGATCGGCGAGCTCGTCGCGGATCGCAACAGGCCGTTCACCGACCCGGATCGTGAGCTGCTCGCGTCGATCGCGACGCACGCGGCGGTCGCGCTCGAGCACGGACGCGCGGTGCTGCGCGGCGTGCTCGCACAAGAGATCCACCACCGCGTCAAGAACAATCTCCAGACGGTCGCATCGCTGCTGCGGCTGCAGGCCCGGTCGGCGGACGCGATCGATCCGCGCGAAGCGCTCGAGCATTCCGTCAACCGCATCCTGGCGATCGCCGCCGTGCACGAGCTGCTCACCGAGCGGCGGGACGAGGACGTCGAGCTCGCCGACCTGATCGACCGCCTGCGGGCGATGCTCGTACAGGGCGTGGGGGGTGGCAAGGACGTGTCGGCGGAGCTCGAGCCGGTGTCGCTGCCGAGTGCTCGCGCGACGGCGCTCGCGCTCGTCTTCTCCGAGCTCCTGCAAAATGCGCTCGAGCATGGCGGCGATCGCGTTCGTGTCGAGCTCGCCCGGCGAGACGGCGAGGTTGTCCTGGCGATCGCCGACGACGGGCCGGGCGTCGGGGCCGCTCCCGCCGGGACGGGCCTGTCGATCGTCCAGGCGCTCGTGCGCGACGAGCTACGTGGGACGCTCGATCTCAGCTCGACAGGCGGCACCCGCGTCGAGGTCGTTTTCCCCGGCTGAAGCGCCGTCGAGGACGAGGGGGCGGCGGTCGTCGCCTCGCGCTTACGCGGCCTGGTCTTCGAACGAGAAATGGAAGTGGTCGCCGTGCGCATGCACGCCGAGCACCTGGTCGTCGAGCACCTCCGCCGCGGCCTGATCGAGGAACACCCGCACGTCTCCGCGCTCGATCACCTCGTCGCCTTCGCTCGGCTCGGACGCCTCGTCGATCGAGATCTCCACGTCGCCGTCGACGTCCTCGGCCGTGATGCGGATCGTCCCGAGCTCCCCGAGCGCGGCGACCGCCTCGTCGTCGATCTGCAGCATCGTGCGATTCTATTGCGAATGAGGATCCTGATCGCCGAGGACGAGACGATCATCCGTCTCGACCTGCGCGACCTGCTGGAGCGCAGCGGTCACGAGGTCGTCGCCGAAGCGCGGGACGGCGAGGAGGCGGTCGCGCTCGCCCGCGAGCACGAGCCCGAGCTGGCGATCATGGACGTGAAGATGCCGAAGCTCGACGGGATCGAGGCGGCGAAGCTGATCCTCGGCGAGCGGCCGATCCCGATCGTGATGTTGACCGCCTACGGTCAGGAGGAGCTCGTCAGCCGCGCCGTCGAGGCGGGGGTCTTCGGCTACCTCGTCAAACCGTTCCGCGAGCAGGACCTCGTGCCGGCGATCGCGACCGCCCGCGCCCGCCACGAAGAGCTCGTGGCGGTGCGGGAAGAGGCCGAGTCGCTGGCCGAGGCGCTCTCGGCGCGCAAGGCGATCGAACGCGCCAAGGGGCTGCTGATGGAGCGGGAAGGGCTCACCGAAGCAGCCGCGTTCTCGCGTTTGCGCAAGGCGAGCCAGATCTCGGGCCGGCCGCTGAAGGTGATCGCCGAGGCGCTGATCGCTACGCTCGGACCGGAATGACGCAGACGGTCACACCGCCCAAGGTCCGGCCGCGCCGGACGAGTGGATCCGGGGTCGGCGACGCGTGGCGCGTGATCGTTCGAAACGACGACCACAACACGTTCGAAGGCGTCGCCTTCGCGCTCGCGCAGACGATCCCCGGCGTCGACTACGACAAGGGCATGGCGCTTGCGAACAAGATCCACTCGACCGGCCAGGCGATCGTCTGGTCGGGCCACCGCGAGCTCGCCGAGCTCTACCACTCTCAGCTCGAGGCCTACGGGCTGACACTCGCGCCGCTTGAACGCTGAGGCCCTCGCGGGGATCGACCGCGTCTTCGCGGCGTTTCGCGGCGGCGACCCGCGCGCGCTCTTCGACGTGATCGCCGCCGACGCGATCTGGATCGTCAACGGGACCGTCCCGGTCGCGCAGGAGTACGTGGGGCGGGAGCGGATCTTCGAGCTGTTCCGGGAGACGCGGCGGCTGACCGAGGGCACCTACCTGAGCACGCTCCGCTGGTCGCTGGCCGACGACGAGCACGCGGTCGCGGTCTATCGCGCGCAGGGACGGCGGCTCGGCCGCGAGCTCGACATCGACCAGGTGCTCTTGATCGAGCACGAGCAGGGCACCTGGCGGCAGATCACGGCGATCCCCGCCGACCCGCCTGCGTTCGAGGCGTTCTGGAGGTAGACGAGCAGTGAGAGTCGGCATTCAACTGCCGGAGGTCGAGCGTGTCGTCCGTCGCGAGGAGGTGGCGGCGATGGCGCGAGCCGCGGAGGAGTGCGGCTTCGACTCCGTCTGGGTCGGCGACCACCTGCTCTATCGCGGGAACGGGCGGAGCGAGCGTGGGCCGTGGGACTGCTGGACGACGCTCGCCTGGCTGGCCGGCATCACCGAGCGCGTCGAGCTCGGCCCGCTTGTCGCCTGCACGGCGTTCCATCCACCCGGAATCCTCGCGCGGCTGGCAGCAACGGTCGACGAGCTGAGCGGCGGCCGTCTCGTCGCCGCACTGGGCGCCGGGTGGAACCAGGAGGAGTTTCACGCGTTCGGGATCCCGTTCGACCACCATGTTTCCCGCTTCGAGGAGGCGTTCACGATCGTGCGCCGCCTGCTCGCCGGGGAACGCGTCACGTTCGAGGGGCGCTTCCACACGGTGCGGGACGCCGTGCTGCTGCCGCCGCTGTTGCGGCGGCCGAAGCTGATGATCGGCGCGAATGCGCCCCGGATGCTTTCGATCGCCCTCCCGCACGTCGACGCGTGGAACACGTGGTACGTGCAGTACGGCAACACGCCCGATGGATTCGCCCGCCACAACGCCGGGGTGACGCAGGCGGCGGAGCGCGCCGGGCGCGATCCCGCTCAGGTCGAGCGCAGCGCCTGCGTGCTCGTGGAGGTCGAGCCCGTGGGCGAGCGGCCGCGCGACGTCGAGCCGGTGCCGGCCGGCCGGCTCGGGGACCACCTGCGCGCGCTCGGTGAGGCGGGGGCGGACGAGGCGATCCTTGTCGTCGACCCGATCACGGAGTCGTCGATCCGCGTGGTGTCAGACACCCTTGGTGTCTGACACCTGTTCGAAGAGCGACTCCCATCGTCTGAGCAGCGCCTCGAGGTCCTCGCGCGCTTCGCGATGCGCCGCGAGCAGTGTGACGTCACTCCAGTCGGCTGCGAGCCGCTGCTCGAGCTCGGCGACGCGGGCTTCGGCGCGCGCGACCTCCTGCTCGACGAGCTCGAGCGCGGAGGGCTTCGCCTTCGCCGGCCGCCTCGCCTGCTCGCGCTTCGGCTTCGGCTTCGGCGTCGGTGCAGGAGCGGGCTCCGCCTCCTGAGCGCGTGCGTAGTCCGCCCAGCCGCCCGGATACGACGCGATCTGCCGGTCCTCGACCGCGAGCATGCGGCCGGCCACGGCATCGAGCAGCGCGCGATCGTGCGAGACGAGCAGCACGGTGCCCGGGAACGCCTCGAGCGCGGCCTCGAGCGCCTCACGCGAGTCGAGGTCGAGGTGGTTCGTCGGCTCGTCGAGCACGAGGAAGTTCGCACCAGACGCGACGGCGATCGCGAGTGCGAGCCGGCGGCGCTCGCCGCCCGACAGCACGGCGGCGGACTTCTCGTGCTCGTCCCAGCCCGAAAAGAGGAACTTGCCGAGCAGCGATTGCGCCTCGGGCCGTTTGAGCCCTGTGCCGGACATCGCAGCGTCGAGCACCGAGCCGCGCTCGTCGAGCTCCGCCTCGTGCTGCGAGAAGTACGCCGCCTCGACGCCGTGGCCGAGACGCACCGTTCCACTCACCGGGTTGCGCCGGCCGAGAATCGTCTCGAGCAGCGTGGTCTTGCCGGAGCCGTTCGGACCGACGAGTGCGACGTGCTCGCCCCGCTCGATCGCGAACGACGCTCCGTCGAAGAGCGGCTTGTCGCCTGCGCGCAAGCAGAGGTCTTCGACCACCACCACGTCGCGCCCCGACCGCGCCGGCTTCAGAAACTCGAACCCGAGCGTCCGGCGCTTGTCGTCCGGTGCGCGGACACGAACCGACTCGAGCTTCTTGATCTGCTTCAGCTTCGACTGCGCCTGGCGCGCCTTGCTCTTCTTGTAACGGAACCGCTCGACGAAGCGCTCGAGCCGAGCGATCTCCTCGGTCTGACGCTCGGCCGTCTTCGTCTGGAAGATCGCTCGAGCGGCCCGCTCCCGCCGCCAGACGTGCCACGCCCCCGGGAAGTAGACCGACTTGCCGCCTTCGAGCTCCAGCACCGCCGTCGTCACCGCCTCGAGGAACCAGCGGTCGTGCGCGACGAGGATGACTGCGGCATCGAGCGTCTCGAGCAGCTTCTCGAGCCATTCGAGCGATTCGATGTCGAGGTGATTCGTGGGCTCGTCGAGCAGCAGCAGGTCGGGTTGCGACGCCAGGGCGCGGGCGAGCGAGGCACGGGTCAACTCGCCTCCCGAGAACGTCGCGAGCGGCCGGTCGAGATCGGCGTCGGTGAAGCCGAGCCCGCGCACGAAGGAGGCTGCCCGGTCGCGCCAGTCGTAGCCGCCCGCGTGCTCGAGCTTCGCCTGGGCCGCCGAATAGCGGCGCATCGTCGCGGCGTCGTGCGTGCCCGACGCCATCGACTGCTCGAGCTCCCTCAGCTGTGCCTCGACTGCTGCGAGGTCGGACGTGCCGGCGAGGACGTAGTCGCGCAGCGCCTGCCTGCTCTGAGCCGGCGGTCGCTGGTCGTGCAGCGCGATCCGGGTCCCCTTCGAGAGCGCGAGGTCACCGCCCTCGAGCGACACCTCGCCGGCCAGCGCGCGCAGCAGCGTCGTCTTGCCCGCTCCGTTCGGCCCTGCGAGCGCCAGGCGGTCGCGCCGCTCGACCTTGAACGAGACGCCGTCGAACAGGACGCTGCCCGAGAGCTCCTTGCGAAGGGACGAAGCGATGACGACGGCCATTGCCTGAAACTATCTCCTCGTGCGCTTCGGCCTGACAGCTCGGATCCTGATCGGCGGCGGAATCGTCGCCGTTGTCTTTCTCGCGCAGTTCCTGCTCACGATCGGCTCGTTCCGATCGATTCGCCACGACACGCGGGAGGAGCAGCGTACGGACGCCTCGGTGGCGGCGGCGATCGGGGTCGAGAACTCGGTTCTGGATCTCCAGAGCGGACTGCAGGGGTACGTGCTCACCTCCGACAAGCGGTTCCTGCAGCCGTACCTCCAGGCACGCCGGGATCTGCCGGGCCGGTCGAAGCTGCTCATCGCGCTCACGCCCGGCGCCTGGTCGACCAGGCTCGACCGTGAGTGGCGCTCATACGTCCGCGACTGGGCGATCCCCGTGATCAGGCTGGAGGCGCGCTCCCCGATCCGGGCCAGGTCGAAGATCGCGAGCGGCGAGGGAGAGCGCCGCGTCGATCGGATGCGTGCCCTGATCGATCCGTTCGCCGCGCGCGCCACCGCGCTCACCGATCGTGATCGCGCACGCGTCGCCCGCTCCGTGAACTACGGCGTCAACGTCGGCATTCTCGGCGCCGCCCTGCGGGCGCTCGCTTTCGCCGCGATCATCTTCTACCTGCTGCGCTTCGCCGTCGCGCCGATTCGGCGCATCGCGACCGCGACCGAACGCGTCGCGGGGGGTGACCTCGACGTGACGGTGCCGGAGAAAGGTGCGGGGGAGATCGGGCAGCTCGCCCGCTCGTTCAACGAGATGGCGCAGTCGCTCGTCCGGCAACGACGGGACCTTGCGAGTCAGAACGTGGATCTCGAGCGGCTCGCGAACGAGCTGCGCGCCGTGCTGGACTCGACCGTGGACGGGATCCTGCTCTCGGACGCCGACGGCAACGTGCAGCTCGCGAACAGGCCCGCGTTCAACCTGACCCGCGAGCTGGAGATGAGCTACGAGGGCACGGTGGTGGACAGGTTGCTCTCCGTCGAGCACCGGGTCAAGGACCGCGAGAGCTACCGCGCGGCGATGGAGCGCCTCCGGGCGAACCCGGACGACACGACCTTCGACGAGTTCGAGGACACGGTCACCGGGCGCACCTTTCAGGGCTTCACCGCACCTGTTCGCGACGATCGCGGCGGGTTCCTGGGCCGCGTCTGGACATTGCGCGAGGTCACGCAGCAGCGGGAGCTCGACCGCTTGAAGGACGACTTCGTCGCCACCGTGTCCCACGAGCTGCGGACGCCGTTGACCTCGTTGATGGGCTTCCTCGAGATGATTCGCGAAGGCGAGGCCGGAGCGCTCACAGACGAGCAGAAACGGTTCCTGGCGATCATCCACCGCAGCTCCGAGCGCCTACAGCGCCTCGTCGACGACCTGCTCTTCGTCGCCCGGCTCGACGCCAGCGGCCTGCAGCTCCACTTCGCCCCCACGCGCCTCGACGAGGTCGCGCGCGAGCTCGTCGAGGCCTCCGCGATGCTGGCGCGCTCTCGCGGTCTCGTGCTCGAGTCCGACCTCGGAGAGGTCCCGGCCCTGCTCGGCGACCATGAGCGGCTTGTACAGCTCGTCGGAAATCTCCTCTCGAACGCGATGAAGTTCACTCCTGCAGGCGGAACGATCACGGTGCGGACGTTCGTCGACGGTGACGTTGCGGTGCTCGAGGTCGGCGACACGGGCATCGGGATCCCGGCGGCCGAGCAGGCCCGGCTGTTCCAACGCTTCTTCCGGTCGTCGATCGCGACCGAGCAGGCGATTCCCGGCACCGGGCTCGGGCTCGTGATCTCGCGCGCGATCGCCGAGGCGCACGGCGGCACGATCGACGTCACGTCTGAGGCCGGCGAAGGAACGTGTTTCCGCGTCGAGTTGCCGCTCGAGCCCGAGGAGGTGGCTGCCTGAGCTCGCTACGGATCGTCGCGCTCGATGTCGGCTCGTCCTCGGTTCGTGCCGTCGCCTACGACGAGGCCGGGGTTGCGGAGCCGGGCGACGCGCGCCTCGCCTATGCGCAGCCCGGCGCCGACGAGCTCGTCGCGGCTTGCCGCGCGGTGCTCGCGCAGGTCGGGGAAGGTGACGCGCTCGCGATCTGCTGCTTCTGGCATTCGCTCGTGGCGGTGGACGGGCACGACCGCCCGCTCACCCCGGTGCTCACCTGGCGCGACCTCGGCGGCGTGTCGCCCGCGTTGGAGCCGGACCGCTACCACCGTCGCACCGGGTGCTTCGACCATCCCGCCTTCTGGCCCGCGAAGATCAGCCGGCTGCGTGAGGAAGGCGTTCGGCCGGCCCGTTACCTGTCGTTCGGCGACTACCTCCTGCTTCACCTGGCGGGCGAGGCGCGGTCGAGCATCTCGACCGCCAGCGGAACCGGTCTCTACGACCCGAACCGCCTCGACTGGGACGAGGAGACCCTCGAGGCGCTCGGGGTCGATCGCGGGCAGCTCGCGCCGGTCTCCGACGAGCCGGTCGGCGGCGTGCGTCCGGCGCTCGGTGACGGCGCCTGCTCGAACGTCGGTGCAGGCTGCACGACTCGCGAGCGCGCCGCTGTGATGATCGGAACGTCGGCGGCGCTCCGCGTCGTCTACGCCGCCCGGGCTGCGGACCCCCGGCCGGGGCTCTTCCTCTACCGCCTCGACGAGGAGCGCTTCTGCGAGGGCGGAGCGCTGTCGGACGGGGGCAACCTGCACGCCTGGCTGATGCGAACGCTGCACGAGGTGGCCGGCGCCGGCTTCGCGGAGCGTCCTGCGGCCGCGCACGGGCTCGTCTTCCTGCCCTTCCTCGGCGGGGAGCGCTCGCTCGGCTGGGACGCGAGCCGCCGCGGTGCGATTCGGGGGCTCTCGTTCGCGACGACCCCGCTCGACATTGCGCAGGCCGCGCTCGAGGGCGTCTGCTACCAGCTGGCGGACGTGCTCGACGCGCTCGGCGGCGTCGAAGCGGTCGTCGCGACCGGCCGAGCGCTGCTCGCCAACTCCGACTGGGCCCAGATCTTCGCCGACGTGCTCGGCCGCACGGTCGAGGTTTCTGCGATCGGGGAAGGCTCGGCCCGGGGCGCTGCAATGATCGCGCTCGCAGGGCTCGGCGTGCCCGTCCCGCGCGCGCCCATCGCGGGCGCGATCGAGCCGCGGCCGGGCAGGCACGAAATCCATCTGGCCGCGAGGGCGGAACACCGAAAGACGATGTCGGAGGAGGGCACATGATCGGGATCATTGGAGGCGGCCTCGCAGCAGCCAAGCTCGTCGAGGCCTACCGTGAGTCGGGGGGCGAGGACGAGATCACGATCTGGTCGCAGGATCCGCACGGTCCGTATCACCGGCCGCCGCTCTCCAAGCGGCTGCTGCGCGGCGAGTCGCGGCCCGAGGATGCCCTCGTGCACCCGGTCGACTGGTACGCGGAGAATGGTGTCCAGCTGCGCCTCGGTGAGAAGCTGTCGTCGCTCGACGACGCGCAGGCGGGGACCGTCGTGATCGCCACCGGGTCACGGCCCCGCACGCTCGACGGGACGCTCGCTCTGCGCACTTTGGACGATTCCCTCGAGCTGCGTCGCCGCGCCGGCGAGGCGACGACCGCGACGGTGATCGGCGGCGGCTTCGTCGGGTGTGAGGTGACGGCCTCGCTCACGCACCTCGGCGTTCAGGTGACACAGGTCGTCCGCGATCCGATGGTCTTCGCTCCCTTGCAGGCACCACCGCTCTCGGAGGCTCTGCACGACACGTTCCGCGCCCGCGGGGTCGAGCTCAGGCTGGCGGCGACCGAGCTGCCGCCGGCGGATCTCGTCGTCGCGGGCATCGGCGTCGAGCCGAACGTCGAGCTCGCCCGCGACGCCGGGCTGGAGGTCCGGAGCGGCATCGTCGTCGACGAGCGCTTTCAGACCGCTCGCGCCGGCATCTACGCGATCGGCGACGTCGCCGAGTTCTACGACCCGCTCTACCGGCGCCACCGGCGCATCGAGCACTGGTCGAACGCCGCCTACCACGGTACGACGCTCGGCCGGATCCTCGCCGGGGAGGATGCCCGGTACGACACCGTCTCGTCGTTCTTCTCGGAGGAGTTCGGCAAGAGCTTCAAGGTCTTCGGCGACGCCTCCGGCCACGACTCGACGTCGCTGGAGGGAGATTTCCACGGCGATTCGGCCGTCCTGCGCTTCGCCGCGAACGGCCATGTGATCGCTGCCGTCCTGACCGGTCAGGACGAGGCCGGCGA
Organism: Thermoleophilia bacterium; assembly: GCA_017882605.1. Taxonomy (GTDB): domain Bacteria; phylum Actinomycetota; class Thermoleophilia; order Gaiellales; family Gaiellaceae; genus PALSA-600. The sequence continues at coordinate 30,303 of JADGPE010000007.1, read as the reverse complement.
GGAGGCCTTGCAGGCGGAGATCAGAGCCGGCGCGGCAGCCGTGGAATAGTCGTTACGCTCGCGGGGAAGAGCCCCGGCGAGGAGGAGCGTTGGCCAACACGGAGATCGAGCAGCTCTCCATCGACACGATCCGGACACTGTCGATGGACGCCGTCCAGCAAGCGAACGCGGGCCATCCCGGCACGGCGATGGCGCTCGCGCCGCTGGCCTACCTGCTCTACACGGAGGTGCTGAGGCACAACCCTGCGAGCCCGCACTGGCCGAACCGCGACCGGTTCGTGCTGAGCGCCGGGCATGCCTGTGTCCTGCAGTACTCCGCGCTGCACCTGTCCGGCTACAACCTCTCGCTCGAGGAGCTGAAGCGGTTCCGGCAGTGGCAGTCAGCCACCCCGGGCCACCCGGAGTACCGCCATACCGAAGGCGTCGAGGTGACCACCGGGCCGCTCGGCCAAGGGTTCGCAAACGGCGTCGGCATGGCGTTCGCCGAGCGCTTCCTCGGTGCGACGTTCAATCGTCCGCACCACGAGATCGTCGACCACCGTGTCTACGTCATCTGCTCGGACGGCGACCTGATGGAGGGCCTGTCCTACGAGGCCGGCTCGCTCGCCGGAACGAACGCGCTCGGCAAGCTCGTCTACTTCTACGACGACAACCACATCACGATCGACGGGACGACGGCGATCTCGTTCACCGAGGATCGCGCCGGGCGCTTCGAGGCGCTCGGATGGCACGTTCAATCCGTCGCCGACCCGAACGACCTCGCGGCGTTGCGGACGGCGATCAAGAACGCGCAGGACGAGCAGACGAAGCCCTCGCTGATCGTCGTCCGCTCTCATATCGCGTTCGGTGCGCCGCACGCGGTCGACACCGCGAAGTCGCACGGCTCGCCGCTCGGGCCGGAGGAAGTGGCTGCGACGAAGCGGGCACTTGGCTGGGATCCCGACAAGCACTTCTTCGTTCCCGAAGAGGTCTACGTGCACATGAACGGGATCGAGCGCGGTAACGAGCTCGAGACCCGTTGGCAGCAGGCCTTCTCGAACTGGTCGCAGGCGTTCCCGGTCGAACGAGAGGGCTGGGACGCGGCGTGGGAGGGCCGGATCGGCCCCTGGGCGTTGCCGGAGTTCGAAGTCGGTGAGGAGGTCGCGACGCGCGACGCAGGCAAGAAGGTGATGCAGGCGTTCAAGAGCGCGGTGCCGACGATGATCGGCGGTGCCGCAGACCTCGTCGAGTCGACGAAGACCGAGTTCGAGGGAGGTGGTCTCTTCTCGGACCGCTGGGCAGGGCGCAACATTGCCTTCGGCATCCGCGAGCATGCGATGGGATCGATCGTCAACGGCATCGCGGTGCACGGAGGCTGTGTCAAGCCGTACGGGTCGACCTTCCTGATCTTCAGCGATTACATGCGGCCCGCAGTGCGTCTGTCCGCGCTGATGGGCTTGCCCGTCGTCTGGGCCTGGACGCACGACTCGGTCGGCCTTGGCGAGGACGGTCCGACCCATCAGCCGGTCGAGACCTACGCTGCACTGCGGGCGATCCCGAACCTCTGGTTCGTGCGCCCGGCCGACGCGAACGAGACGGCGTATGCGTGGAAGGTCGCGCTCGAGCGCAGCGACGGCCCGGTCGCGCTCTCGCTCTCGCGCCAGAAGGTGCCGACGCTCGACCGCAGCGAGCTCGCTCCGGCATCCGGGCTCGAGCGCGGCGGATACACGCTGTGGGAGTCGTCCACTTCGCCGGAGTTGATCCTGATCTCCACGGGCGCGGAGGTGGGGCTGACGCTCGAGGCGGGCCGCCGGATCGCCGGCGACGGCACCGCCGTGCGCGTTGTCTCGATGCCCTGCTGGGAGCTCTTCGCCGAGCAGCCGACCGACTACCGCGACGAGGTGCTGCCGCCCGAGGTGCGCGCGCGGCTCTCCGTCGAGCCCGGCGTCGAGCTCGGCTGGAGCAGGTGGGTCGGAGATCAGGGCGATTCGATCTCGATCGAGCACTTCGGCGCGTCGGCGCCCGGCACCACGGTGCTCGAGCAGTTCGGCTACAACCTCGACAACGTCGTCGCGCGCGCGGCGGCGCTGCTCGACCGGGTCTCGGCATGAAGCAGGCGGACGCGATCAAGGCGTTCCTGGGGCTCGTGTCACCGGGGTTCTGCATGGAGGGGGAGTTGCCGGCGGTGCGCATCGACGGGATCGAAGTCCGCCACGACGGGCACGCGATTGCGATGGTGCAGGCCGACGGTCGCACGCTGCCGCTGCGCTTCACGTTCGACGAGGACAAGATCGCCCGCGTCGAGGTTCTATGACGCGCGACGCCGCATGAACGTCGTCGTCGCCTTCGACCATCGCGGTGTCCACCTTCGCGAAGCCGTGCTCGACGCGCTCGGCGGTAACGACATCCTCGATCTGGGGACTGATACGGATGCGGTGCGCATCGACTACCCCGACAAGGCGCGCGAGCTGGGCGAGGCGATCCAGCGTGGCGAGGCCGAGCGTGGTGTCCTCGTCTGCGGCTCCGGGGTCGGAGCTGCGGTTGCGGCGTGCAAGCTGACCGGCATTCGGGCAGCGGTCTGCCATGACACCTACAGCGCGCACCAGGGTGTCGAGCACGACGACATGAACGTGCTCTGCCTCGGCTCCGAGGTCGTCGGGCCTTCGCTGGCTCGCGAGCTCGTCGACGCATTCTTGAACGCGACGTTCGACGGCGGCGACCGCTACGTCGCCCGGCTCGTGAAGGTCGCAAACATGGAAAGGACGATGAAGGATGGCAAAGGCGAAATCACGGCTGCATGAGCTCGTCGAGTGCGGGCAGTCGGTCTGGTTCGACACGCTCTCGCGCGATCTCGTCCACTCGGGCGAGCTGAAGCGGATGATGGAGGAGGACGCCGTCACCGGGGTCACGTCGAACCCGACGATCTTCCAGAAGGCGCTCTCGCAGGGTGATGCGTACGACGAGGACTTGAAACAGCTCCTCGCCGAGACCGACGATCCGACGAAGATCTTCTTCTCGCTTGCGCTGCAGGACATCCGCGCTGCGTGCGACGTGCTCGCGCCTGCCTACGAGAAGTCGGGCGGGATCGACGGGTACGTCTCGATGGAGGTTGAGCCCGGGATCGCCTACGACACCGAGCGGACCTTTGCGCAGGCGCGCTGGATCGCGACCGAGGTCGACCGTCCGAACCTCTACGTGAAGATCCCGGCGACGGAGCCGGGGCTCCCTGCGATCGAGGACTGCACCGCCCACGGCACGTCGATCAACATCACGCTGATCTTCTCGCTCGATCGCTACAAGGCCGTGGTGGAGGCGTACATTCGCGGCCTCGAGCGGCTCGTCGCCGGCGGCGGCGATCCGTCGAAGATCGCGTCGGTCGCGTCGTTCTTCGTCTCGCGTGTCGACACGGAGGCCGACAAGCGCCTGGACGCGGCAGGCCATCCCGAGCTGAAGGGGAAGCTCGCGGTCGCCAACGCGAAGCTCGCGTACCAGCACTTCCTCGAAGCGTTCTCTGGCCCTCGTTGGGAGTACCTCGAGGGCAAGGGTGCGAACAAGCAGCGCTGCCTGTGGGCGTCGACGTCGACCAAGAACCCCGACTATCGCGACGTGATCTACGTCGAGGAGCTGATCGGCCGAGACACGGTGAACACAATGCCGCTCGAGACGATTCGCGCGTTCCAGGATCATGGCGAGGTGCGCGGGGACACGGTGCAGAAGGGCGTCAAGAAGGCGCAGGAGCTTCTGGCCCAGCTCGCCGCCGTCGGCGTCGACTACGACGACGTCACCCTCACACTCGAGGCGGAAGGGGTGCAGAAGTTCACCGACTCCTTCGACGAGATCGTCGAGAGCATCCGCGCCAAGCGCGGCTCGCTGGCGGCTGCATGACCTCGGGGGCACTGGTCGAGCGCATCTGGGCGCGCGACCCGGGCGTGTGGACCGGGTCGGACGAGGCGCACTGGCTCGGCTGGCTGGACGAGCCGTGGCGCATGCACGACGACGTCGATCTGCTGCTGCAGTTCACAGACGCGGTCGCCGGCCGGATCGACACCGTCGTGCTGCTCGGCATGGGCGGCTCGTCGCTTGCCCCCGAGGTGATCAAGCGCACGTTCCGGGAGGAGACCTTCCACGTCCTCGACACGACACACCCCCAGGCGATTCGCGCGCTCGAGGCACGCATCGATGTCACCCGCACGCTGTTCATCGCCGCGTCGAAGTCCGGCTCGACGCTCGAGACGCGCTCGCACAGCGACTATTTCTGGGAGCGGGCCCCGAACGGCGAGCAGTGGGTCGCGATCACGGACCCCGGCTCTGCCCTGGAGCAGCTCGCTCTGGAACGAGGCTTCGCCGCGATCTTCCCGGGCGAGCCGACGATCGGTGGCCGCTACTCGGCGCTGTCGGCCTTCGGGATGGTGCCCGCCGCGCTGATGGGCGTCGACGTGGCGCGCCTCCTTCAGCGGGCCCAGGAGATGGCCGAGGCGTGCAGGTTCGTTGAGGGCAACCCCGGCCTCGAGCTCGGCCGTTCGCTCGGCGACGGCTGGCAGGCCGGCCGCGACAAGATCTGCATCGCTCCGAGCCCGGGCGGCTTCGGCCTCTGGGCCGAGCAGCTGCTCGCGGAGTCGACCGGGAAGCTCGGCAAGGGCCTGATCCCGGCGCCCGGCGAGGCGGCCGACGGCCCCGACCGCCAGGCGCAGGAGGTCCGCGTCAGCGGCGAGTACGAGCTCGGCCAGGAGTTCTTCCGTTGGGAGTTCGCGACAGCGGTCGCCGGGTCGATGCTCGGCATCAACCCGTTCGACCAGCCCGACGTGCAGGCCGCCAAGGACCGGACCTCACAGATCCTCGCCACCGGCGACGAGCCGCTGGTCGGCCCGGTGGGCTCTCCCGAGGAGCTCTTCGCGCAGGCGAACCAGGGCGACTACGTCTGCCTGCAGGCGTTCGTCAACCCCACGCCGCAGGCCGAGGCCAAGCTGGCGGAGCTCGCGGAGCGTGCAAGGCGGGAAACGGGCTGCGTGGTCACACAGGGGTACGGCCCCAGGTATCTGCACTCGACCGGGCAGCTGCACAAAGGTGGGCCGCCGACGGGCCTGTACCTGCAGGTGGTCGACGACACCGGCGACGAGCTGCCGATCCCCGGCCGGCCGTTCGGGTTCGGCCGGTTGATCCGCGCGCAGGCGGCCGGCGACTTCACGCTGTTGCAGGAACGCGGCCGCCGGGTCGCGCGCATCCACCTTGAGGAGGCGTAGAGAGATGCAGCTCGGAATGATCGGCCTCGGCCGCATGGGCGGGAACATGGCGAAGCGCCTCGAGGAGCGCGGGCACGACATGAAGACGTATGACCCGGGCGTCGACTCGACGGCGAAGACGCTCGAGGAGCTTCGCGACCAGCTCGCCGCGCCGCGGTCGTTCTGGCTGATGGTCCCGGCCGGGAAGGTGACCGAGGACACGTTCCAGACGCTGCTCGGGCTTGCAGCGCCGGGTGACGTGATCGTCGACGGCGGCAACTCGAACTTCCACGATTCGCAGCGGCGTTACGCGACTGCGAAGGAGAAAGGGATCAAGTTCGTCGACGCGGGTGTCTCCGGCGGTGTCTGGGGGCTCGCGAACGGGTACTGCCTGATGGTCGGCGGCGACGGCGACGCTGTCGCGCAGGTTGAGCCCGTGTTTCGCGATCTTGCGCCCGAGGACGGCTACGCGCACGTCGGCGCAGCCGGCGCGGGGCACTTCGTGAAGATGGTCCACAACGGGATCGAGTACGGCCTCATGCAGGCCTACGCCGAAGGCTTCGAGGTGATGAAGCAATCCGAGTTCGACCTCGACCTGCATGGGATCGCGGGCATCTGGCGGTACGGCTCGGTCGTGCGCTCGTGGCTGCTCGAGCTGCTGCATGCCGCGTTCGAGAAGGAGGGCTCCCAGCTCGAGAAGATTCGCGGCTACGTCGAGGACTCCGGTGAGGGGCGCTGGACGATCGCCGAGGCGATCGCCGAGGACGTGCCCGTGCCGGTGATCACGGCTGCGCTGTTCGCACGCTTTGCCTCCCGCCAGGACGAGTCGTTCGCGGCGAAAGTCAACGCAGCGTTACGCAACCAGTTCGGGGGCCATGCCGTCGAGGCCGCGAAGCAGGCGGAGTAGATGACAGGGCCCGAGCACAACCCGCTCGCCGACGGGCTGAATCTGCGCCGACGGCCTGACGGTTGCAACCTCGTCATCTTCGGCGCTTCGGGCGACCTGACGTCGAAGAAGCTGATGCCGGCGCTGTACTCCCTCGCCGTGCGCCAGCTGCTGCCGGAGCATTTCGGCATCGTCGGCGCGGCGCGCACCGAGGAGAGCGACGACCAGTTCCGTGAGCGGATGAAGCGGGCCGTGCAGGAGCACTCACGGGACGAGTTCGACCAGGAGGTGTGGGACGGGCTCGCCGGCGGCATGCACTACATCACGCTCGACTTCGCCGACGAGAAGGGCGAAGACGAGCTGCGCGACACGCTCACGAAGCTCGACGAGGAGCGCGGCACCGGCGGCAACCGCGTCTACTACTTCGCGGTGCCGCCGAGCGCGATCGGCACGATCGTGGACGAGATCGCAGAGCGGCGTGCGGCCGAGGGGTGGATCCGCCTGATCATCGAGAAGCCGTTCGGGCACGACCTCCAGTCGGCACGCGATCTCAACACCCGCCTGCAGGAGCACTTCGCCGAGAACGAGGTGTTTCGCATCGACCATTACCTCGGCAAGGAGACGGTCCAGAACATGCTGGCGCTGCGGTTCGCGAACGGCATCTTCGAGCCGATCTGGAACAGGCAGTTCATCGACCACGTGCAGATCACCGTCGCCGAGTCGATCGGCATCGAAGGGCGCGCCGGCTACTACGAGCAGGCGGGCGCCATCCGCGACATCTTCCAGAACCATCTGCTGCAGCTCGTTGCGATCACTGCGATGGAGCCGCCGATCGATTTCACCGCCGACTCGGTTCGCAACGAGAAGGTGAAGGTGCTGAAGGCGATGCACACGCCCGGCCCGAAACACGTCATTCGCGGGCAATACGGTGCGGGCTTCGTCGAAGGTGAAGCGGTTCGCGGTTACCGGGAGGAGGACGCTGTCGCTCCCGGCTCGATGACCGAGACGTTCGTCGCGGCGAAGCTCTATGTCGACAACTGGCGGTGGGCAGACACGCCGTTCTACGTCCGCATGGGCAAGCGGCTTGCCCGGCGCGAGACGACGATCGCAGTGCAGTTCAAGCGCGCTCCGCATCCGCCGTTCGAAGATGCCGCGGCGGAGGGGCTGCGCCCGAACGTCCTGCTGATCCATGTGCAGCCGAACGAAGGGGTCTCGCTTGCGATCGGCGCCAAGGTCCCGGGCCAGGGCATGACGATCCGCACCGTGCACATGGACTTCCTCTACGGCGGCGCCTTCCGTGAGGGCCTCCCCGAGGCGTACGAGCGGCTGATCCTCGACGCCATGCTCGGCGACGCGACGCTCTTCACGCGCTCCGACGAGACGGAGGAGCAGTGGGCGCTCGTCGACGCGATCGTGTCGTTCTGGCAGCGTGACCGGCCGTCGTTTCCGAACTACGCGTCCGGGACGTGGGGGCCTGCGACATCCGACGAGCTTCTGCACCGGGATGGGCGCTCGTGGCGACGTCACTGATCGAGAACGACTGGACGGGCGAGGATGTGTCGATCGCCCAGATCGAGCGTGAGCTCGCGCGGCTCCGGTCGGAGTCGGCGAAGGAGGGAGCCCAGCCGAACCTGCGCACCTCGGTGATGACCCACATCGCGTGGGCGCCGCCCGAGTGGCAGAGCGCGGCCGAGGAGACCCTCGCCGGGATGGCGGAGCGCCATCCGTCGCGAACGCTCCTGCTCGTGCCGCGGCCGGACGATCCCGACGGGCTCGATGCGCTGTTGTCGCTGCGGTGCTTCCCGATCGGCGACCGGGCCGTCTGCGGGGAGGTGATCGAGCTGGCGTTGAGGGGGAACCGCGCGTTCGCGCCCGCATCGATCGTGTTGCCGCTCCTGATCTCGGACCTGCCGGTGTTCTGCCGCTGGCGCGGCGAGCCGCGCTGGGACTCGACGGAGTTCGAGCAGCTGACGGGGATCGTCGACCGGCTGATCGTCGACTCGACGGAGTGGCCGGACCTGCCGGCCGCCTACGCACAGCTCGCCGAGCTCTTCTCGAAGGTGGTCGTCTCGGACATCGCGTGGGAGCGCACGGAGCGGTGGCGCTCGCTGCTGGCATCGCTTTGGCCGGCCGTCGGGGGTGTGCAGGCGATCCGCGTTCAAGGGACGCGCGCACAGGGGCATCTGCTCGCGGGCTGGCTGCGCTCGCGGCTGGGACACGACGTCGAGCTGGAGATCGAGGAGCGCGAAGTGCTCGAGGGCATCGACCTCGACGGGCAGGCGGCACCCTTCCCGCCCGGCCGGCCGCCCAATGCGAGCGATGTTCTCTCGGCCCAGCTCGACCGCTTCAGCCGCGACCCGTTCTACGAAGCGGCGGCCCGCGCCGCCGCCGCGTAGCGCCCCCCACTGCGTCTGAGCCGCCTCGGACGCGGCTCAGAGCAAGCTCAGACGTTTGTCGGAGCTTCCGCGCTAATTGTGCGCCAACTTCGCAACGGACACTGGTGCCGCCACCACGTCGTGCGCATCCTTGCTCCATGAGCAACGCGTACCGCATCGAGATTCCCGGTGGCGTGTATCACGTGAACACGAAGGCGATCGATGGGGTCAAGGCGTTCCCCGACTTTCGTCACCGGCAGCGGTTCATGGATCTTGTTGCCGAGGAGATCGAAAAGAGCCGCTGGACCTGCCTCGGGTACACGGTGGTCGGGACGCACTACCACCTGCTGATCCGGATCGAGGAGCTCACGCTGAGCAGCGGTTTTCAGCGGTTGAACAGTCGCTACGCGAAATGGTTCAACCTCGACCACCGCCGGCGGGGAGCATTCTGGCAGCGGCGGTTTCACGACACGCTCGTCGAGACGGATTCGCATCTCCTCGAGCTGCAGCGCTACTTCGCGTACAACGCACCGCGAGCGAATCTCGTCGACGCGCCGGAGGACTGGCCGTACTGCAACTACGGCTCGCTGATCGGCGTTCACGGCCCGGATCCATACGTCGACGAAGACGAGCTCCTGGCGTTGATGGCGCGCAGCCGCCGCCGAGCACGTCAGCTCTTTCGCGAATTCGTCGAGGAACGCGATCCGAGGGTGCGCCGGCGTCAGACGTTGCTCAGACGCCGCTCAGACGCCGAGCAGTGAGACGACCTCGTCGTGGAGCGCGCCGTTCGTCGCGACGAAGCTTGCGTCGGTCGCCGGAGGCCCGCCGGCGAAGGTCGTGCAGCGGCCGCCCGCTTCCTCGACGATCAGCTGCACCGCCGCGAAGTCCCAGAGTTTCAGCACCCGGTCGCACGCCACGTCGAGCGCGCCCTCCGCAACCAGGCAGTGCTGCCAGAAGTCGCCGAAACCGCGGTTCGACCATGCGCGCTCGACGATCGCGCGCCAGCCGTCCGGCATCCCGCGCGCGGAGGTCGTCGAGACCGTGCAGTCCTCCAGCCGGGCGACGGCCGAGACGTGGCACGGCTCCCCGTTCACGAACGCGCCCTCGCCGCGGGCCGCCCACCAACGTCGGCCGAGGGCAGGTGCCGACGCGAGGCCCAACACGATCTCTCCCTGCCGTTGCAGTGCGAGGAGCGTCGCCCACACCGGCACGCCGCGGACGTAGTTCTTCGTCCCGTCGATCGGGTCGACGATCCACTTGGCGCCGGCGCCGCCGTGGCCGCCGAGCTCCTCGCCCAGAACGCCCTCGCCGCGCCCGGACGCGGCCACGAGTACCCGCACCGCATCCTCGGCCGCGCGATCGGCTTCGGAAACGGGCGTGAGGTCGGGCTTCGTCTCCACGTGCAGATCGAGTGCGCCGAAGCGTGCGAGCGTGATCGCGTCCGCGGCGTCCGCCAGGAAGTGCGCGAACTCCAGGTCCTCGCTCACTGGAACCGCCGCTCCAGCGCGCGGCCTGCAGCGAGGACGAGGCCGTCGTCTCCCGGACGCCCGACGACCTGGATCGACAGACCATGGGCCGGCAGCGCGAGAGCCGGCCAGCCGAGCGCGTTGAACGGAAAGGTGAAGAGGGTCAGCGCCGCGCGGACGTCGACCTCGACGGCATCCGCAGCAGGTGGTGGGATGCTCAGCGTCGGCGTGATGAGGAGATCGTGGCCCTCGAACGCAGCGAGCGCCTGCTCCGCCAGTTCGACACGAGCGCGACATGCGGCTTCGTACTCCGCGTCCGAGACCGCGATGCAGCGTTCGATCTTCCCGCGGATGTTCTCCCCGTAGAGGTCTGCGTTCTCCGGATACAGCTCACGATGGACATCGCCGACCTCTCGCATGAATGCGGGCGCGACCGCTGTAGCGGTCGGAAACTCGACAGGCGTTCCGCGCACCGGGACGACGCCCCACGCGACAGCAACAGAGAGGTCGTCGATCGACACCTCGTCGACCGTGAGCCCCGGGACGAGCGCCTGCATCAACGCGATGCAGCCGGCGACGTCGCGGGCCATCGGCCCGGCGTGGTCGAACGACGGTGCGAGCGGGAACACCCCGTCGATCGGAACCAGCCCGTAGGTGGGCTTGAGCCCGGTGACGCCGCAGCAAGCAGCCGGGATGCGGATCGAGCCGCCGGTGTCCGTCCCGAGCGCGCCGTCGGCGAGGTCGAGCACGAGAGCGGCGGCGGACCCACCCGATGAGCCGCCCGGGGTGCGATCCGGGAACGCGGGATTCGGCACGACACCGAAGTGGAGGTTCTGCGAGGTGACGCCGTAGGCGAACTCGTGCAGGTTCGTCTTTCCCACATTCGTCCAGCCGGCACGTTCGAGCCGCAGGACTGCTTCGGCCGAGCGCTGCGGCACGTGCTCGCCGAACACCGCCGATCCGTAGGTCGTGCGGATTCCCGCCGTGTCGAAGAGATCCTTGACGGCGAGGCGGCGGCCTGCCGGCCCGCCGGCGAGCTTGGTGATGAAGATGCCCTCTATGAAAGCCAGAGGTAGATCAGCCCGACGACGATGGTGCCGCCGAAGAGCACGCAGAAGAGGCCGAAGAGCGCCCAGCCCCAGAGCATGTTCTTGCGCGCGATCTCGGCTTCGGTGAGCGGCTCGTCCATCTAGACCACCGTGTCCAGGGCCATCGCGACGAAGAGCAGCGCGAGATAGAGCAGCGAGTAGTGGAAGAGCTTGACCGCAACGCTGCGATCGAGCGTGCGCCGCAGCTCGATCGCAAGCCAGAGGAACAGCGCGCCGAGCACCAGTGCAGAGATGCCGTACACGAGCCCGAACGTGCCGAGCGCGACCGGCGCGAGTGTGACCGCGATCAGGACGATGGTGTAGCGCACGATCTGCTTCGCCGTTTCTGCTTCGCCGCGCGCGACCGGCAACATCGGCACGTTCGCGCGGGCGTAGTGCTCCTTGATCATCAGCGCAAGCGCCCAGAAGTGCGGTGGGGTCCACACGAACACGACGACGAACATGACGAGCGCGGCGAAGCCCAGGTGGCCAGACGCCCCGGCGTAGCCGACGAGCGGAGGCACGGCGCCGGCCGCGCCGCCGATCACGATGTTGTGAGGCGTCGACCGCTTGAGCCAGCGTGTGTAGACCAGCACGTAGAAGAGATTGCCGGCGAGTGCGAGCAGCGCGGTCGGCAGATTGACCAGCGAGTCGAGCAGCACGAAGGAGAAGGCGGACAGCGCGAAGCCGAACTCGAGCGCACGCTCGGCAGGCACGCGGCCGGAGGCGACCGGGCGCTGCTCGGTGCGCGAGCCCATCAGCTTGTCGATGTCTCGGTCGAGATAGTGGTTGAGCGCCGACGCGCCACCGCAGGCGAGAGCGAGCCCTGCCATCGTGGCGGCGAACGCGCCCCACGCCGGCACCCCGCCCGCACCGACAAACACGCCGGCGGCGCCGGTGAGCAGGAGCAGCGACATGATGCGCGGCTTCGTCAACGTCAAGTAGTCGCGCAACGGCCCCTGTTCGGCGTGACCACGGAACGTCAACGCCGCGACATATGCAGTCGACGCGAATGCAAGCGACGCCGCGGCGAGGTGGATCACCGGCCCGGTGAGGAGCGCAGCCAGGCCGAAGACTGCAAGAGACGTGAGGGCTCCGGGCAGCAACCGGCGTGCGGTAAGCCAGGCGGTCGCGGCGAGGGCGGCCAGCGGCGGCAGAGCCAGGGCGGCGAGCAGCCGATGAGCCGTGCCCCAGCCCGCCGCGCCGGAGACGACCGCGAGCCCGGTTCCCGCCACCGCCGCGAGTGCCGTCAGGCGGGCCCAGTTGCCCACTAGAAGCCTCGCGTCTCCTCGAGCCGGCGTCGCAGGTCGCGCAGCGGCCGCGCGCTCGTCACGTACGGCACTGTGTCGAAGTTCCAAGGCGGCGGGGGCGAGGTCGTGTACCACTCGAGCGTGTCGGCGAACCACGGGTCGTTGCCGGCGCGCGGACCTGTGCGCGCCGTCTTCACGACGTTGACGACGAAGACGAGCATTCCGAATGCCATCACGTACGAGCCGATCGTCGACGTCATGTTGTAGATCTCCCAGAGGCCGTGCTCGTGGTAGGTGTAGACGCGACGCGGCATTCCGAGCAGCCCAAGCATGTGCTGCGGGAAGAACGTCACGTTGAAGCCGGCGAAGACGAGCCAGAATTGCAGCTTCCCGAGCCGCTCGTCAAGGATGCGGCCGAACATCTTGGGCCACCAGTAGAAGAGGCCGGCGAAGATTCCGAAGATCGAGCCGCCGAACAGCACGTAGTGCAGGTGGGCAACGACGAAGTACGTGTCCGTCACCTGCCAGTCGATCGGGAAGGCCGCGAGGAAGATCCCGGAGAGGCCGCCGATCGTGAAGACCCCGATGAACCCGAGCGCCCACAGCATCGGCGTGTCGAACGAGATGTTCCCGCGCCAGATCGTCGCGAGCCAGTTGAAGATCTTCACGCCGGTCGGGATCGCGATGATCATCGAGCTGAGCATGAAGAAGATGTCGAGGCCGATCGGCATCCCGACCGCAAACATGTGGTGCGCCCAGACGAGGAGCGAGTAGAACGCGATGCCGGCCGTCGAGATCGCGACCGCCTTGTAGCCGAAGATCGGCTTGCGCGAGAAGACCGGGAGGACCTCCGAGACGATCCCCATCGCCGGCAGGATCATGATGTAGACCTCGGGGTGCCCGAAGAACCAGAACACGTGCTGGTAGAGGATCGGGCTGCCGCCGTGCGCCGGGTCGAAGAAGTGCGTCCCGGCTTGCCTGTCGAGCAACATGAGTGTCAATCCGGCCGAGAGCGTGGGCAGCACGATGATCAGCAGCCAGGCGTAGGTCACGATCGCCCAGACGAAGAGCGGGATGCGCATCCACGACATGCCGGGCGTGCGCATGTTGTGCACCGTCACGACGATGTTGATCGCTCCCGCCAGTGACGAGATCGAGAGGATGTGCAGCCCGAGGATCCACAGGTCCTGGCCGTTGCCCGGCTCGTGCAGCGTGGAGAGGGGGACGTAGGACGTCCAGCCGGCCTGCGCGGCCCCGTGTTTCGCGAAGAAGCTGAGGAGGATGACGACGCCGCCGAGCAGATAGAGCCAGTACGAGAGTGCGTTCAGGCGCGGGAACGCCATGTCGCGTGCGCCGATCATCAAGGGAACGAGGAAGTTCCCGAAGCCTGCGAGCACCGGCACGATGACGAGGAAGATCATCGTCGTGCCGTGGATCGTCAGCACTTCGTTGTACGAGCCCTTCGTCAGGACGTGCTCGTTCGGCGTCGCGAGCTGGGTGCGGAGGAGCAGCGCGAGGATCCCGCCGAAGGCAAGGAAGACGAGCGACGTGCAGATGTACAGCAGGCCGATGCGCTTGTGGTCGACGGTCGTCAGCCACGACGTCACCCGGCCGCGCCGCCAGTCGGCGCGATACGGCGGGGTCTCGACGTTCACGGCCATCTACCCGCCCGCTCCCTTCGCATACTGCTTGGTGTAGGCCACGAGTGCCTGAATCTGCGCGTCGGTCCAGTTCTTTCCGACCGCCGGCATCTGCACGCCGCCGTTGCGCAGGAGGGTCGTGAGCCCCTTCACGTCGCCGAGCAGCGGGTTGCCGCCGAGCGCCGGACCGATGTAGGAGTGATCGAGCCGGTGACACGACTGGCAGGCCCCCTGGAATTCCTCGTGGCCGAGATTGACGCCGTTCGCATTTGCCGAGCGCTGCTGGATGAAGCTGTCGTACTGCGCGCGCGGCACGACCTGCACGGTGGCGTCCATCAACGCGTGTTGAATTCCGCAGAGCTCGGCGCAGCGGGCCACATAGTCACCGGCGGGCGCCTTGAACCACGTCTTGTTGACCTTGCCGGGGATCGAGTCATACTTGCCGCCGAGGTCGGGCACCCACCACGAGTGGTTGACCTCCCAGTCGAGGCCGATGATCCGCTCGTGTACCACCTGGTCGGCGGGGGCCACCATCCGGTTGATCGAGACGGCACCGTTCGGATAGCGGAACAGCCAGTAGAACTGATGCCCCTCGACCTGGATCGTGGTCTCGTCGGCTGCGGCCGCCTTCGGCGCGTCGGCGATGCCGGGCAACTCCCAGAAGACGAAGGCACCGATCAGTGCCAGGATCACGACCGGGACCACCGTCCAGAGCACCTCGAGCCTCGTCGAGCCGTGGATCTGTGGGCCTTCGGCTGTGCGCGGGCGCTTGCCCCGCCGGTATTTGACGATGAAGGCGATCAGGGCCCCTTCGACGATCACGAAGATCACGCCGGTGAAGATCGACACGACGATGAAGGCGTTGTCGATCCGGTGCGCGTTCGGCGAGTGGGCCTGCCCGGGCAGGAAACCGCCGTTGCCGGCGTACGCGGCCGCGCTCGCGGCCAGGGCGACCAGGGTCGTACCGAGAGTGGCAAAGGCGGTCCGGCGCACGCCGAGTGGCATCGTATAGAGCGTGGAAGCGCGGAGCCACGTTGAGCTGCCCTCCGAGGTCGGAGACGTCTTCGACGTCTTCGTCAACGGGGTGCCGCAGCAGCGCGGGGTCGATTTCGACCAGGTGGGGCGATCGCTCGTCTTCCGGACGGAGCTGGCGAACGAAGGGCGGCTCGGGTTCTGGCGCTGGGCGAGCCTCTTCTTCGGGATCGCCGGGACGTATCGGCGGGACGACACGGTCGATGTCGTCTACGCGGAGAACGGGAGGCGCACCGTGATCAGCCTGCGGCCCACCTGGCCCGATTAGGCGGGGCTGGTAGCTTCGCGGCCGTGGCCAGCGTCCAGCTCGCACGCCCGTGGCGGGCCGTGCTGTCCTACCGGCTCGCGGTTCCTGCGCTCCTGATCGTGCTGACGGCGCTGTCGGCGTTCCTGCGCACGCGCCGGCTGAACGGCGGCTTCTGGATCGACGAAGGCCTGTCGGTCGGCATCGCGCACCACCACTGGTCTTCGATCCCGGGGCTCTTGACGGAGGACGGATCGCCGCCCGGCTACTACCTGCTGCTCGGCCTGTGGATTCGCGTCTTCGGCGACGGCGAGCGCGCGACGCACACCCTCTCGCTCCTGTTCGGTCTCGCGTGCATTCCGCTTGCCTATGCCGCGAGTCGCGCGATCTTCGACCGGAGGACCGGCCTCGTCTGCGCAACGCTGGCCGCGTTCGATCCGTTCCTCACCTACTACGCGCAGGAGACGCGCATGTACGAGGTCGAGGCGTTTCTCTCGATCGTCGTCGCGTACGCCTACGTGCAGGGTGTCCTGCGCGGCCGCACCCGCTGGGCGGTCGTGCTCGTGCCGGCGATCGCCGCGATGGTCTACGTGCACAACTGGGCGCTGTTTCTCTGCGCCGGGCTGGCCGCGGCAACCGCGCTCTGCGCACGGCAGCGGCTGAAGCGCTTCGCACTGGTCGCGGCCGGCGTCGCGGTGCTCTACCTGCCCTGGTTGCCGACCGTCCTGTCGCAGGTGCGGCACACCGGTGCGCCGTGGTCGACGTCGCCCGGCTTCCGCGATCTCGTGCTTGCGCCCGGCGCCGTGGTCAACGGTGACGCGGTGCTGGTCGCGCTGGTGCTCGTCGGCGGTGCCGGCCTGCTCGCCTTCTCGCAGCGCCGGGACGACGAGCGCGCGATCGTGACCACGCTTGGGGTTGTGATCGGTGTGACGGTCTTCCTCGCCTGGCTCTCGTCGCAGTTCTCCCCCGCCTGGGCGACGCGCTACTTCGCAGTCGTGCTGGGGCCGGTGCTGCTCATCGGGGCTCGCGGCCTCGTCCGGGCCGAGCGCCGCGGTCTCGTCGCGCTTGCCGTGATCCTGTTTCTCTGGGCGGGTTACTCGGTTCGCGACGACAAGGAGAACGCGCGGCAGATCAGCTCTGGCATCTCGGAGCTCATGCATCCCGGCGAGCTCGTCGTCTCGACCCATCCCGAGCAGGTGCCGGTGCTCCGCTACTACCTCGGCGGCGGCTATCGCTGGTCGACGACGCTCGGACCGGTTCCGGACGCCCGGATCTTCGACTGGCGCGATGCCGTCGACCGCCTGCGGGCTTCGCGGATGCGAGCGCGAGTCGACCAGACGATCGCCGGCGTGCGCCTCGGCAGCGAGTTTGTGGTCGTCGCACCCGTGTTTCGTGACTACCGCGCCTGGAACGCCACGTGGACGCGGCTTGTCTGGAAGCAGTCGATTGCCTATACGTCCGCGCTGCAGCGGGATCCGCGTGTCCGCCTCGTCAAACAAGTGGCGACGAACGAAATTGCGCTCCACCGCAACTACTTCAAGCCGTTGCAAGCCTTCGTCTATCGCCGGGTCGGCTAGATTTGGCGGTCGTGGCCCCGTGGCGCGGCCCATCTCATGACGCATGACACCTCCCAGACGACGCTCGTCCTCGGCGGCGGCCCGGCCGGACTGACCGCCGGATACCTGCTGGGCCAGGCGAATCGGAGCGCGCTCGTCTTCGAGGCGGAGGACCAGGTCGGCGGCATCGCGAAGACGGTCGAGCGTGACGGCTACCGCTTCGACCTCGGGGGCCATCGCTTCTTCACGAAGTCGATCGAGGTGGACACGCTGTGGCACGAGGTGCTCGGCGACGAGTTCCTGCGTCGCCCACGGATGTCGCGGATCTACTGGAACAATCGCTACCTGGACTACCCCCTGCGTGGGCCGGACGTGATCCGCAAGCTCGGTCCAATCGAGCTTGCGCGCTGCATGGCGTCGTACGGCCGCGCCGCGCTGCGGCGCAACAAGGTCGACGACTCGCTGGAGGACTGGGTCTCGAACCGCTTCGGCCGCCGCCTCTTCGAGCTCTTCTTCAAGTCGTATACCGAGAAAGTCTGGGGTGTGCCGACGACCGAGATCCGCGCGGAGTGGGCTGCGCAGCGGATCAAGGGCCTCTCGTTCTTCTCCGCCGCGAAGGCCGCGTTCTTCGGCAACAAGGACAACAAGGTCAAGAGCCTCATCTCGGAGTTCAACTACCCGCGCTTCGGCCCCGGCCAGATGTGGGAGGCGATGCGCGGGGCGATCGAAGAGCAGGGCGGTGAGGTGCGTCTCGATGCGCGTGTCGACAGCATGGAACTGATCGACAACCGGATCGCCCGCGTCGTCGTCGACGGCGAGACCTTCGAGAGCCCGGAGGCGGTGATCTCGTCGCTTCCGTTGGGCGAGGTAGTCGAGATGATCAGCCCGGCCGCCCCTGCGGAAGTGCGCGACGCGGCACGTGGGCTTCGCTACCGCGACTTTCTCACCGTCGCGCTCGTCCTGGACGGGGCCGATCCGTTCCCGGACAACTGGATCTACATCCACGAGCCCAGCGTGCGGGTCGGTCGCATCCAGAACTTTCGCTCCTGGTCTCCGTGGATGGTCCCGGACCCGGACAAGGCGTGTGTCGGCCTCGAGTACTTCTGCTTTGCAGGAGACGACCTGTGGACGATGGACGACGACGCACTCGTCGCACTCGCTGCGAGCGAGCTCGAGCGACTCCGCCTTGCACCGGCTGAGCGCATGGTTCGCGGCTACGCCATCCGCGTTCCGAAGGCGTACCCCATCTACGACGCCGACTACGCCGAGCGCGTGGAGACGATCCGCACCTGGCTCGACCAGATCGAGAATCTGCAGCAGGTCGGCCGCAACGGGCTGCATCGCTACAACAACTCGGATCACTCGATGCTGACGGCGATGCGCGCTGTCGACAACCTCCTCACCGGGGCGCACCACGACATCTGGGCGGTCAACGCGGAGAGCGTCTACCACGAGACCGACGTGGCCGACGAGCATCCGTACCGCACCGCGCCCGAGACGCCTGAGATGCAGGTTCTCGCGACCTCACACACTGAGTAGGCGGCTTCTTCTCCCCGCGTCGATCGTCGGGGCCGCCGGGCTCCTGACCTGGCTCGCGCTGCCGACGGTCTGGTGGTCGCCGTTGAACGTCGACGAGGAACTGACGCTCAGGCTCGGCGGCTTCTCCTTCCTCCACATCTTCCGGATCGTCTCGACCCAGCGCGGAGGCGGCCCCCTCCATTTCTGGCTGGAGCACTTCCTCCTCGGCTGGTGGCCCGGACTGCCCGCGCTGCGCGTCCCGTCGCTCGTCTTTCTCTGCCTCGCGCTCCCTGCGGTTGCGCTCGTCGTCAGGCGCTTGCTCGACGACGACGACGCGGCCGGAGCGGTCGTGCTCCTGACCGCTGTCTCGCCGATCCCTGTGCTCTACGCGACCTTCGGCCGGCCGCACACGATGCTCTTCGCCTGGCTCATGTGGTCGACGGTGCTGGCCCTCAAGGCCGCGGTCGACGGCGACCGGCGCCTCTGGGCTGCCGCAGGCGCGGCGCTCGGCCTCTCGGTGTTCGTGCATCCGACGGCCCCGCTCTATGCGCTGACTGCGTTCGCGGGCGCGCTCGTCTTCGCGCCGCGAGCGCCGCGGGCGGTCGTCCGCGAGGCTTGGCCCGGCGTTGCCGCGCTCTTGCTCACGTTCGTGCCGTACTACGTTCGCACCTTGCACGTGCTCGGAGACCGTTACGGCGTCGGGTCGGGCCAGTCCCGCGGGCGCACGTTCTCCGGCCGTCCGGTCTGGGAAGACGCGCTGCACTTCGTCGCGCCCGGGGGCCACGACCTGAACTACTTCACGGTGCTGGCGCTGATCGGAGTCGTCGCCCTGCTTGCCCGGCGTGCGCACCGGGCGCTCGCCTTCTGCACGCTCACCGTCGCAGCTCCGGTCCTCTTCTTCACGTTCGTGCCGGCGAGCGGGGACTCGGCGTTGTTCTTCGACCGGTACATGATCCCGGTCACGCCGGCGTTTCTCACGGTCGTGCTTGCCGGGTGCCTCGCGATCGCACGGCAGGCCGGCCGGTGGAGCTTCGCCGTGCTCACGCTCCTCGTCGCCGGCTTGCTCGCGGTCGAGATCCGCTCCGACGTGCACCACCGGGATGCAGTCCACAGGATCGGTGTCGACGCCGTCACGCACGCGGTTGCCCGGGAGCCCGAGGGCTCGGTGCTCTTCGGCTCGACCGGCACGTCGGGCGCCCTCTTCTCGTCGTTCGACTACGGGCACCCCGCGAACATCCTCGACCACCTTGTCGCGCTGCGCGTGTCTTCGGTCACGCTCGTCGACGACGACTCCTGTCAGCGGGCCGAGGCCTTCCTGCACCAGTCCTCACAGGCACGGTTCGGGGTGTGGGTGTTCTACGCGGCGTCGCGCGAGGAGGCGCGTGCAGCGGAGCGCGCGCTCGGCGTCGAGCCGGTCGTAGGCCACTACTTCGTCGTGCGTTCGGCCCGCCCGCTCGCGCCGCGCGCGCTGATTCGGGAGAGCCTCGCGCTGCGCGAGCGCTGGAAGCGCGCCGTGCCGTTCAACCACCGGGTCGACGAGCTCCTGCTGAGCGACCGGCAACTGCTCGCGGGCACGTGCGTGCCCTACGGGGAGCTCGGCGATCCGGACATCTCGCCGCACTGGCCGCCTGCACTCACCTCGCACCAGTAGGCGGCGCGCCGGCTCGTCGGGCCGATCGAGGCGATAGTGTCGAGCACGGCCGTGACACGCGTTCTCATCTTGACCGCAACCGTTGGCGAGGGCCACGACCTGCCCGCGCGGACACTGGCCGACCAGCTGCAGGAGGAGTCCCCGAACTCGGAGATCGTGACCGAGGACGGCCTCCGCGCGATGGGACGAGGCTTCGTGCTCGTCAACCAGAAGGCGGCGGAGGTCGTCTTCTTCCGGCTGCGGCTGCAGTGGCTCTGGGATGCGACCTTCTGGCTCTGTGTCGACTTCGCTCCGACGCGTCGACTGACGCAGGCCATCGTGCACGCGTGCGGATCGCGCGGCGTGCTTCGGCTCGTGCGACGCGTGCAACCCGACGTGATCGTCTCGGTCTATCCGATGACCACCGAGGTCCTGGGCAAGCTGCGCCGGACCGGCCGGCTCGATATCCCGGTCGTGGCCGCGATCACGGACCTCGCGGCGATGCACTACTGGGCCGCGCCGGGGATCGACCTCCATCTCGTCATCCATCCCGAGTCGATCGACGAGGTGCGTGACGTCGCCGGTGCGGACTCCGACGTGCGTGTCGTGCACGGCCTGACGCGGCCCGAGTTCGCGAGGCCCTGCGACTCGCACGTTGCGCGCGCGACGCTCGGGCTGCCTCCCGGCGGAAAGGTCGTGCTCGTCTCCGGCGGAGGCTGGGGTGTCGGCGATCTCGAAAGCGCCGTCGACGCGGCGCTCTCGCTCGACGTCGCCATGGTGGCGTGCCTCTGCGGCCGCAACGAGAGCTTGCGCGCGAGGTTGCTCGAGCGCTATGCCGGTGAGCATCGCGTGCGTGTCGTCGGGTTCACTGAGCAGATGAGCGAGTGGCTCGCCGCCGGCGACGCACTCGTGCACTCGACCGGGGGGCTGACCGTCCTCGAGGCGTATGTGCGCGGTTGCCCGACGATCTCGTACGGATGGGGCCGCGGGCACATTCGAGCGAACAACGCGGCGTTTCGGCGCTATGGGATCGCCGAGGTCGTTGAGAGCGAGCGCGACCTCGATCGCGCCCTGCGCGGAGCGCTCGCAGCGAGGAACGCGCCGGGCCTCGCGCTCGCGGCGCTGCCCTCTGCGGCGTCGGTCGTGCTCGCGCTCGTCTCGTGATCTGGTTTACGCCGGCGCCCGCGGCGCTCGTGCCTCCCCTCGCAGACCGGCTGCGCCTCGAGCGCCGCGTCGATCGCCGGGTGGTCGCGCTGACCTTCGACGACGGACCGCACGCTCAGGGTACGCCCGCCGTGCTCGCGGAGCTCGCCCGGCATGGAGCGACCGCCACGTTCTTCCTGGTCGGCGAGCAGGTGGTGCAGCGGCCGGCGCTTGCGCGCGAGATCGTCGCGGCGGGACACGAGGTTGCCGTCCACGGCTTCCGGCACACGCTCCTGCTGCGCCGCCGGGTTGCGGCGGTCGCCGACGACCTGGACCGGGCCGTGGCTGCAATCGGCGAGGCGACCGGTGTGCACCCGGTGCTCTACCGGCCCCCGTACGGGGTCTTCAGCTCGGGCGCGCTCGCCCACGTCCGCGCCCGCGGCTGGCGGCCGCTGCTCTGGTCGACGTGGGGCCGTGACTGGGAGCGGCGTGCGACACCACAGTCGATTGCGCGACGCGCGACGCGGAGGCTAGGCCCGGGCGACGTCGTGCTGCTGCACGACTCCGACGCCTACAGCTCGGCGGATTCCTGGCGCAGGACGGCTGCCGCACTGCCGTCCGTGCTCGAGACCGTGGCCACTCTCGGCATTCCGGCCTCGTCGGTCACCCAGTCGACGTAGCGCTGCACGCCTTCGGCGAACGGCGTCGTTGGCTGCCACCCGAGTTCGCGCGCGGCGCGCTCACCCGAGACGTTTCCGCCCTTCAAATCGCCGGCCCTGCCTTCGATGTGGACGATCGGCACGTCCCCGACGACGTCGCGGACGGTGCGTGCGATCGAGCGAACGCTCGTGTTCTCGCGTCCGACCAGGTTGTAGACGCGGTTCGCTGCCGCCGGGACGAGCGACGCGGCGACACCGTCGGCGAGGTCCTCGACGTACACGAACCGCCGCGACTGCGTGCCGTCGCCCGCGATCGTCAGCGGCTGGCCCGCGAGCGCCTTGGCGGTGAAGGCGGCGACCACCGCCGTCGGCCGCGAGCGCGGGCCGTAGGGGATGCCGAAGCGAAGGATCGTGTGCTCGAGGCCGTAGAGCTCGGTGTAGGCAAACGTGTACATCTCGCCCGCGATCTTCGTCGCGGTGTAGAAGTGCTTCGGCAGTCCGAGCGGCGAGTCCTCGTCCACCGCTTCGGGGCCGGCGGCGTCTCCGTAGACCCAGATCGTGCTCGCGTAGACGAACCGGCCGATCTCGAGCTCGCGGGCAGCCTCGAGCAGGACGTGTGTGCCGCGGACGTTCACGCGGTCGGCGAGTTCGGGATCCTTCGTGACCTGGTCGACGTCCGCGAGCGCGGCGAGATGCACGATCGCGTCGCAGCCAGCGAGCGCCGCGAGAGCAGTCTCGCGGTCGCAGAGATCACCGAGCACGGTGTCGACGTCGCCCTCACGATGATGCGGAGACGGAACGAGGTCGAAGATCCGAGGCTCGATCCCTCTCGCCTGCAACCGGTCCACGACATGAGACCCGATGAACCCTGCACCGCCGGTCACGAGCACTTTCATGGTGTCAACTCCGCCGGGGATTCCCGCTCCGGCACCGGCCAAGCCGGTGCCTGCGCTCTCTGGTCGCCTCCGTCGAGCCTACGGCGACGTGCACCGCCGGTCACGAGCACCCTCATTGCACTGCGTCCTCTCTCGACTCGGGCCGGTAGTAGAGCGGCACGCACCAGTGGTTCTGCGCCACCCAATCGGAGTTCGGCAGGTCAACAGGATTGCCGAGCACGCGATGGCAGGGCTCATCGTAGACCTTGCCGGTCGAACGCTCGACCGGCTCGAAGACGATGTACTTGTAGAGCCCTGACGTCATCCCTTCCGGCAGCTGCAGTCGCGTGTTGTACAGCGGGTCGAGGTGGGTGCGGGCGGCCTCGTTCTTCCAGGCGGTGATCTCGTCGAGCCGCGTCGTCTGGACGAGACCGATCGCCGCGGTGAACTCGTTGAGCCGAAAGTTCAGCCCGTGCACCGCATAGTCGGGCTTGCCGTAGTTGCGGAACGCGCGCGCGAACTCGATCACCTCGGGCTTGCCGGACACGAGCATGCCGCCTTCGCCGGTAGAGATCGTCTTCGTCGGCGCGAACGACCAGATTCCGGCGTCGCCCCAGCTGCCGGCGCGACGGCCGTTCCAGTCGGCGCCGTGCGCGTGCGCGCAGTCCTCGAGCAGCACGATTCCCTCGCTCCGGCACAGTTCGGCGATCTCGTCGGACTGGAAGGCCAGGTGGCCGCCGATGTGCACGAGGAAGACGGCGCGCGGCTTGTGCTCGCGCACCTTCCGCTCGAGGTCCTCGAACGACATGCAGAGATCATCTCGGTTGCAGTCGACGAACTCGACCTTCGCTCCCGCGTTGAGCGCCGCGAGTGGAGTCGCCATGAACGTGTTCGACGGGCAGAGGACCGTCTCGCCGCGCACACCGGCCCATTCGAGCGCGGCGAGCGCCGCGCCGGTCCAGCCGTTGAACGCGACCGCCTCGAGGCCGTTCCAGGTCGTCCACTCACGCTCGAACTCGGTGGTGAGCTCGCCTTCCGACCAGCGCTCGGAATCGAGCACGCGGTCCCAGAGCCGGTGCAGGAGCGCGCGGTCGCGGTGATCGAAACCGATCGCAAACCGTGCGAGCTCGGTCGAGAGGTCTGGGGCCAGCATCGCGCACTACCCTATATCCGAGACCTGCGGGCCTTGCTCGAACTGAACGAACTCTGAACCGATCGGTGTCTTCGGTTCCTCAGCCGGCGAGACCCGCTTCGCGCAGCGGCCGGCGCCCCCACGCGAAGTTCGAGGCGTACCAGCCGTCGAATGGAAGGAGCGTCACGCCCTCGCTGCTCGACTGGATGAACCAGCCGTTGCCGAGATACAGCGCGGCGTGGTCGACCTCGCTCGGGCTCGAACGGCGGCCGTGCGCGCCGAAGAACATCACGTCACCCGGCTGGAGCTTCGCCGCCGGGATCAGGTCGCGGTGTGGGACCTCGCCGCTCATCTGGTACGTCGTCCGGCCGCGCAAGACGCCTGCCAGGCCGCCCTCGCCGGCGTACGGCGTGAGCTTGTAGACACGCCACACGAACCCGGAGCAGTCGAAGCCCCCGGCGGAATGGACGCCGAAGAGCGTCTCGGCGGTTGGGCTCGTCCCGCCCCAGACGTACGGGTAGCCGACGTATTGCACGGCGGTGGCGAGGACGCGCCGCTGCCAGGGCGTGAGCTCCGGCAGCGTGAAGGCGTCGGCTGCCTGCTGGACCGCGCTGACCGACCAGTCGTTCAGGTGGAGGAGCTGCGCGAACGAGAACGCGGCTTCCGCGCGGGTCGCGGCCTGGTAGGGGAGCAGCTCGAGATCGTCGTCGCCCGCCGGATGGTTGAGGCGCAGCCCGAGCATCCGCGCGACAGCCTCAGTTCCCGTGTTCGCTGGAGGCCGGAGCCCGGCCCGCTGCAGCGTCCCCTGGATCTCGCGCGCCGCGGCGCCGAGCCCGAGGTAGCCGACGAGGGCAGCGTCGAGTTGCCTGAGCGAGACCGGTCTGGCGGGTGAGACCGCGCGATAGAGCCCGTGCTTTGCAGTGGGTTGCGCCGGCGCCGCCGGCGCCGGCGGGAGCCATGACTTGGCGACCGGCAGCGAGACCGGCGCCCCCGGCGCGGCCGGGGGCGGTCCCGGCGCATTCTCCACGGTGACCTGCCAGACGGCGATCGCGTAGCCGCCGCCCTGGAACCCGACGTTGACTGCAAGCTGGTGCGTGCCGTCGGCGAGCTTGGCGGTCTCGAGCTCGAGCAGGTACGGCGCCTGCAGCGCGGTGCCGACCTCGCTGCTGTCGACGGCGAAGTCGACGTGGTCGACCGCCTGGTTCGGAGCCTGGATCTCGAGCGGCACGGTGCCGCCGACGACCGCGCCGGGGGCGACCGTCGAGAGGATCGTGACCGGAGCGAGCGCGGGAGGCCCCGGCAGTGGCGGATGCTGGAGCGCGTCGGTCGCCCCGACCGCAGCGGCGAGCGCCGCCTGGGTCAGCGGCGCTTGCGGCGCGAACCCTGCAGCCGAGGTACCGAGGACACCCACCTGCGTGACCGCCCGAATCTGGGGTGCCGCCCAGTTGCGCACCGACCCGCCGGCTGCGCTGGTGAAGGCCGCCGCGGCGAGCGCGGCGGCGAGTGTGCTGCGAAGGAAGACCGCCATGACCTCTGCCTGACTAGTCGTCCGGATCGGCGGCGGATCGCATCCCCCGAATGGTCTAGGCCGGGCAGCCCAACTCCTGGGCCGCCCGGCCGTGGCGGCTTAGGGCCAGTAGGTCGTGAAATCGGCTGCGAAACCGGCGAGGACGAGCGCGATCGTCAGGGCCACGGAGCTCGTGAACAGGCGCATATTCGGCTGTCTCCTTGTTGGATTTGGAAGGACAGCCCCCGGGGGCGCCCGCGCATTCTTCCCTCGCTCCAACCAAATTCCAACTCCCGTAGTCAACACGCGTGACCACAGACAACTAAGCTCGGCCCATGCCACGCTCCCTGACGACCCACATCGACTCGCCGAAGGCCGTCGGCTCCCGCCTCAGAGCGGCCCGCGAGCGGGCGAGCCTCTCCCAGCGGCAGCTCGCATTTCCGGGCTGCACCGCCGCCTACATTTCGAGGATCGAGGCTGGGGCGCGGGTGCCGTCGCTCCAGATGATCAACCAGCTCGCGCTGCGGCTCGACGTGTCCGGCCAGTGGCTCGCCACGGGCGTCGAGCCTGCTGCCGCAGAGATCCAGCTGGTGGAGGCAGAGGTCGCTCTGCGGCTCGGCGAGGTGGAGGAGGCCGAGCGCCGGTTCCGCGCCCATCTCGACGCGGGCGATCCTGCACGCGGGACGGCCCTCGCCGGTCTCGGGCAGATCGCGTTCCGCTCGGAGCGCCTCGAAGAGGCGATCGAACTGCTCGAGCAGTCGCTGAGGGCGAGGAGCGGTCAGGTGCTCGCCGACCCGGGAGCCGTGGACACGCTCGGGCGCGCCTATGCGATGACGGGCGCACTGGAGACGTCGATCGCGCTGTTCACCCGCGCGCTCGACGAAGCGCGCGCGGCGGAGGCCTCCGTCGAGGAGCTTCGGTTCGCCGTCCTACTGGCGAACGCCCTGATCGACGCTGGTGAGTTTGGAGCGGCCGAGCGAGTCCTCGCGTCGGTGATCCGCATGGTGGAGGCGTCGTCCGATCCGGTCGCCTCCGCCCGGGTGTTCTGGTCGCAGTCGCGGCTTCATTCGCTGCGCGAGGAGCCGCAGCTGGCGAGCCGTTACGCACGCCGAGCGCTCGACATCCTCGAGCGCACCGAGAACGACGCCTACGTGGGAATGGCCTACCACCTGCTCGCCCATGCAGAGGTCGAGTCGGGAAACGGTGAGGAGGCACTGCAGCTGCTCGAGCGCGGGCGCGCGCTCTTCGGCCGCGATCTCGGCCTTCGGGACGATGCGAAGTTCTCGATCGAAGAAGCACGCGCCCTCATGGCGCTCGATCGCCATCGCGACGCCGCGCGTGCGGCAACGCGCGCGCTGGAGCTGATCGACTCGGTCGGCCCGGGCGACCGTGGCCGTGCGTACGTCGCGCTGGCAGAGGTGTTTCGCGCTGCCGGCGATGCCGAGCGGTCGAAGATGCTCCTCGAACAGGCACTCGAGTTGTTGCTCGACCACGGCACCAAGGCGGCGCTCGAGGCGGCCCGGCCGCTCGCAGCGCTCTTCGAGGCGGAGGGGAACACCGCCGCGGCCCTGGCCGTCCTGAAGCGTGCGACCGGGTCGACGGTCGCACCGGTCGGTCCGGCGCCCGTCAGCGCGTAGCTGCCCGCCGGTTCACGAAGACGTTCTCTCGCGCGGCGCGCAGCCCGACCGCCAGCGCACCGGTCAGCACCGCGCCGTCGCCCAGGCTCGAAGCTTCGACGCGGGGCGGAGACGGGAGCCAGCCCGCGAGGAGCCCGCGGATCGCCATCAGATCGGCATTCGCGCCGATGCCTCCGCCGAGCACGACCAGTCCGACGTCGGTGACGGCAGCGATAGGCACGAGGTGCAACGCGATCCTGCGCGCGGCCTCCGCGACGACCCGTCGTGCGAGGGGATTGCCGGCGCGGGCCGCGGCGAAGATGGAACGCGGATCATGCGGCGTCGGAGCTCCGATCTCCTGCGCGTAGGCGACCAGCGCTCCGGCGCATGGATCGATGTCGTCGGTCATGCCGACCCGCAGGTAGTCGAGCTCACCCGCCGCCCCCGTATGACCTCGGTGCAGCTCGTCTCGAAGTACGAGACCGGCGCCGAGCCCGGTGCCGATCGAGATGAAGACGAAGTCGTCGACGCCTCGCGCGACACCTCGCCAGCGTTCGCCGAGCGCGGCCAGGTTGATGTCGTTCTCGAGCGAGACCGACAGTCCGAGCCGGTCCGCAAGCTCGCGGCCGAAGTCACCATCCTCCAGGCCGGAGACGTTCGTCGCGAGCTCGATCGATGGCCCTTGCACGGCGCCCGGCACTCCGAGCACAGCGGTGTCGACGAGCCGCTGCTCGACGCCGCTTGCGTCGAGCAGCGCTGCCGCCAACTGGTGGATCGTGTCGAGCGCAGCTGCGGCGGTGGGCTCGGCGAGCTCGAGGTCGTGCCGTGCGCGCAGTTCCCCGCGCACGTCGCACACCGCGCCGCGCACGAAGCGCGCGCCGAGGTCGAGGCCCAGAACGAACGCCGCCTCCGGGACCGGCTCGTAGAACGTTGCCCCGTAGCTCGGCCCAGCGCCTCCGTGCTTCGTCTCGCGCACGAGCCCGGCCTGGAGAAGCGACTGGAGCGCGAGCGAGACCGTCGGCTTCGAAATGCCCACGCGGCGTGAGATCTCGGCGCGGGAGATCGGCGCGGCGTCGCGAATCGCCTCGAGGACCGTGCGCTCGTTCAGATCCTTGAGTAGCGGCGGCGTCGCGCGTCCAGTGGCCATTTGAGTAAGTAAGATTAACTGGCTGGGAGATCGTTGTCGCTTGACACCGGCAAATCGGCCGGAATATGCTCCGTTCTGGTTCGGAACCTTTACCAACTTAGTCAGTGGAGGTCCGCATGAGCAAGCGCTACGTCGCGGCGGCGCTCTTTCTGATCGGAGCGCTGGCGGTCGCCGCGGCCGCCACCGCCGGGGGCGCGCACCGTGCGTCTCCCACCAAGCTCACGATCTGGGTCGGCTGGAGCGCCGGGCACGAGTTGACGACGTTCAAGAAGGTCGCCGCCGAGTACGACGCCAAGCACGCCGACGTGACCGTGACGGTCGTCGGCGGGATCGACGACAACAAGATCGTGGCGGCGATTCGCTCCGGCACCGCGCCGGACGTCGTCAGTTCGTTCAACTCGTACAACGTCGGCAACTACTGCGGCACAGGAGGCTGGATCGACCTGGCGCCGTACATGAAGAAGGACAAGATCGACGCGTCGGCCTTCCCGCCGGCGCCTCGGTACTACACGCAATTCGGCGGCAAGCGATGTGCGTTGCCGCTGCTCGCCGACGACTACGGGCTCTATTACAACAAGTCGATGTTCAAGGCGGCCGGCATCACGCATCCGCCGAAGACGATCTCGGAGTTGACGGCGGACGCGAAGAAGCTCACCGTCCGCAACAAGGACGGCTCGATCAAGGTCGCCGGGCTCGATCCGATCATCGGCTTCTACGAAAACGTCCCCGAGCGCTGGGCCACGTCGTTCGGCGCGAAGTGGAACGACGCGAAGGGCCATGCGATCCTCGGGAAGGATCCCGCCTGGGCGAAGTGGGCCAAGTGGCAGAAGAGCTTTGTCGACTGGTACGGGTACAAGAACCTGATCAGGTTCCAGGCCGGCCTCGGCGACGAGTTCTCCGCCTCGCAGGCGTTCGAGAAAGGGAAGCTCGCGATGAATCTCGACGGTGAATGGCGCGTTGCGTTCATCCAGAACGAGCATCCAGACCTCAACTACGGCACGGCGCCGATGGCGGTCGACGACGCCCATCCGGAGCTGTACGGGTCGGGCTACATCAACGGCACCATCATCGGCATCCCGCGTGGCGGGCATCACGTCGATCAGGCGTGGGCTCTCGTCAAGTACTTGACCACCAACGACCACGCGCTCGCGGTTCTGTCGAACGGCCTGCGCAACGTGCCGACGACGAGCGCCTCGCTGCACTCGCCCGAGTTGACTCCGGACGCGCATTTCGCGACGTTCCTGAAGATCTTCGGGAATCCGAAGTCGAGCACGTCACCGATCATGGCCTCCGGTGTCGCCTACACCAACCTGGCTCAGAACTTCTTCACGAAGTGGCAGGCCGGCGGTGTCAAGGACCTCACAGGCGGGCTGAACAAGCTCGATACGCAACTCGACGCCCAGGTCGCCCAGGCCAAGGGCGGCGGGGTGCCGTGAGCGAGAGCGTGTCGGCGAACGCGGCTGGAGCTTCGGCTCCAGCCGCGCCGCTGCGCACGCGGCGGCGGCGGCGGAGCGATTGGCGTCGCCGCCGCCTCGTGCTTCTGTTGATGGCGCCGTGGACGATCGGTTTCTCGGTCTTCTTCGGGTACCCGCTCGTGATGAGCGCGTACCTGTCGTTCAACCACTACGACCTTCTCTCGTCACCACGTTGGATCGGTCTCTCGAACTACCGTTACATGTTCAATCTCGATCCGCAGTTCTGGACGTCGGTGAAGAACACGCTGATCTGGATGGTCGGGATCGCCGTGCCGCTGCAGGTGCTGTTCGCGTTCGGCGTCGCGGTGATGGTCGCGCGGGTGAAGTCCGGCGCCGGCGTCTTCCGCACGATCTTCTATCTGCCTGCACTCGCCCCTCCCGTCGCGGCGACGCTGGGGTTCGTCTACATCCTCAATCCCGCGACCGGGCCGGTGAACACGATCCTCGGCCATCTCGGCATCAGCGGGCCGCTCTGGTTCCAGGATCCGGCCTGGTCGAAGCCGTCGCTGATCCTGCTCGGAATGTGGGGCATCGGCAACACGATGGTGATCTTCCTCGCCGCGGTGCTCGACGTGCCGCAGCATCTCTACGAATCGGCCGAGCTCGACGGAGCGGGCCCGTTCCAGCGGCTGCGTTGGGTGACGCTGCCCACGATCAGCCCCGTGATCCTGTTCGCGGTCGTGCTCGGTGTGATCCAGGGCCTTCAGTACTTCACGCAGGCGTATGTCGCGGCGGGCGTCGCCGCGGGGCAGGCGTCCCAGGCCGCCGACGTCACCTCGGTCAACCTCGGCTACCCGCTCGACTCGACGCTCTTCTATCCGATCCTGCTCTACGAGCACGGGTTCAGCGAGTTCCAGATGGGCTAC
>JADGPE010000080.1 GCA_017882605.1 Thermoleophilia bacterium | reverse complement strand
CCAGACGAAGGTGGTCGGGCTGACGATCGACGCCAAGCGCCTGTCGGAGATCCGCGGCGAGCGGATCCGCTGGATGCGCGGCGACCGCAAGTACGCGAGCCTCGTGGAGATCTACGAGGAGCTCGACTACGCCGAGCAGGTGCAGCGCCGGCTCGGCTGCCCGGTGATCGAGGTGAGCGAGCTTTCGATCGAGGAGATCTCGCACCGCATCATCCGTGTGGTGGAGCGACGCCGCGAGGAGGCGCAGGCCTCGTGAAGCCCAAGCCTCCGGTCCCGCTCTGGCGGTGGGTGGTCTGGTACGCGACGCTCGGAGTGGCGCTGGTGCTCTTCTACGGCCTGTTCACGCCGTTCTGGTTCGGCCTGCGCTCACTCGCGTGGCTCGCGGAGTTTCGGTCCCGGCGCCGCGCCGGACGAGCTGCGTAACGCCGCTCCCGGCCGGATAGATTGGGGGTCGATGGCAGACCTCTACGTCTACGACTTCGACGAGCCCGCGAGCGGCGGCCGGGAGCTGCTCGGCGGCAAGGGGATCGGTCTGGCGGAGATGACGCAGATGGGCGTGCCCGTCCCGGCGGGGTTCACGATCACGACGGATGCGTGCCGCGCCTACCTGGCCGCGCGCGACCTGCCGGAAGGGCTGATGGCCCAGGTGGACGAGCACGTTCGCCGGCTCGAGGAGCGCACGGGGAAGCGGTTCGGCTCGAGCGACGATCCACTGCTCGTGTCGGTTCGGTCGGGGGCGGCGGTGTCGATGCCGGGGATGATGGACACGATCCTGAATCTCGGCCTGAACGACGATGCGGCCGAGGGGCTCGCCGTCCGAACGGACAACGCCCGGTTCGCGTTCGACTCGTATCGCCGGCTGATCCAGATGTTCGGCGAGGTGGTGGAGGGGATCGACGGGAATCGCTTCGAGAGCGCGCTCTCGTCTCTGAAACAGCGGCGGAGTGTTCAGCACGACACGGATCTCTCCGCCGACGATCTGCGCGAGCTCGTCCAGGAGTTCAAGCAGATCTACCGCGAGGCGGCCGGGTTCGAGTTCGCGGCCGACGCCCGTGGGCAGCTCCTGCGTGCCGTGCGGGCCGTGTTCGAGTCGTGGGACACGCCCCGCGCGCAGGTCTACCGCCGCGCGCACGACATCCCCGACAACCTCGGAACCGCCGTCAACGTCGTTCAGATGGTGTTCGGCAACAAGGGAGAGCGCTCGGGCACGGGAGTCGCGTTCACGCGTGATCCCTCGACCGGCGAGACCGGCCTGTACGGCGAGTTCCTCGCGAACGCGCAGGGTGAGGACGTCGTTTCCGGCATCCGCACGCCGCAGCCGCTCGAGGCGATGCGCGGCGTGCTGCCGAAGGCGTTCGACCAGCTCGTCGAGACGATGCGCCGCCTCGAGGAGCACTACCGCGACATGCAGGACATCGAGTTCACCGTCGAGGACGAGCAGCTGTACCTACTGCAGACACGCTCGGCGAAGCGGACCGCTGCCGCGGCGCTGAACGCAGCGGTCGCGATGGTCGACGAAGGGCTGATCAGCAGGCAGGACGCCGTCGGCCGCATCGACCCGGCGCAGCTCGACCAGCTGCTCCATCCGATGATCGACCCGAAGGCGTCGCTCGAGGTGGCGGCGAAGGGCCTCAACGCCTCGCCCGGCGCGGCGAGCGGCGCGATCGTCTTCGACGCCGACACCGCGGTCGAGCGCGCGAAGTCCGGGCCGGTGATCCTCGTTCGGTGGGAGACGACCCCGGACGACATCCACGGGATGATCGCGGCCGAGGGCATCCTGACCGTGCACGGCGGCATGACCTCGCACGCCGCGGTGGTCGCCCGTGGCATGGGCAAGCCGTGCGTCGCGGGCTGCGACGGTCTCACCCTGGAGGGTGGTAAGGCGACGATCGGCGGCCGCGCGCTGCAAGAAGGCGACGTGATCACGATCGACGGCGGCACGGGCCGCGTGTTCATCGGCAAGGTGCCGCTCGTGCCGCCGCAGATCAACGACGACTTCGAGACGATCCTCGGCTGGGCGGACGCCTTGCGCAGACTGAAGGTGCGCGCGAACGCGGACAACCCGGAGGATGCGGCCCGCGCCCGTGAGTTCGGCGCGCAGGGAATCGGCCTCTGCCGCACGGAGCACATGTTCTTCGGGGCGGACCGTCTGCCTTTGATGCAGGAGCTGATCCTCGCCGACACCGAGACCGGCCGGCGCGCGGCGCTCGACCGGCTGCTGCCGTTCCAGCAGTCCGACTTCGAAGGGATCTTCGAGGCGATGGCGGGGCTGCCGGTGACGATTCGGCTCCTCGATCCGCCGCTGCACGAGTTCCTACCGGACGAAGCCGACGCGGCGGACGAGAAGATGCGCCGCAGGATCCGGACGCTGCACGAGGCGAATCCGATGCTCGGCACGCGCGGCTGCCGGCTCGGCCTGCAGTACCCGGAGATCTACGAGATGCAGATCCGTGCGATCGCGCGTGCCGCGCGGGCAGTTCAGCAGCGCAGCGGTGAGGCGCCGCTCGTCGAGGTGATGCACCCGCTCGTCGGGTTCCGTGAAGAGCTCGCTCGCCTGCGTGACCTGACCGAGTCGGTCTGGGCAGAAGAGGCTCCCGAGGTCGAGCACCTCGTCGGCACGATGATCGAGGTGCCGCGCGCGGCGCTGCGCGCCGACGAGATTGCCGAGGTCGCCGACTTCTTCTCCTTCGGCACGAACGACCTGACGCAGACGACGCTCGCGTTCTCACGCGACGACGCCGAAGGGAAGTTCCTCACTGCGTATCTCGAGGACGGCGTGCTGGAGCGCAATCCGTTCGAGGTGATCGACGTCGACGGCGTCGGTGACCTGATGCGGATCGCCGTCGAGCGCGGCCGCGGTGCGAAGCCGGAGCTCAAGCTCGGCATCTGCGGCGAGCACGGCGGCGAGCCGACCTCGATCGCGTTCTGCCACGAGCTGGGCCTCGACTACGTCAGCTGCTCGCCGTTCCGGGTGCCGCTCGCCCGCCTGGCCGCGGCTCAGGCCGCGTTGAAGGAGGCCGGATCGGGCGCGTACGTCTCCGCAGGCGGCTGAGGCCGCCCTACTGGTAGTTCCGGACCTGCAGGTAGGCGACGACGATGCTCACGGCGATCACACCGGCGGTCGAGAGGATGCTGTAGGCCGTCGAGCGCCTGAAGCGCAGCAGGAGCCACATCAGGCCGATGCCGGCGATCAGGCCGCCGATGTGGCCGCCGACCGAGATGTTCGAGAGTGCGAACGTGAAGACCAGGTTCAGCACGATCAGTCCTGCGACCTGTCCCCCCGTTGCGATGTGCCGCTGCCGTTCGAGGACGAAGAGCCCGCCGAGGATGCCGAAGATCGCGCCCGACGCGCCGACCGTGACGCTGTTGGGGCTCAGCCAGATCGCCCCCGCCGAACCGGCGATGCCCGAGCCGAAGTAGAGGAGCGCGAACCGCCAGCGCCCGATCACCTGCTCGAGGAGCGACCCCGCGAAGTAGAGCGAGTACATGTTGATCGCGAGGTGGAACGGGCCGTAGTGCAGGAAGGCGGCGGAGAGCATGCGCCACCATTCGCCGTGCGCGAGCCCCACCATGTGATATCCGGGCGCAGTCGCGTGCGCCGGTAGCGTCGCGATGCTGCCCTGCGTGTACACGCCGGAGGCAAAGAGTGCGCCGTGGTTGAAGAGGTAGTTCGCGACGCCGTTGACGCTGCCCCCGGCTGCGAGCTCGGCGAGATAGACCGCGACGTTGACCCCGATCAGGGTGAGGGTGACGACGTTCGGGCGCGTGCTGCCGATGCCGGTGACGGCGCGCTGCGCGGGGACGGTCACCTTGCGGATCCCCTGCGGCTTGCCCGAGTGCTCCGGGCAGCGCAGCCCGACCGGGGCCGGCGTCATGCACTCGTAACAGATGGGTCGCCCGCACTCCGAGCACGAGAGCCCGGTCTCCCGGTCGGGGTGCCGGTAGCAATAGCGCGGCTCGTCCACGCGGCTAGCGTATCGGGGTGCACGTCCACGTTGCGTTTACTCCGGAGGAGGAAGCCGCCGCACGCGTCGGGATCGTCGTCGACGTGATCCGGGCGACGTCGTCGATCGCCCAGGCGCTCGCTGCGGGGTACGAGCGCGTGCTCTGCTGTGGCGAGATCGACGAGGCGCGGGCGCTCCGGTCCGAGCTCGGCGACGAGGCGGTCGTCGGCGGTGAGCGCAATGCGATCGTGGTCGAGGGCTTCGACGTGGGCGCTTCTCCGCTCGAGTTCGCGCAGGAGCCGCCGAGGGCGCGGACTCTGATTCTCACGACGACGAACGGCACGCGCGCGATCCTCACCGCCGCCTCCCGCTGCGAGGTCGTGCTGCTCGGTTCCTTGCTCAACCTGTCGGCACTCGTCCGCACCGTTCGCGAGACGGGAGGAGATGTCGCGATCCTCTGCTCTGGGTTCATGGGCGCGTTTGCGCTGGACGATGCGTACTGCGCCGGCCGGATCGTGGAGGCCCTCGACGGCGAGCGCAGCGATGCGGCGATCGGCGCCGAGGTGATCGCGCGCGCATGGCCGGACCCGCTTGCGGGACTGAAGGCACGCACCTACGGCCCGCCCGGGCTCGAGGCGGATATCGAGTTCTGCGCCCAGGTCGACCTGCTCGACGTCGTCCCACGCTTCTCACGCATGATGGGAACGGCAGCGGAGATAAGGAGCGACGAATGAGCGAAGCACCAACAACCCTGTTCGGCGAGGAGCACGTCCGGCGGTACCGGGAGACGGGCGGGGAGGTCGGCCACATCTGGAAGGAGGGGTCGACGATCCTCCTGCTGACGACGACCGGGCGCACGAGCGGCGAGCCGCGGACGACACCGCTGATCTACGCGGAGGACGGCGACCGCTACGTGATTGTCGCCTCGAAGGGCGGCGCGCCGGCCGATCCGGGCTGGTACAGAAACCTCTCGAAGACACCGGAAGTCGAGTTGCAGGTGCTCGACGAGGTCTTCCCGGCCCGTGCGCGCACGGCCGAGGGCGAGGAGCGCGAGCGTCTCTGGCGCAAGGCGGTCGAGGTGTGGCCGCACTACGACGAGTACGCGAAGAAGACGGACCGCGAGATCCCGGTCGTCGTCCTAGAGCGCACGTCCGGTTAGCGCCCCCAGGTAGACGAAGGCGATCCCGGCCGTCACGCTCCCGACCGCATAGAGAAGCGTCACGGCGACGTCCCGCGCCTCGAGCAGCGTCAGGCTCTCCTGCGCGAACGTCGAGAACGTGGTGTAGCCGCCGATCACGCCCACGACGAGACCGACTCGCAGCCAGGCGGGAAGGTGGTGGCGGTCGACGAGCGACTCGGTGATCACGCCGATCAGGAAGCAGCCGGTCAGGTTGATCGTGAAAGTCGCCCACGGAAAGATCGAAAAGCTTCGCTGCTCGATCACGTGGTCGAGCAAGTAGCGAGTTGATGCACCGAGCGCTCCACCGAGCGCGACGCCGACGATCACGGGCATGCGTGGCTCCTTGTTGTCGTAGGAGCCATCAGCCGTCGTCGGCGGTTGAAGGCGGGCCCCATCGCCCGGATGCGGGGCAGGATAGACGCCGTCAGCGGCGGCGCGGCGGGCGGGCGCGCGCCGAGCGCGGCGCCTCGAAGACGAGCACGGCGAACAGCAGGGCGAAGAGGATCGCGGCGAGGCCGACGACGGGTGCGGCCGAAAGCCGGATGACGCCCCCGACCCCGAGGACGCCGACCGTCACCCAGACAGTGCGGCGGAGCACCGGCCCTGCGACGACGCGTCCGAGCACGAGCGCCTCGACGGCGGCCGCGATCGCCAGTGTGGCGACGACGGCGAAGAAGGTGCGTGCGCCGGCGGACGGGCTCGAGCTGTCGCCGGAGACGGTGTGGAGGGCCCAGGAGCCCCCGAGCGCCCAGTAGAGGTGGATCACGGCGGCGCCTGCGAGCAGGGCGCTCGCGCTGATCGCGGCATGACGTGCAAAGCGCATGACGGCTCCTTCCCTCGGGTCGGACCGATCATCCGCCGCAGCAGCTCGGTTGCCATCGGCGAAAAGCCGAACGCCGCCTCGTTAGAACTACGCCAGGCTTGACAGGAGAACGTGTGTTCGTGTAGAACATACGTTCCCGTGGTCGCCGCAATCGTCATCCCGGCCTTCGATCTACGGGCAGCGCTGCGCCTTCGTCCGCGCTTGCAGGCCAGGCCGGCGGCGCTCGCGCCACTGCCGGGGACGGAGCCGCTGATCGGCTCGGTCACGGGGCCGGCGGAGGCGAAGGGCATCCGGCCGGGGATGCGCCTCGGAGAGGCGCTCGCGACCTGTCCGGAGCTCGAGCTCGTCGAGCAGGACCCGGCCACCGCCGAACAGGCGTGGGAGGAGATCCTGCGCCGGCTCGAGGACGCCGGGTTCGCGGTCGAGCCGGCCGATCCGGGCACGGTCTTCTTCGACTCGAAAGGGGTCGAGCGGCTCTACGGCGGGCTCGAGCCGGCGCTCAAGCGGGCGCTCAATGCTGTCGGCTCCAGCTGGGATCCCCGCGCAGGAGCTGCGGAGCGGCGGTTCGCAGCGCTCGCCGCGGCGAACGTCGCGCGGCCGGGACAGGCGCTGATCGTCTCCGACGACCGTGCGCGCTCGTTCCTCGCCCCGCTGCCGCTGCAGCTGCTGCCGCTCGAGCGGTGCCGCTACGAGGAGCTCGAAGAACTTGGTGTGCGCACGATCGGACAGCTTGCCGGGCTGCCGGGCGGCGCCGTTTCCGAACGGTTGGGGCCGGACGGGCGGCGCGCCTGGAGCCTGGCGAGAGGCGAGGAGGACGGGAGGGTCAAGCCGAGACGGCCGGCGACGGCCATCCACGAGACGCTCGAGTTCCCGGAAGCGGTCGGCAACGAGCTGACGCTCCGGCGAGGGC
>JADGPE010000046.1 GCA_017882605.1 Thermoleophilia bacterium | reverse complement strand
ATCGTCGACGGTGCCGACAACTTCCCGACGCGCTACCTCGTCAACGACGCGTCCGTGTGGCGCGGCATCCCGGTCGTCCACGGTTCGATCTACCGCTTCGAGGGCCAGGTGACGGTGTTCAAGCCCCACGAGGGGCCGTGTTACCGCTGCCTCTTCCCGGAGCCGCCGCCGCCCGAGCTCGCGCCGTCGTGCGCCGAGGGCGGCGTGCTCGGTGTCCTCCCGGGGATCGTCGGCACGCTGCAGACGAACGAGGCGATCAAGCTGGCCGCGCAGATCGGCGAGCCGCTCGTCGGCCGGCTGCTCCTGCTCGACGCGCTGGCGACCGAGTTCAACGAGGTGAAGATCGAGCGCCGCGCCGACTGCCCCGTCTGCGGCGACCACCCGACGATCACCGAGTACATCGACTACGTGGAGTTCTGCGCGAGGTGACGGCCGAATGAGCGTTGTTCGGGTCCCCCCCGTGCTGCGGAGCGAAGCCGGCGGCGCGCGCGAGGTCGAAGCCTCGGGCTCGACCGTGCGCGAGCTGCTCGAGGACCTCGTGAAGCGGATCCCGGCACTCGGCTCGCGGGTCTACGGCGACGGCGCGATCCAGTCGTTCGTCAACGTCTACGTCGACGGCGAGGACGTGCGCACCCGCGCCGGCCTCGACACGCCCGTCCGCGACACAAGCACCGTGATTCTCCTGCCCGCCATGGCGGGCGGCTGTGGTTGCTAGCTCGCTGCTCGACCTGATCGGGAACACCCCGCTGGTCGAGCTCCGGTCG
This sequence comes from Thermoleophilia bacterium, assembly GCA_017882605.1. GTDB lineage: Bacteria > Actinomycetota > Thermoleophilia > Gaiellales > Gaiellaceae > PALSA-600. The sequence continues at coordinate 18,175 of JADGPE010000046.1, read as the reverse complement.
CTCTCGCCGGCGGGCCGCACGATCTACGTGAAGCTCGAAGGACAGAATCCGACGGGCTCGATCAAGGACCGCGTCGCACTCGCGATGGTCGAGGCGGCCGGCCTCGAGCAGGGCCAGGAGCTCCTCGAGCCGACGAGCGGCAACACCGGCATCTCGCTCGCCCTCGTCGCGAAGCTCAAGGGGCTGAAGCTGACGTGCGTCATGCCCTCGAACGCGACCCCCGAGCGGCGCACGCTGCTCGAGCTCTACGGCGCGACGATCATCGACTCGCCCGGCGAGGAGGGCTCGAACGGCGCGGTGCGCATGGCGCAGGAGATCGCTGCCCGCGACGCCCGCTACGTGATGCTCTTCCAGTACGCGAACGAGGCGAACCCGCGCGCGCACTACGAGGGAACCGGGCTGGAGATCGTACGCGACCTGCCGCGCGTCGACGCACTCGTCGCCGGCCTCGGCACCGGCGGGACGTTGATGGGCACGGGCAAGCGCCTGCGCGAGGCGTTCCCGAACGTGCAGATCGTCGCAGCCGAGCCCCTACCGGGTGACCCGGTGATGGGCCTGCGCTCGCTGGAGGACGGGTACGTGCCGCCCGTGCTCGACGTGGCGCAACTCGACCGCAAGCTGCTCGTCTCGAACACTGAAGCTGCGGCCGCGGTGCGGGTGCTCCTCGAGCGGGAAGGGCTCTTCGCGGGCGTCTCGGCCGGAGCCGTTGTCCACGTCGCCCGGCGCATCGCCGAGGAGCTTTCCGACGGCGCAGTCGTCGTCGCGGTGCTCGCGGACGGTGGCTGGAAGTACCTCTCGGCGCCGTTCTGGAGCGGCGAGGAGATCGACGAGGCGGTGCTCTGGTGGTAGTGCCGGCCGCGATCCGCGCAGAGCTCCAAGCGCATGCCGCCGAGGAGGCGCCGAACGAGTGCTGCGGCTTGCTCGTCTTCCGGGCCGGCGTCGCCGAGCGGTACGAGCGCGGCCGCAACACGCTCGCGTCCCCGTACCGCTACGAGCTCGAGATAGACCCGAGCCTCTGGTTCCTCGAGGACGAGGGGTACGAGCTCGCGGTCTTCCACTCGCATCCCGAGACCGAGCCGATTCCGTCGAGAACCGACCGGGAGCTGGCGGGCCTCTGGTCGGGGCGGCCGTTCCTGATCTACGGCCTGAAGCTCGACGAGCTACGCGCGTGGCGGATCGCCCGCGACGGCGTCGAGGAGCTCCCGCTCTCGGACGCCTAGCCCGACCGGACATGTCCCGGGGACTGTCCCCGGGACATGTCTCATTCGAGCGGGTACGCTCGCCGGCGTGGAGCTCGCAGAGGTCGTCTCACCCGAGTCGCTCGTCGAACCACAGGGGCGCTACCTCGCTGATCTGATGGGTCGCGGCGTGCAGGGCACCGCGGACGCGGTGGTGCTCCCCGCGACGACGGAAGAGGTCGCGGCGGTGATGCGCTGGTGCTACGAGCACGACGTGCCGCTGACCGCCCGTGGCGGCGGCACCGGCCTCGCAGGCGGCGCGATCCCGGTCGAGGGCGGCGTCGTCGTCGGCTTCGAGCGCCTGAACAAGGTGCGCCAGTTCGATCCGCTGCTCTGGCGCATGCACGTCGAGGCGGGCGTCACCACGGGCGACGTCCAACGGCTCGCGCGCGAGAGCGGCCTGCGGTTCCCGCCCGACCCGGGCGCGGCCGAGAGCTCGCAGATCGGCGGCAACATCGCGTGCAACGCGGGCGGGCCGCACGCGTTCAAGTACGGCGTGACCGGCAACTGGGTGACCGGCCTCGAGGCTGTGATCCCGCCCGGCGAGATCGTGCAGATCGGCGGGCCGCTGCGGAAGGACGTCGCCGGCTACGACCTGAAGAGCCTGCTCGTCGGATCGGAGGGCACGCTCGGGCTCGTCACCGCCGCCTGGCTGCGGCTCGTTCCCGCACCGGAGCTGGAACTGCCGGTGATCGGCATCTATCGCGACGCCGAAGCCGGGATCGCCGCGATCGAGCGCGTGCTCGCCTCAGGGGTCGTTCCCGCCACGATCGAGTACATGGACGCCGTGACGCTCGGCTACTCGGGCGAGACGTATCCGTTCGGCCTCCCCGAGGGCGACGCGTTCATGGTCATGACCGAGGCCGACGGCGCACCGCCGGAAGCGCGGCGAGTCGCCGCAGAACTGCGGGAGGCGCTCGAGGAGGACGCGGTCGCCGTGCACGCACCCGAGGAGCCGTCCGACGTCGCGGCGCTGTGGCGCTGGCGGGCCGGCGTGGCGTTCGCGATCCTCGCCCAGCGCGGCGGCGCGTTCAGCGAGGACATCGCCGTGCCGCTCGATCGCCTCCGCGACGTCGCGCGCGAGACGCTTGCGATCGGGGCGCGCCACGACGTGCCCGCGCTCTCGTTCGGTCATGCCGGCGACGGGAACATCCATTCGACCTTCCTCTTCGCGCCGGACGATCCGGAACAAGAGCGCCGCGCCGACGCGGCGTGCCACGACCTGTTCCAGCTCGCGCACGAGCTGGGCGGCACCGTCACCGGCGAGCACGGCATCGGCTGGCTGAAGCGCGGCCAGCTCGAGCAGCAGCTCGGTGCGGTGGGCTACGACCTGCACCTGCGGGTCAAGCGGGCGTTCGACCCGAAGGGCCTGCTCAACCCAGGCAAGAAGCGCTGACCGGGCGCTGGGACTCGCTCGGCGCTCTCCGCGAGCGCCCGTTTCGGCTGCTCTTCACCGGACAGCTCATCTCGCTCCTCGGCGATTCGTTCAGCAGCATCGCGCTCGCCTTCGCCGTGCTCGATCTCACCGGCTCGGCGACCGACCTGGGCTACGTCTTCGCCGCGAAGACGATCCCGCTGATCGCGTTCCTGCTCGTCGGGGGCGTCTTCGCCGACCGCCTGCCACGGCGCCTCGTGATGCTCACGGCCGACGTCGCGCGGATGGGCACACAGGGAACGGTTGCGGCGCTGGTGCTCACGCACACGGCGCAGATCTGGGAACTCGTGATCCTCCAGGCGGTAGCGGGCACGGCCAGTGCCTTCTTCAACCCGGCCTCCACGGGCCTGACGCCGTCGACGATCAGCCCCGGGCGCCTGCAGCAGGCGAATGCGCTGCGCGGGCTCTCGATGGCGTCCGCCGGCATCGTCGGCACCGCGATCGGCGGGATCATCGTGACGGCCGCCGGCCCGGGCTGGGCGCTCTGCGTCGACGCGGCGAGCTTCGGGCTCAGCGCGTTCTACCTCGCGCAGCTGCGGCTGCCCCAGCAGGTGAAGCTCCCGGCCCAGTCGTTCGTCGCCGACCTCCACGAGGGCTGGCGCGAGTTCTCGTCGCGAACCTGGGTCTGGGTGATCGTCCTCGCTGCGTCGGTCGGCAACATGGTCGGCGCGGTGTTCGTCGTGCTGGGCGCCGTGATCTCGAAGCAGTCGCTGGGAGGGCCGCTCGCGTGGACCCTGATCCTCTCGGCGCTCGGGGCAGGGTCCCTGATCGGGGGCATCGTCTCCCTGCGCATTCACGTGCGCCGCTCGCTCTTCTTCGGCTCGAGCCTGCTCGGGTTCCTCGCCGTCCCGACCGCGCTGCTCGCCCTCGGCGCGCCCGCCGTGGTGGTCGCAGCGGGCGGATTGCTGGCAGGCGGCAGCAACATGATCTTCAACGCGCTCTGGGAGACATCGCTGCAGCGGCACGTGCCACAGGCCGCACTGTCGCGCGTCAGTGCCTACGACTGGTTCGGGTCGCTGGCCTTCCAGCCGATCGGGCTCATGCTCGCCGGCCCGGCGGCTGCCGCACTCGGAACGAGCACGACGCTCTGGATCGCGGCGGGCGGCTCGCTCGGTGTCGCGGCACTGGCTGTCGCGACACCGAGCGTCAGACAGCTCGAGAACTAGAACGGGCGAGCAAGACGGCGAGCGCCCGGGCCTGGCCGCGCATCTCGGGGCGGTCGATCAGAACGCTCCGTTCGCCGCGGATCGCCGCACAGAAGTCGTCGAGCTCTGCTCGATAGTGATCGCCCGGCTCGACTCGGTGCTCCTCGCCGTCGAGCAGCACGACGCCGGGCGGATCGACGAACGCCTGCGGCACCTCGAGCACGCCCGACGAGCCGATCACCTCGATCCGGTTGACGAGCGCCGACGTGAAGCCGCACTGGAACGTCGCGAAGACGTCGCCGAAGCGCAGCACGCCCGCGAAGTGCTCGTCGACGCCGTCACGCAGCCGGGCCGCGCCGTGCGCGTCGTCCGGCTCGCCGAGCACCAGCCGGGCAGCGCTGACGCAGTAGCAGCCGAGGTCGAGCAGCGCGCCCCCGCCGAGCCCGGCGTCCCAGCGCGGATCCTCCTCGCGGCCGAGCGTCGCGGCGAAGACGGTGTCGACGGCGCGCACCTTCCCCACCCGGGGCAGCAAGTCGCGCAGAAGCTGCGTCTGAGCCGCGTGCCGCCACATGTACCCCTCCGTGAAGACGAGCCCGCGGCGCTCCGCCTCGTCGCACGCCTCGTCCACCTGCGCGGGCTGCCGCGTGTACGGCTTCTCGCACAGAACGTGCTTGCCGGCCGCGAGCGCGCGCATCGCCCACTCGTGGTGCAGCGCGTTCGGGAGCGCGATGTAGACCGCGTCGACCTCAACGTCTGCGAGCAGCTCCTCGTACGAGCCGTGGGCGCGCTCGATGCCGTGCTCGCTCGCGTAGGCGTGCGCCCGCGCCGCGTCCCGTGACCCGACGGCGTCGATGGAGAACGGCGCGCCGGCGGCGCGGGCACCGAGGATCGCCCCGTTGATGCTCGCAGTCGAGAGGAGGCCGATCCGGACGGGCGTCACGTGACGCGTATTCTCGCGGTGTGAGCCACGACGCGCTGCGACGGCGTGCACGGGAGGCCCTCGCCGCCGGCGCAGAGCGCGCTCCGGCGCGCGCTCACTTCCGGGCGATGGGCATCGATCCGGGTCGCCTCGACGGCCCGATCGTCGGCGTCGCCTCGACGTGGACCGGGACGATGCCGTGCAACGCAAACCAGCGCGAGCTCGCCGATCGCGTGAGCGACGGCGTCGCTGCGGCGGGTGGAGTCGCACTCGGGTTCAACACGATCGCCGTCTCGGACAACCAGTCACAGGCGACGCCGGGAATGAGGGCGTCCTTGATCTCGCGTGAGGTGATCGCCGACTCGATCGAGTTGATGGTGCACGCGCACGATTTCGACGCGCTCGTGTGCCTCGTCGGCTGCGACAAGACCGTGCCGGCCGCGCTGATGGCGCTCGCACGCGTCGACAAGCCGGCCGTCGTCCTCTACAGCGGTCCGATGCGCGCGGGACGGCTCCGCGGCCGCGAGATCTCGATCCAGGACGTCTGGGAGGCGGTCGGTGCGGAGGAACGAGGCCTGATCCCTCGTGCGGAGCTCGACGAGCTCGAGCGGTTCGCCTGCCCGGGCGCCGGAGCGTGCGCGGGGCACTTCACGGCGAACACGATGGCGGTCGCACTGGACTGCCTCGGCCTGACCGTCCTGGGAGACGGACTGATCCCCGCTGACGAGCTGGAGGCGAAGGGCGACGCAGCGGCGCGCGCGGGAACAGTCGCTACGACGCTTGCGGCGACCTCGCGTACCTTCCTCGATCGACGCGCACTGCTGAACGCGATGGCGGGCATCGCTGCGACCGGCGGCTCGACGAACGGCATCCTGCACTTGCTCGCGATCGCGCGCGAGGCCGGCGTGCCGCTCACGCTCGACGAGCTGGCGGAGATCGGCGCCCGGACCCCCGTGCTCGCAAGCCTGGCGCCGTCGGGCCGCTACATGGCGGAAGACCTGCACCGGGCCGGCGGCACGGCAGTCGTGATCGGCGAGCTGATCCGCGGCGGGATGTTCGACGGCGGGGCGCCGACGGTCACGGGCCGGACGCTCGCCGAGGCGATCCACGACGCGCCGGAGCCGGACGGCAAGGTCGTCTTCTCCGTCGCGCAGCCGTTCAAGGCGACCGGGGCGCTGCACGCGCTGCGCGGCAACCTTGCGCCCGACGGCAGCCTGGTCAAGGTATCTGGCTCCGTGCGACGGCGGCAGCGCGGCCCCGCCCGTGTCTTCGACAGCGAAGAGGCGTGCACCGCTGCCGTGCGGGCCGGAGTCGTGCGGGAGGACGACGTGCTCGTCGTGCGCTACGAGGGCCCGGCCGGCGGCCCCGGCATGCGGGAGATGCTGAGCGTGACCGCGTCGGTGGTCGGGGCGGGGCTCGGGGAGTCGGTCGCGCTGGTCACCGACGGTCGTTTCTCGGGCGCGACTCGCGGGCTCATGGTGGGCCACGTCGCGCCGGAGGCAGCCCGTGGCGGGCCGCTGGCGATCGTCCGCGACGGCGATCCGATCGTGATCGACATCGACGCCGGCACGCTCACACTCGAGCTCGAAGCCGAGGAGATCGAAGCGCGCCTGGCCGCGTGGCGGTCACCGGCGCTCCCGTACGACCGCGGCGTGTTCGCGCGCTACCGGCTGCTCGTCGGTTCGGCCTCCGAAGGCGCCGTGCTCCGGGAGCATTGAGCGTGCGACGATGAGCGACATGGGCATCGCAGGCAAACGGGCGCTCGTCACGGGCGCGGGCTCCGGGATCGGCGCGGCCGTGGCGCGGCGCTTTGCCGCCGCGGGAGCAGAGGTGATCGTCGCCGACCTCGAGCCTGCCGCGGTCGCAGACGAGCTCGGCATGTGCGGGCTGCAGCTGGACGTCCGGGACGAAACGCAGGTCGCCCCCGCCCTTCGCGACCTCGACGTCCTCGTCAATGTCGCCGGGATCGGATCGACCACCTCGGCGCCCGACACGCCGCTGGAGGTCTGGGAGGACGTGTTCGCGGTGAACGCCCGTGGCACGTTCCTCTGCTGCAAGCACGCGATCCCCGGCATGGCCGCACGCGGCGGGGGCGCGATCGTCAACGTCGCCTCCGTCGCGGCGCTGGTCGGGCTGCGCAACCGCGCCGCCTATTGCGCGGCGAAGGGAGCAGTCGTCGCGCTGACGCGAGCACTCGCGGTCGACCACGTCGGCGAGGGGATTCGCGTCAACGCCGTCTGCCCCGGCACGGTCGACTCGCCGTGGGTGCGACGGCTGGTCGACGACGCCGGAGAATCGCTCGACGCGCTGCGCGCCCGGCAGCCGATGGGCCGCCTCGGCACACCGGACGAGATCGCGGACGCGGTCCTCTATCTCGCGGGAGCCGAGTTCGTCACCGGCAGCGTGCTCGTGATCGACGGCGGCCTGACGGCGGCCTAGCGTGCGAGCGCTCGTCACACAGCCGGGCGTCACCGGGTCGACGCGCGTCGCCGACGTCCCCGATGCGACCGGCGACGGCGTGCTCGTGCGGATGCTCGAAGTCGGCGTCTGTGGCACCGACCGCGAGATCTCCCACGGGCTGTTCGGCGTCGCACCGGAGAACGAGAGCGAGCTCGTGCTCGGGCACGAGGCGCTCGGCACGGTCGAGCGGGACGGCCACGGATTCACACGCGGCGACCTCGTCACCGCGACGGTGCGCCGCTCGTGCCGGCACTGCCTCGCCTGCTCCGAGGGCTTCCCCGACTCGTGCCTCACTGGCGACTACGTGGAGCGCGGGATCACCCGGCTGAACGGCTTCGCGTGTGAGCTCGTCGTCGAGGATCCGGCGCAGCTCGTCGCGATCCCGCGCTCGCTCGGCCGGCTCGGCGTCCTCGCCGAGCCGACGTCGATCTGCGAGCGGGCGCTGCGGCACGCGCGGGCGATCGGGAACCGGCACCCCTGGGAGCTGCAGCGTGCGCTCGTGCTCGGCGCCGGGGCGGTCGGCACGCTTTCGACCTACCTGCTGCGGCTCGCGGGCCTCGAAGTGTGGACGGCGTCGCTCGAGCCCTCGAACGACCTCGTGACCGCATCGGGCGCGCGATACGTCTCGCTGCCCGGAACGCAGCTGTCGGAGCTCGGCGGCTTCGACCTGGTCGTCGAGGCTGCCGGCGACGCCCAGCTGATGGCCGACACGCTCGGCCTCCTGCGTCGCAGCGGCGTCGCGTGCCTGCTCGGCATCGATCCACTGGAACAGCGTGTCGAGCTGGACGGCAGGACACTGGCGCTCGACGCCATCCTCGAGAACCGCGTCCTCTTCGGCAGCGTCAACGCAGCCCGCGAGGACTGGCTCGCCGCGGTCGCCGATCTCGATCGCGCGCGCGAGCGGTGGCCCGACGAGCTGGAGCAGTTCGTCAGCCTCCGGGTGCCGCTCGACCGGTTCGAAGACGCCTTCGCCCATCAGGGCGGCAAGGCGACCCTCGTCATCTCGGACTGAATCAGCCTCGGTAGGAGATCTGCACGCGCTCGCCGCTTGCGCCCGAGCGGAGAATCGCGTCGCCGACCTCGGAGGCGCGGTAGCCGTCCTCGAACGTCGCACCGTACGGAGCGACGTCCGTGTCGTCGGCGATCGCCTTCAGCATGTGGTGCAACTCGTGGACGAACGTGTCGCCCCAGCCGATGATGTGCCCGGGCGGCCACCAGTGCTCCCAGAACGGATGGTCGGTCTCCGACACGAGCACGGTCTTGAAGCCGCGCGCACGGTCGCCGTCGGCGCGAAACACCTGCAGTTCGTTCAGCCGTTCCATGTCGAACGCCAGCGAGCCCTTCGAGCCGTTGATCTCCCACTGGAACGCGTTGCGCCGGCCGAGCGCGAGCCGCGTGCCCTCGATCGTGCCGACCGACCCATTCTCGAACTCGACCGCGGCCTCGAGGGCGTCGTCGACTGTCCGGCCGGGAATGAACGTCTTGACGAGCCCAGAGACCGAGGTGATCTCACCGTTCAGGAACCGGCCGAGGTCGATCACGTGCGTGCCGATGTCTCCCAGCGCACCCGAGCCCGCCTCGTCCGGATGGAACCGCCACGTGTCGAGCGTCGCGTCGTCGGCCCAGTCCTGGAGGTAGCGCCCGCGGAAATGGCGAATCTCCCCCAGTTCGCCGGCTTCGATCAGCTCACGTGCCAGGCGCACCGCCGGAACGAAGCGGTAGTTGAACGCACAGAGGTGCTTGACCCCGGTGGCGGCGACGCGCTGCCAGATCTCGTAGCTCTCGCCCGCGTCGCGGCCGAGCGGCTTCTCGCAGATCACGTGCTTCCCCGCTTCGGCCGCCGCGATCGTCGGCTCGGCGTGCAGCGAGTTCGGGCCACCGTTGTCGAACAGCCCGATCCGCTCGTCGGCGACCAGGTCGCGCCAGTCCCCTGTTGCGTAGTCGTAGCCGTATCGCTCCGCCGCCTCGCCCACCGCTCCGGTGTCCCGCCCGGCGATGCCGACGAGCTTCGGCATCAGCGGCGGCGGCCACGTCATGTACGCGAGCTTCTTGAACGCATTCGAGTGGGCCTTGCCCATGAACGCGTAGCCGAGCATGCCGACGCCGATCTCTTCCATTCCGCGATAGTAAGCACATGACGAAGCCTGTGAAGTGGGGAATCATCTCGACCGCCGACATCAACCGGAAGGTCATCCCCGGCGCGCACGCGTCGGACAAGGTCGAGCTCGCCGCGGTCGCGAGCCGCAATCGGGAGCGCGCCGAGGAGTACGCGAAGCAGTGGGAGATCGCGCGGGCCTTCGGCTCGTACGACGAGCTGCTCGCCGATCCGGAGATCGAAGCGGTCTACATCTCGCTTCCGAACACGATGCATTGCGAGTGGTCGATCCGGGCGCTCGAGGCCGGCAAGCACGTGCTCTGCGAGAAGCCGCTCTCCCGCCACCCGGAGGAGGTGAGCGCCGCGTTCGACGCGGCCGATCGCGCCGGCCTGCACCTCAGCGAGGCGTTCATGTACCGCCACAACCCGCAGACGAAGCGACTGCAGGAGCTGGTCGCCGACGGCGCGATCGGCGAGCTTCGCCTCGTCCGCTCCGTCTTCAGCTACTCGCTCTACGACCACGACAACATCCGGCTGCGCACCGACGTCGAAGGCGGCGCGTTGATGGACGTCGGCTGTTACAACGTCAGCGGCTCGCGACTGCTCGGCGGCGAGCCCGAGCGCGCGTACGGCGAGGCCTGGTTCGGCCCGTCGGGCACGGACTGGGTCTTCGCGGGGACGCTGCGCTTCCCGGGCAACGTGCTCGCGAGCTTCCACTGCGGAACCGCCCTGCCGGAGCACGACGAGCTCGAGGCGATCGGCAGCGAAGGCTCGCTCTTCCTCGACGACCCGTGGCACTGCGGGGCGCCCGTGCTCGAACTGCGTCGCGACGGCACCGTCGAACGCATCGAGATCGAGCGTCAGGACTCCTACCGGCTCGAGCTGGAGAACGTGAGCGACGCGATCCGCGGCGAGGGCGAGCTGCTGCTCGCCCGAGACGACGCGCTGGGGCAAGCGCGCACGCTCGAGGCCCTGCACGAGTCCGCCACGAACGGCGTCCCCGTCTCGCTGTGACCGTCTCGCTGTGACCGACGCCGAGGCGCGTGAGCGCGCCGCCGCCATGCTCGCCGACGCAGGGATCGTCCTCACCGCCGCCGAGCGCGCGTCGCTCGAGGTGGCCGACTTCGGTCTCGGCCGGCTCGAGGAGACGGGACTGCAGGTACTGGTCTACGTGAACACGGACCGCGTGTGCGCGAAGGAGCTCGTGCTCTTCCCCCACCAGCGGTGCCCGGAGCACCGCCACCCGCCGGTCGGCGCCGACCCCGGCAAGGAGGAGACGTTCCGCTGCCGGGCGGGCCTCGTGCGGCTGCAGGTCGAGGGCAGGGACGAGATCGTCCTGCATCCGGGCGACCAGTGGACGATCCCGCCGGACACGCTGCACTCGTTCATGGCGGGCGCCGAAGGCGCGGTCGTGTCGGAGTTCTCGACGCGGAGTCGCGACGAGACCGACGTGTTCACGGACCCGCGGATCGTTCGATAGCCGCCAGAGCGAGCTGCTCGTCGACCTCGCCGGGCAGGCCGCTCACGCCGACGGCTCCGACGCGCTCCTCTCCTTCGAAGACCGCGACGCCGCCGAGGAAGAACGTGAAGAAGGGGTCGAAGCTCGCGCGTTCCACGGCATCGTCCCTGACCTTCTCGGCGAGCTCCCGCGTCGTGCGCGCGTCGCTGCGCGCCGCCGTATAGGCCTTCCGCTGCGCGTTCAGGCGAGTATCCGGCGCCGCGCCGTCCATGGTCGCGGCGGCGACAAGCTCACCATGGGTGTCGGCGACGAAGACCGAGACCGGCGCAGCTGCCTCCGACACGACGAAGTCGACGATCCTCCGGGCGCGCTCGAGCCTCATCGGATCATCGTAATCGGTCGGAGCGCGGGCTACGATCGGCGGGATGAGCGCGGTCGTGATTCGGGGCACGCCGTACCCCATCGTCCTCCCGAAGCTGAGCGACCCGCGGCTGCACCTCGCAGCCACGATCACCTCGCTGCAGGTGATCGGCCAGATCGGCTTCCACTTCCGGCTCTCGATCGCGCAGATCTTCGTCTCGCTCGCCACCTGCGCCGTGCTCGAGGTCGCGATCGCCTTCCGCCGGCAGCACGTCCTGATGTGGCCCGCGAGCGCGCTGCTCACCGGCAACGGTGTCGCGTTCATCCTCCGCGTGCCCGGCACGAATCACGGCGACTGGTGGAGCCTGAGGGGCTGGTGGATCTTCGCCGGCACCGCAGCCGTCTCGTTGCTCTCGAAGTACCTGATCAAGTGGAACGGAGAGCACATCTTCAACCCGTCGAACATCGGGCTCGTCATCTGCTTCCTCGCGCTCGGCCGCACCCGGGCCGACCCGCTCGACTTCTGGTGGGGGCCGATGTCGGTGTGGCTCGCGCTCGCGCTGGCGGTGATCCTGGCGGGCGGGTTCACGATCCTCGGACGGCTGAAGCTGCTCCGGGTCGCAGTCGGCTTCTGGGCCTCGTTCGCGGTCGGGATCGGCGTCCTCGCGCTCTCGGGACACGCGATGCTGGCGCGCTGGCACCTCGGCCCGATCACGGGCTTCCACTTCTGGCTCTTGCTCGTCACGTCGCCGGAGGTGCTCGTGTTCCTGTTCTTCATGATCACCGACCCGAAGACGGCACCGCGCTCACCGACGCACCGCCTGATCTACGCGGTGTCGCTGGGACTGCTTGCGCCGGTGATGATCGCGCTGACGACGACGGAGTTCGCGAGCAAGGTGGCGCTGCTCGGGTCGCTGGCGATCGTGTGCCTCGCCGTGCCGGTGCTGCGCCGCTGGCCCGTCCCGGTCGACCGGCGGCTCGCGCTGCTGGCGGCCCCCGTCGTGCTCGCCGCGTTCGCCGGCATGATCGCCTTCTCGAGCACGACGAAGGCCACGGCATTCCGCGCGCTGCCGCCGGGCACATTGCCGCCGATCACGATCCTGCCGTCACACGGCGTGCAGACCCAGCTCGACCTCCACACGGCGCAGCTGATCGCGCACGACCTGCTGTCGACCGTCCACGCGACCGCCGCCGATCGGTTGACGCTGCACCTCGCGCCGGGACGCGACCAGGACCCGCCGTTCGCGGTCGCACAGCTCGCCGGCCAGACCTTCCAGCTGCGCCGGCAGGCAAGCGGCCACTGGGCACTCGCCGCCACGCCGCCGACGCAGCTCGCATCGAGCGGCCCGGAGAGCTCCGCCCTCGCGGGCCTGCAGCTGACCGATCTCGCGCCGTCGCTCGGGCTCGACTTCCAGCAGGGCGCGTTCCACTACGGCATGTCGAACGACACCAAGGCGATGATGGGCGGCGGCGTCTGCTGGCTCGACTACAACAACGACGGCTGGCAGGACCTGTTCGCCGTCAACTCCTACGCAAGCGCCGACACCCAGCAGTGGGAGGCTCACGGCGGCCTTCCTCGCACCGCGTTGTTCGAGAACGTCGACGGCACGTTCAAGGACGTCAGCGCCGCCACGCACGCCGACCTGCCTGTCCAGGGCAACGGCTGCGTCGCCGCGGATCTGAACGGCGACGGCCAGGCCGACCTCGTCGTGACGACGACGAGCGGCGTCGACGTCCTCTGGAACACCGGCCACGGGACGTTCACCCGGACGCAGCTGCCGGCGAACGGCTGGTACACCGGCGCCGCCGTCGCGGACGTGAACGGCGACGGCCGGCCGGACATCTTCGTCGCCGGCTACTCCGACCTGAGCCAGCCGGTGCAGAACTCACTCGCCGGCTTTCCGACGAACGTGACCGGCGTCCGCGACCTCCTCTATCTGAACGAGGGCGCGCGTCGTTTCGAGGAGGCCGGCGACCAGGCGGGCCTCGAGGCCTCCCGCTTCCGCCATGGGCTCGGCGCCGCGTTCGCCGACGCCAACGGCGACGGCCGCCCGGACCTCTACGTCGCGAACGACGAGGACCCGAACCAGCTCTACGTCAACGTCCCATGGCCCGGCGGGGCCAGCGCCGATCCGGCCCACCTCGGCTTCCGCTTCGAGGAGCGTGCGACCACCGCCGGAGTCGCCGACCCGTACGCCGGGATGGGTGTGGCGTCCAGCGCCACGTCGAACGGGCGCCTCAGCCTCTTCGTGACCAACTCGCGCAACGAGCCTTCCGCGGCGTACGAGCAGACCGCGAGCGGCGCATTCACGAGCGTGCGGCCGCGCTTCGACCCGGCGCTCGGGACCGGCTTCGCAGGCTGGGGCGCGACGTGGGTCGACTTCGCCAACTCCGGCACGCCCGACCTGCTGCTTTCCGCAGGCGCGATCCCGGTCACGAGCCTCTCCGCCGACGCCGAGCCCGTGCGAGTTCTGGCGCCGGTCAAGGGCGCGACAACCTTCGGGAACGCCAAGGGCGTGATCGCGGCGAAAGGCATGCGCTTGAACGGCCGCGGCGCGGCCGCGGCGGATGTCGCGAACGACGGGCGGATGGATGTCGCGATCAACACGATCGGCGGCAAGCTCGTGCTCCTGCACCCGTCCGGCCCCAGCGGGCACTGGCTCGACGTGCAGCTGTCCCGGTTCGCCCCCGGCGCGGTCGTCACCGTCCTGCTTCCGGACGGCCGGCGCCTGACGCGGCTGGTGCAGGCGGGCAGCAGCTATCTCTCGTCGGAGGACGAGCGCGTCCACTTCGGCCTCGGCGCAGCGACGTCGGTCTCGTCGCTCACCGTGCGCTACCCGTGGGGCGGCCGGAGCTTCCGCAGCAACGTCGGCGTGAACCGGGTGGTGCGGATCGCGTCCCCGCCGCCCGTCAAGCTCGCCGCCACGCGAGCCGCGACGCCGGCGCTCGCGAACTGCACGCCCGCACCGCAGCACGGCCGGTCGGTCGCGCGGATCTGGAACGACGAAGCGGTCGCGGTGCTCCGGCTGGGCGGTGCGTCGGAGCCCGTCCAGGCCCGCGATCTCTTCGACCTCTCGACAGCGATCTCGCAGGCCTGGCAGGCGACCAGCGGGCAGCCGAGCAGGGAGACGGCGATCAGCTACGCCGCCTACCGGCTGCTCGTCTGGCGCGCCTCGTACGGGGCGAACCTCGAGCGGACGTTCGCGCACCTCACCCGGCGGCTTCGCGGGCTTTGCCTCTCACCGGACTTCACGCGCGCCTCCGGCGGCTCGGGGGCGGCGCTCGGAAACCGCATCGGCGCCGCGGCGATCGCCTCCGGCCGGCACGACGGCGCGAACGAGGCCCTCCACTACGCCGACCCGAGCTACACGCCGGTCAACGAGCCGCTCGTCGTTCAGGCAGCCGTCTCGACGGTGCACGACGCGACGTTCTGGCAGCCGCTGGCGCTCTCGCAGAAGGCCGCGCAGGGCGGCGGCTCCGTCCCGGCGGACGTCCAGACCTTCGAGGACTCGCAGTGGGGCCACGTGAGGACGTTCGCGGCGCGCGTCGATGCCGTCGGGCCGAGGCTCGGTGACCCATCGAGTGCCGTCTACAAGCAGGCGGCCGTTGCCGCGATCCGCGCCACGTCACAGGCGGCGGCCCCGTCCGTGGTGGACGCATCGCCGCTCGGCTGGAACAGGATCGCCGCGCTGCTGCCCGCCGGGACGGGCGCGGCCGCGCGCCTCGCGCACGACGTCCGGCTCGATCTCGCCCTGAACGGCGCGCTCAACGACGCGGCCGTCTCCACCTGGGGCGCGAAACGTGCGTACCAGTCGCCGCGGCCGATCTCGATGATCCGGTACCTCGCCTTCAACAACCAGCTGCCGCTCGTCCCCGGCCTGATCAAGCGCGTCGGCGGGCAGCAGCTCGTCCTGCGCGCCGGCCGCTGGGTGCCGGGCGCGCGCTGGAGCCCGCTCGCCCCGACGCCTCCGTCGCCCGGCTGGGTCTCGGGCGACGGCGCGTTCGCCGCCGCGGCGAACGAGGTGCTCACGGCGTTCGCCGGCCGCTCGTTCGCTCGAGACGCCGCCCGCGCTGCGGAGCAGGGTGTCGAGCGCGGCACCGAGCTTTCGGGTGACGTCACGGCAGGCCGCGCGCTCGGGACGAGGGTCGGCAAGCTGGCGTTGCGCAGGCTCGCCGGCTGACTGTTCGCCCAGCCCGAACCAGATTCGTTCTGTGAATCTGATTCGCGAGTTCCTCGGGACGCCGGGGCAGGTCGAAACTCGTGAATCTGGTTCGGCTACGCCGAATCAGATTCAGCTCAACGCTGCCTCTGGGAACAGCCGAGCTGGCTCCTCAACTCGGCGAGCCGCGGGCGGTAGTACGGTATGTCGATGATCCTCGCAGCATCCGACATCGCCGTCGTCGCGGTTGCCGCTGCAGTCATCGTTGTCGCGCTCGCCGCCTGGTACGTCCTGCCCAGGGGCGGACGACGTAAGCGAACACCACCACCGCCGCCGCCGCCCCCCAAGTAGTCCCTGCACTCGGGCAAGTGCCTCTTCGTGCGTCTCCCGCTCTCAGACGAGTGACGGCTCGGCGTGCACGGGATAGCGCAGGTGTGTGACGCCCACGCCGGTGACGACTGTCGGATTGCCGAGGACGACCGGTGTGTTCGAGAGGTGGTCGAACAGCCGCACTCCTGCGCCCAGCAACACGGCAGCCAGATCGATATGGATCTCGTCGAGCAGTCCGGCGTCCAGGCACTGCTGGATCGTTTGGGCGCCGTGGACCAGCACGGACTTCGGGCCGGCAGCGGATTTCGCACGAACAACGGCGCTTTCGATGCCGTCGGTGACGAATTGGACTGTCGAGCCGGGCCGTGGCCAGCCGTCAGGCACGTGGTGGGTGGCGACGAAAGCGGGCACATCGAATGGGTGCTGGCCGCCCCAGCCGTCGGCGCGCTCGAACGTGCGCCGGCCGGTGAGCATGGCGCCGACCTCAGCCAGCAAACCCCTCAGGTAGTCGGCGCTCGGCGCCGAGACGTGGAATGTGAAGTCCGGTGTCGGGATCGGCAGGGGGACCTCGACGTCGCCCGAGAAGTACCAGTCGAAAACTTCGGCGACCCCGTCGTTCGGGTCGGCGACGTACCCGTCGAGAGACATCGACATGATCGCGATCACCTTGGTTTGCGCGATGGTCGTCATGGGTTCGTCCTCTCTCCCGTGGTGGTCTTCTCGTCATGACCGCACCGAGGCGCGGATCTCATCGGTGGCAGCGGAGTCCGTCCGGCCGAATCGAGCCTGAGGATCTGGATACGAAGCGAACCAGGACCGCAACCTGCGCCAGTGATGCTGGAATGTCACCCGAGGGCGAGCCATGCGATCCGATAGCAGCTGCCCGACACGTGGACGGTTTGCCAGGCAGCCGGCCATCGAAGTCTTCGCTCGCTGCTAGACGAGCGCCTTGATGAAGAGATCGACTTCCTCGACGGGGAAGGTCTCGACCTCGATGACATCGAGGCCCGCGATCCTCGCGTGCGCCTTGAAGGCCGCCTCGACCGTCGGATACTTGACGATTGCGAAGAAGTCCCAGGGGCCCATCATCGCGAACGGTGCCTCGAGCACGCCCTTCTGATCCTCGACGAAGCCCTTGATCTTCTCGAGGTACTTCGGCGTCTCCTTCAAGCCCTCACGGCCCTCCGGTGTCAGCTTGATCAGCGCCAGATACGTGAACATTCGCTACCTCCATACGTTGTTTGAACCTTGCAAGGAGTCTGGCGGCAGGGCACGCGGCACGCATCGGACAAAGCGCTGATGGCAGTAACCGCAGCAGGAGATGTCCGGTCGGCACCGTGGCCTGAGGCGAAGACGCTGCACTCGGCCAGCGCTCGGACATGTCGCCCGAGCGCTGGCTGGCCCGTGACGCTAGTGAGCGGATTCAGACCGGGCTAGCGTCCGGATTTGGCTCGTAAGGACTGCGTTGTCGTACGTGCGTAAAGGGACGTTCCCGCAGCACCTGCGTGGCGTGGCGCGAGTGATGGGCGTGGCGACGCGCTATTCGGGTACGCCTGCCCTGACGAGTGGACACGAAATCTCCTTTCGTCCCCGCAAACCTCCGCCCCCACGGCCAATCTGTCATCGGGGAAACCTCGCAACCGATCGTCGAGGGCATTGGATCGCCAGCGCCAGACCGTGACTCTACGCAGAGCCACGACTGATAGCTGATGGACCAGGTGCCTAGCCCGTCAGGCTCGGCGCGGGCCAGGGACTCTCGCCTGGGCGAGCGTTCTTACGCCCGGTGCGGTCCGACGTCGCGGAGCTAGCGGCCGGAGCGGGCCTGGAGGCGAACGGCGATCGTGTCGAGCGTGACCGCGGCGAGCAGCACGAGCCCGGTGATGATGTAGATCCAGCCGTTCGACACGCTGAGCGTGTTCAGGCCGTTCTGGAGCGTCCCGATCAGCACAGCGCCGAGCAGCGCGCCGCGCACTTCGCCGCGACCGCCGAAGAGCGAGACACCGCCGATCACTGCCGAGGCGATCGCGTTCAGCAGCAGGTTGCCCGGTGGGAACGTCAGCGCCACCGAGTTCACCTGCGACGCGAAGATGATCCCGCCCATGCCGGCCGTCGCCCCTGAGAGCATGAAGACGAGCACCCGGATGCGCGGCACGTTGATGCCGGCGCGACGGGCGGCCTCCGCGTTCCCGCCGACGGCGTAGACGTGACGTCCGAACGTCGTCCACTTCGCCAGGAACGTCAGCAGGATGAAGAAGACGATGATGATCACACCAGAGAGCGGCAGGCCGAGCGACGTCGCGATCACCTTGCCGTGGTTCGCGATCGCGACCGTGCCGAACGCGGCGATCCCGATCCCAACCGTCTTCACCGCGAAGCCGGCCCAGTTGACCTTCGCGATCTGCGTGCCGCGGGCGGCGACGCGCTTGTACAGGACGCTGAGTGGGTACAGACCCGTGATCACCACCGCGATGAGGTAGCCGGCGAAGTGTGAGAAGGCGTAGCTGTCGGTGTAGTTGATCCAGCGGTCCTGGATGATGATCGTGCCGCGCTGCTCGAGCTGGTTCAGGATCACTC
>JADGPE010000079.1 GCA_017882605.1 Thermoleophilia bacterium | reverse complement strand
GTCGATCAGGCCGGAGGAGGACTTGCCGTTCGTCGCGTTCGCGACCTGGGCGAGCGTCTTGCCCGACTGGAGCGCCGTCTGCAGCTCGGTCTGGGTGAGACCGAGATACGTCGCCGCCGCAGCGAAATCGTCATTCGGCCCGCGACCGGGGCCTTGGTCGTGCGCCGCGCGACCGGATCCCGAACTGACGTAGCTGCCGATCGAGAGGCCGCTCGCGGCGGCCGCCTTCGTGCCGTGGTGCTTGCCTGCCGCGAAGGCGCCGCCCGCGGCGACGAGGGCGACTGCTGTAACGGTGAGTGCGCCGATTTTGGTGTTCCTGGATGCGTTCATGTCCCCACCTTCGCCGTCGTTCCTAAGAGACGGTTGTGAGTTACCTAGGAAAGTGTGGTCGCCCGGTAGAGCGAGCCGGCGAGGACGAGCGCGACCGCGGGCGGGAGAATCCACCAGGTAGCCAGGGCTGCGGTGACGCCGAGCGCCAGTGCGACGCCGGCCGCGGCCGACCAGTCGTCGCCGACGATGAAGTCCCACCAGAAGCGCCCGAACGCGATCACGTGGCTCATGGGGCCGCCTCCGTCGAGCCTACGGCTCATGCCGGCACGACCCGCGCGCGCCGTGCGCGCAGCAGAGCGACGAGCGTCGCCGACCAGAGCACGACGAACGCGAGCACCCCGAGGATCGCAACATCGCCTCCGGGCCAGTGCGCGCCGGCTCCTTCGGCCGACCAGAAGATGCCGAACGTCGTCAGCATGATCCCGACCGCGAACTTCATCGTGTTCTCCGGCACGCGTGCGAGCGGTGCGCGCGCCAGCACCCCGACGAGCGCGACCAGCACGACCGCCACGGCGGCGCCGGCGGCGGCGAGCGGGATCGAGCCCTGCGTGCTGCCGAAGGTGAGGACGATGAACGCCACTTCGAGGCCCTCGAGGAAGACGCCCTTGAAGGAGAGCGTGAAGCCGTACCAGTCGAGCCCTGCGCGCTCTTCGCGCGGAGCAGTCTGAGCTTCACGAAGCTCCTGGGCGAAGATCGCGTCCTCGTCGTGCAACGCCTTGAAGCCGCTGGTACGGAGGATCGCCTTGCGCAGCCACTGCAATCCGAACACGAGCAGGAGGGCGCCGACGACGAGGCGGAGGGCGTTCAACGGTACGAGTGTCAGCGCAGGCCCGAGCGCGGCCACCACGACGGCCAGTGCCAACGTCGCCGCGGCGACGCCCGTGAGCGACGAGCGCCAGCCGCGGGTGAGCCCGGAGGCGAGCACGATCGTCAGTGCCTCCACCATCTCGACCGCGCTGGCGAGAAAGGCCGAGAGGACGAGGAGGACCGCGCTCACGCCCGACGTTCTATCCGGTATGCGGCCTGGTGTGCGCCGGGCTCGTCGGGCTCAGGCCATTGGGACGCTTGCACGCAGCGAGCTCCCGATCCGGTCCAGGATCTCGGTGAGGCTCGCGCCGGTGGCGGTGATGCCGTGGTTTGTCAGGCCGATCACCGCGTGCGCGGGGTCCGGCTCGGCGGCGAGTGCGTCCGCGACGCTGATCGCGAGCTCCTCGGTCCCGCACGGGTAGTTGAACTCGGTCGTCGGGATCCCGTCGAGCCACGCGTGCACATGCAGGATCGCGCCGACGTCGGGGTGAGCCTGGTAGATCATCCAGTGCTCGATCGCGTCGACCGAGACCCGGCGCGGCTCGGCGTCGGGCGGGACGCTCAGCACGATCACGCCGCGTGCGGCGTCGTAGTCGCTGACGAGCAGGATGTCGCGACCCGGCTGTTCGAGCTTCGACTTGTCGACGCCCGACGCGCTCATCCAGAACCGGCGCGCGTCCTTGCGCGCCGAGAGGTTGCCGTACGACAGGCCGCCGATCCCGTAGAGCCGCTTGACGTGCCGAAGGTCGCGCTCGTTGAGCAGGTCGTCGATCGGGAACGGCGCGGGCAGCAGACCGAGCTCGTCGATCCGCGCGCCGGTCCGCTGGATCTCCGCGGTCTGTGCGTCGCCCTCCCAGAGCTCGGGCTCAAGGTCGCGCCGGAAGTCGTTCTCGATCACGAGCCGGGCGGTGGCGAGCGGCAGCAGCCGGTCGAGCACCGCCGAAGCGAGCGTCGCGCCGCTCGCCCGGTACGTGCCACGCTCCATCGTCGTGAACCAGACCGCGTCACCGGTGTGCGCGAGCACGATGTTGGCGAGCGAGCGCACGAGCAAGGGATAGCTCGTGTCGATGATCGCCTCGTCGTCGACCGGGCCGTCGTAGAGCGTCGCCGCGTACGTTCCGCGCGCATGGCGGCGGAAGGGCCGCGGGTTCTCGGTGTCGACGAGATTGAAGACGAGTTTCGCGTCGTCGGGATCCTCGACACGCGTCCACCCGAGGCCGCGTAGCTCGGCGTCGAGCTGGTCGCACAGCGCCGAGAGCGGCGGGGAGGGAGCTCCTGCGACCACGAACGCGAAAGTCATCGTGCAAGGCTCTCGCGCAGGTACGAGCCCCGCATCCGGGGGAACTACCTAACGGCTCTGGGCCTCCGCTCTCGGCAAGAACCGGCCGTACGAGTCGCGGGCGAGCGTCGTGCGCCGTCCTGGCTGCCCGCCGCGCGGCCTGACGCGGTAGCCGTGCTCCTCGTACATGCGCGACGCGCTGCCGTACATCCGGCGGATCGTCGCATGGCTCGGGAGCTCGGCGACTCCGGCCCTGAGCTCCCGTACGGTGGGTGTACGGAGGTGCCGCCGGTGGTACCGGTCGAGCGCGTAGGCGACGAGCTCCTTGCTCCAGCGGCCGCCGGCATTCGACCAGGTGATCCGGGTGCGTGTCACTTCGAAAAAGATAGTAACGGGCCGAGCTTGCGGCCGTCCAACCAATCCTTTACTCTTTGAAGCGATGAGCGCGCCGGCCTCCTTTACGAAGATCGTGGTCAAGTCGCGCCCGAAACAGCGCTAGCCGGCTCCGTACCTCCCTCGCCCCGCCGGACTAGCCAAGAGTCAGGCGGGGTGCGGTGCCGGTGAGGAAGCAGGGGCTCTACGACCCCGCGTTCGAGCACGACGCCTGCGGTGTTGCATTTGTCGCGCGTCTCGACGGCACGCGCAGTCACGAGGCGATCGCGCAGGCGTTGCGCGCGCTCGAGAACCTCGAGCATCGGGGCGCCGCGGGTGCGGACGCGGAGACGGGAGACGGCGCCGGGATCCTCGTCCAGCTCCCCGATGCGTTCCTGCGCGCCTCCGTCGGCTTCGAGCTGCCGCCCGCCGGGCGCTACGGCGTCGCCGTGTGCTTTCTGCCGCGGGAGGCGGACCGCCGTCGCGAGCTCGAAGCCCTGCTCGAGCGCAGCGTCACGGGCGAAGGTCAGGTCGTGCTGGGCTGGCGTGACATTCCGGTCGACCGCGGGCAGGCGGGAGCGCAGGCGAGCCTCTTCGCGCCGGTGATGCGGCAGCTCTTCGTGGGCGCCGGCCCCGAGCTCGAAGGCGATCTGCTCGCGCTCGAGCGCAAGCTCTATGTGATCAGGCGCGTCGCCGAACGCGAGGCCGGTCCCGATCTCGTGATTCCGAGCTTCTCGGCGCGCACCCTCGTGTACAAGGGGATGCTCACTGCGCCGCAACTCGGCCGCTACTTCCCGGACATCGTCGACGAGCGGATGACGAGCGCGCTCGCGCTCGTGCACTCACGCTTCTCGACGAACACGTTCCCGAGCTGGGAGCTCGCGCATCCGTATCGCATGATCGCGCACAACGGTGAGATCAACACGCTGCGCGGAAACGTCAACTGGATCCGCGCGCGTGAGTCGCAGCTCGCCTCGGAGCTCTTCGGCAGCGACATGGAGAAGCTCGTGCCCGTCATCCGCCCGGGAGGCTCGGACACCGCGGTGTTCGACAACGTGCTCGAGCTGCTCGTGCTCTCGGGCCGCTCGCTGCCGCACGCGCTGATGATGATGGTGCCGGAGGCATATTCGGGCCGGGCCGACGTGTCGGACGAGCTGCGCGGCTTTTACCGCTTCCATGAGTGCCTGACCGAGGCGTGGGACGGCCCGGCGGCGATCGCCTTCACCGACGGCACCGTGATTGGTGCGACGCTCGACCGCAACGGCCTGCGGCCGGGGCGCTGGCTCGAGACCACGGACGGCTGGGTGGTGCTCGCCTCCGAGGCCGGTGTGCTCGACATCCCCGCCGATCGCATCCTCCGCAAGGGGCGCCTGCAGCCCGGCAAGCTGTTCCTGGTCGACCTCGAGCAGGGCCGGATCGTTCCCGACCCGGAGGTGAAGGCGGAAGTCGCCGCCCGCCAACCATACGGCGCGTGGTTCGACCGCGAGCGAGTCCGGCTCGCCGACCTGCCGCCGCGCACGCCGGTGCGGGCGACCGGCGAACCGGTTCGCCGCCTGCAGCTGGCGTTCGGCTACACGCAGGAGGACATGAAAGTGATGCTCGCGCCTCTCGCGATCAACGGCGAGGAGGCGATCGGTTCCATGGGGAACGACACGCCGCTCGCCGTCCTGTCCGACCGCCGGCCACTGCTGTACTCGTACTTCAAGCAGCTCTTCGCGCAGGTGACGAATCCGCCGATCGATCCGATCCGCGAAGCCGTCGTGATGAGCGTGCAGTCGCTCGTCGGCTCGGAGCGGAACCTGCTCGACGAGACGCCCGAGCATGCGCGTCAGCTCGTGATCGACAACCCGATTCTTCGGGACGAGGAGCTCGAGCGGCTCAGGCAGGTCGAATCAGATGTCTTCAAGGCGCACACGATCGACTTCACCTGGCCCGTCGCCGAAGGTGTCGACGGACTGGAGCCGGCGCTCGAGCGCATCTGCGCCGAGGCGGACGCGGCGCTCGCCGACGGCGCGAACATCCTGATCGTCTCCGACCGGAACGTCGGGCCCGAGCGCGTCGCCATGCCGTCGCTGCTCGCGGTCGGCGCCATCCACCATCACCTCGTGCGCGCCGGAACGCGGCTGCAGGCGGGGCTCGTGGTCGAATCGGGCGAGCCGCGCAGCGTGCAGAGCGTCGCCGTCCTGGTCGGCTACGGCGCGGCCGCCGTCAACCCGTACCTGATGCTCGCCACGATCGGGCAGCTCGTCGCCGAGGGGCGGCTCGACATGCGACTCGAGGACGCGGAGGAGCGCGCGCTCAAGGCTGTCGGGAAGGGGCTTCTGAAGACGATCTCCAAGATGGGGATCTCGGCGCTCTCGTCGTACTGCGGCGCGCAGGTGTTCGAAGCGGTCGGCCTCTCGCCCGAGCTCGTCGACAGGCACTTCACCGGCACTCCCTCCCGGATCGGCGGCATCGGCACCCGCGAGCTCGCGGAAGGTGCGCTCGTGCGGCACGCACGCGCCTATCCCGGGAGCGCAGGCGAGCTGCTGCCGGTCGTCGGCCTCTATGCCTGGCGCCGCGACGGCGAGCATCACCAGTGGAACCCGGAGACGATCGCGCTGCTCCAGCACGCCGTCCGCGGCGGCGGCCGCGCGACGTACAAGGAATTCGCCGCCCTGGTCAACGATGACTCCGCGCGCCGCTCGACGCTACGCGGCCTGCTGCGCTTCCGCGCCCAGGAGCCGATCCCGCTCGACGAGGTTGAGCCGGCGAGCGAGATCGTCAAGCGCTTCTCCACCGGCGCCATGTCACTCGGCTCGCTCTCGCGCGAGGCGCACGAGACGCTCGCAATCGCGATGAACAGGATCGGCGGGCGGTCGAACACCGGTGAGGGTGGGGAGGATCCGGCGCGGTACGTCGACGAGCGCCGCTCCAAGATCAAGCAGGTCGCGTCCGGCCGTTTCGGTGTGAACATCGACTACCTGACGAACGCCGACGAGCTCCAGATCAAGATGGCGCAGGGCGCAAAGCCCGGCGAGGGAGGACAGCTGCCGGGTCACAAGGTCGATTCGTACATCGCCGGCGTGCGCCTGACGACGCCGGGGGTTGGATTGATCTCGCCGCCGCCGCACCACGACATCTACTCGATCGAAGACCTCAAGCAGCTGATCTACGACCTGCGCTGCGCGAACCCGGCGGCCCGCGTGTCGGTGAAGCTCGTGGCCGAGGTCGGTGTCGGCACCGTCGCCGCGGGCGTCGCCAAGTGCAACGCCGATCACATTCTCATCTCGGGTCACGACGGCGGCACGGGCGCCTCGCCGATCTCGTCGATCCTGCACGCGGGCGTGCCGTGGGAGATCGGGCTCGCCGAGACGCAGCAGACGCTCGTGCTCAACGATCTTCGCTCGCGCGTTTGGGTGCAGACCGACGGGCAGCTGAAGACGGGTCGCGACGTGGTGATCGCTGCGCTCCTCGGCGCGGACGAAATGGGGTTCGCGACGGCGCCGCTGATCGCGACCGGCTGCGTGATGATGCGCGCCTGCCATCTGAATACATGCCCGGTCGGCATCGCGACGCAGGATCCGGAGCTGCGCAAGCGCTTCCGCGGCCAGCCTGAGCACGTGATCGAGTTCCTCTTCCATGTCGCCGAAGACGTGCGCGAGCTGATGGCGTCGCTCGGCGTTGCGCGCTTCGATGACCTCGTCGGCCGGGTCGACCTGCTCGAGCCCGACGATGCGCTCACCCACTGGCAGGAGCGCGGGATCGACCTCACCAACCTCCTTCGTGCGCCCGACGTCCCCGCGGGAACGCCGCTGCGCCGGACGCAGGCGCAGGTCTCGCCGATCGGCGAGGCGCTCGACTGGCAGCTGATCGAGGCGCTCGACGACGGACGGCGGCGATTCGCAGTCCGGAACGTCGACCGCGCGGTCGGCGGCCTGCTCTCGCATCACGTGACCAAGAACAAGCGGAGCGTCAACGTGCAGTTCGAGCTCCACGGCACAGCCGGGCAGTCGTTCGGCGCGTGGCTCGCGCCGGGAATCGAGCTGACGCTGGTCGGCGATGCCAACGACTACGTCGGCAAGGGTCTCTCCGGCGGCGTCGTCGCCGTGCGGCCGCCCGACAACGCAGCGTACCTCGCGGAGGAGAACGTGATCGTCGGCAATACCGTGCTGTACGGCGCCACGTCGGGGCGCGCGTTCTTCCGAGGCACTGCAGGGGAGCGGTTCGCTGTTCG
>JADGPE010000001.1 GCA_017882605.1 Thermoleophilia bacterium | reverse complement strand
GAGGAACGCCTCGACGTTCTCCTCGACGATCAGCGGGGGCTTGTCGGCCATCGCTGCGATGCTACGCACCATGCGCCGGCGGCTCTACCTGATGCGGCATGCCGAGGTCTCGTATGTCGGCGAGCGCGACCCGGAGGTCGTGCGCTTGACCGAACGCGGGCTCGAGCAGGCGGCCGCCGCGCACCGTGCGCTCGACGACGTCACCTTCGATCTGGTGGTCGCGAGCCGGCTGCCGCGCACGCTCGAGACGGCGGCGGTCGTCGTTCCCGACAGCTCGCCCGAGCAGTTGCCCGGATTCGACGAGTGGCGCGGCGGGCGCCTGGACGACGTTCCTCGGGAGGAGCTCGAGGAGCTCTTCGTCGGCTCGCTTCAGGTTCGGGACGAGGCGGCGCGGTTTCTCGGTGGCGAGGCGCTCGGCGAGGCGCTCGACCGGGTGCTCCCGGCCTTCGCTGAGCTTGTGGCCCGGGAATGGGAGACGGCGCTCGCCGTCTTCCACGGCGGTGTGAACCGCATCTTGCTCTCGCACGCACTCGCAGGGGGTCGCGCCTATTTCGGAGCGTTCGAGCAGGCGCCGGCGTGCATCAACGTGCTCGATCTCGGCGCCGACGGCACGTGGATCGTCCGTACGGTCAACTACATCCCGTACGACCCGCTCCACCCAGCGCGGACGACGACGATGGAGCACCTGTGGGCGGAGCTGAAGCCGTGGCTCGACGAGCGCGACTGACCCCTCCGGACGGGCCGCGGCGAGACCTGTCTTGTGGTCAGACCAAAGGTTACGGAAGCGCCACAAGACACTCCATCGCCCCTCGATCCGGCCCTGGGCTTCGATCGACCTCCGCCCTCCGAGACGTGTCTTGTGGTCAGACCAAGATCTCCGGAAGTGTCACGAACGTTCCACAGGAGCTACCCGCCGGCGATTGCGGCCACGCCGGTCAGGGCGATCGCGACCCCCGCCTGCTGGGTGCGGGTCAGGCGCTCGCCGAGCAGGACATGGGCGAGCACGACGGTCACGACGGGATAGAGAGAGCCGAGCACCGAGACGAGGGCGAGCAGCCCGCGCCCTGCGGCGAACGCGAAGAGCATGTTCGCCGTCACGTCCGCGAGGCCGACGGCGGTGACCGCAAAGAGCGCCGGCCGGGGAACACGCAACGGCGCCCGTCGCGCGGAAGCGACGCCGACGAGCAGGGCCAGCGACCCGACGCGTGCCCCGAACAACGTCGAGAGCGCGTCGCCGTGGCGGCTGCCGAGACCGAGGAAGTAGACGAAGAGGCCGAGCGCGACCGCGGCGACCACCGCCAGTGCGATCGCGCGGGACCGTTCGGGCGCTGCCGCGCGCCGCTCCTCCACCGATGCGAGCACGGCGCCGCCGAGCGCGGCGGCCGCACCTGCGAGCGCAAGGGTCGAAGGCCGCTCGCCCGTGGCGATCGAGATGCCGAACGGCAGGACGGCCCCGCACGCGACGACCGGCGAGACGACGCTCATCGTCCCGAGCGACAGGGCGCGATAGAACGCCGCGAGCCCCGCGCCGCCGCCGACGCCCGCGAGTAGACCGAGCGTGAACGAGCGTCCGCCCACGTCGCCGCGGAGCGCGACGGCGACGACGAGCGCGACGAAGCCCGCCGCCTGCGAGACGACCGTGACCGCGAACGCCGGGAAACGCTTCGTCAGCGAGCCGCCGGAGAAGTCCGCAGCGCCCCAGACGATCGAGGAGCCGAGCGCGAGGACGAGCGCGAGCGCGCTCAGGACTAGCTCAGCCGCTCCACGAGCATCGCCATGCCCTGGCCGCCGCCCACGCACATCGTCTCGAGGCCGATCGTCCGATCCATCGTCTCGAGGTCGTTGAGCAGCGTGCTCATGATCCGTGCCCCGGTCATGCCGTAGGGGTGGCCGACTGCGATCGCGCCGCCGTGCGGGTTGAGCTTGTCGCTCCAGGGGTCGACGCCGAGCTCGCGGCAGACGGGCAGCACCTGGGCCGCGAACGCCTCGTTCAGTTCCACCACGTCGACGTCGCCGATCGTCATTCCGGCCTGCGCGAGCACCTTGCGCACCGCCTCGATGGGGCCGACGCCCATGATCTCCGGCTCGACGCCGGAGACGCTCGACGCGAGGATGCGTGCGCGCGGCTTGATCCCGAGCTCGGCCGCGCGACCCGCCGACATGACGACGACCGCAGCGCCGCCGTCGTTCAACGGGCAGGCGTTGCCGGCCGTGACCTTGCCGCCCGGCTTGAACGCCGGGTCGAGTGCGGCAAGCTTTTCGTAGGTGGACGTCCGCCGCGGCCCGTCGTCCGCCTCGACACCGTTGTACGGCGTGATCTCGCGGGCGAAGAACCCCGAATCCTGTGCGGCGACTGCACGCTCCTGCGACTGCTGAGCGAACCGGTCCATGTCCTCGCGGGAGACATCCCAGCGCTCGGCGACGTTCTCGGCCGTCAGCCCCATCGGGATGTAGACGTTCGCGATCGGTGCGTCGTCGCCGAAGAGCGCGGGGTGGAGCTCCTCCTCGGACTTCGGGTACCCGCTCACCTGTGAGGTCGATTCGACGCCGCCAGCGACGAACGCTTCACCCTCGCCGGCCTTGATCGCGTGGAACGCCATGCGGATCGTCTGCAGGCTCGAGGCGCAGAAGCGGTTGACTGTCGTGCCCGGCACGGTCTCCGGCAGCCCGGCGAGCAGCGCGACGCGCCGGCCCAGGTTCATTCCCTGACGCTCTTGCGGGAAGCCGCAGCCGATCAGCACGTCGACGATCTCCTGCCGCGGCAGCTCCGGTACCTGCCGGAGCGCTGCATCGACCGCGAACGCGGCGAGGTCGTCGGGACGGGCGTCGACGAGCGAGCCCTTGCCGGCGCGGCCGATCGGCGTGCGCGCAGTTGAGACGATCACGGCTTCTGGCATAGGCGCATCTTGCCGCAACAAGAAGGGCCGGCGCTCGGCCGGCCCTTCTCGACGCAGCGTTCGTTCGTGCGCTACCTGAGCGCGCCGCGGCCGTTGATCAGGCTGCCGAGCGGCTGGAAGACGTGATTGGCGTACTGGATGACCGTCACCTGGGAGATGGGGTACTGGAAGTTCCCCTTCGTGAACACGCTCACGCCCGGAAGCGAGAACGGGTTCGCGTTCTTCTTCCCCTTGGTGTAGGCCATCGACCGCGCCGCCTTCATCAGGCCGGCACGCGTCAGGTTCTTGCCGGCGGCCTTCAGCACCTGCACGGTCGTCCACGCCTTGGCGACGCCGTAGAGGTTGAGCGGGTCGTTGGCATTTCCCTTCGGGTCGTACTTGGCCATGATCTGGCGGTAGAGCTTCATCCCCGGCTGCTTGTTGTAGACCGGGTTCGACGGGTCGAGGAGGTAGTTGATGCTGATCGAGCCCTCGACGATGTCGGAGCCGCTCTTCTCGGCGATCGTGAGGAACGGATCGGTCGCGGAGACCGAGTTCGTGATCACGTGCGCCGGCTTCCAGCCGAGCTTCGTCGCGATCACGTACGCCTGGATGGTCGGCGTCGGCGTCGCGAAGATCACGAACGTGTCGGCGCCCGACGCCTTGAGCTTCGCCACCTGGACGGACGGAGGCGTCGTCGCGCTCAGGTCGTATGCCTGGGCGCTGATGATCATCGACTGGTGTGCCGCACCGAGGCCCGCCTTGAGGCCGCGGAGATAGTCGTTCCCGTAGTCGTCGTTCTGGTAGAGAACGCCGAGCTTTGCGGACGCGAGGTTCTTGACGACGTACTTGCCGTAGATCGACCCTTCCGCCTCGTAGTCGGGCTGCCAGCCGAGTGTCCACGGGTACGTCGCGAAGTCACGGTCGAACGTCGTTGCGCCCGTCGAGACGAAGAGCTGCGGCACCTTGTTGTCGTTCAGGTACTGCCGCACCGCTGTCTGTGGCTCGGTGCCGAGACCGCCGACCAGGGCGAACGCGTGGTCCTGTTCGACGAACTTGTGCGTCAGCTGCACCGTGTTGGCGGGGTTGTATCCGTCGTCTTCGAAATGCCAGGTGATCTTGCGTCCGTTCACGCCGCCCTGGGCGTTGACGTAGGAAAAGTAGGCGCCCATTCCGGCGGGGATGGGGGCGTAGCCCG
Organism: Thermoleophilia bacterium; assembly: GCA_017882605.1. Classification (GTDB taxonomy): domain Bacteria; phylum Actinomycetota; class Thermoleophilia; order Gaiellales; family Gaiellaceae; genus PALSA-600. Next base: position 78,479 of record JADGPE010000001.1, on the reverse strand, counting down.
AAGCCGGCCCGCTGAGGGGGAACGTTCCCTCGAGCAAGATGGTCTTCGCTGTAACGCCCGGCGTCGCCGACGGCGCCGCGCCGGCCGTCACGACGATGGCGGCGGATACGGCGATTGCTGCGGCGACCAGCAGGAACGTCTTCCTCATGCGTTTGTCTCCTTCTACGGGAGTGACCTGGGGGGTTGATCAGGCTCCGACTATACGAGGCTTGGATCCGAAAGAGAAGTGTCCTTCTTGCTCCTGAGACGAGACACAATCGCCAGAAGTTGGCGAACGAGCCCGGCTGCGCCTGCCGGAGCGATGTACAGCACGAGCAGGAGGACCACCCCGTAGACCACGAGCCCGGATCCAGGAGCATGGGTGTCCAGGTGGTGGGCCTTGCTGACGAGATCGAGGATCCCCGGCCCCCAGCTGATCCGGATGAACTCGACGAAGAGCGCGCCGAAGACCATCCCGTAGAGCGACCCTGCGCCGCCGAGCACGATGCCGACGAGGAGCAGGATCGAAAGGTCGATCGGGAAGGTGTCGGGGTTGACGTACGTGATCCCGATCGCGTACAGCGAGCCCGCGATGCCGCAGTAGAAAGCCGAGATGCCGAAGGCCGCCGTCTTGACCGCGGCGGTCGAGACGCCGTTCGCCGTCGCTGCGATCTCGCTGTCGCGTACCGCACGGAGGGCCCGCCCGAAGCGCCCGCGAACGATCAGGTATGCGACCGGGAACATCACGAGCGCCACGACCCAGCAGACGACGTAGAACCAGATCGACGGGTTGACGTGCCAGCCGAACTCGGAGTGCAGCTGCGGCAGGTTCTTGCCGACGTTGCCACCGGTGAAGCTGGGGAACCGCTTCACGATCCCGATGAACGAGAGCGGGATCGCGAACGTCGCGAGCGCGAGATACGGACCGGCGAACCGTGTCGCAGGCAGCCCGAATGCGAGCCCGATCACACCGGCGACGACGCCCGCCAGCGGGATCGTCCAGAGATCGCGCCAGCCGTGGTCGACAACGAGGATCGTCGTCGTGTAGGCGCCGATCCCCATGAAGGCGCCGTGGCCGAGCGAGATCTGGCCGGTGAACCCGGTCAGGATGTCGAGGCCCACGAGCGCGACGAGATAGAGGCCGACGAACGCCAGCTGGTAGGTGTGGTAGTTCGAGACGAGGAACGGCGCGACCGCGACCGCGCACGCGAGCACCGCGAAGCCGACGGGGATGCGGAAGCGGCTCATACTCGCCTGACCACCACGCGTCCGAAGAGGCCGGCCGGCTTGATCAACAGGACGACGAGCAGCACACCGAGTGCCACCGGCAGCCGCAGTTCCGACGTCACCGGGTGCACGTATGTGCCGAGCATGTTCAGCATGACGCCGAGCGCGAGGCCGCCGACAACCGCCCCGATCGGGCTCTCGAGGCCGCCGAGCACCGCGGCGGCGAACGCGTAGATCAGCACCGCCTGCATCATGTTCGGTGTCAGGAAAACGGTCGGCGCGACCATCATCCCGCTGACGGCGCCGAGTGCAGCGGCAAAGCCCCACCCGAGTGCGAGCAGCCACGACGTGCGCACACCGAGCAGCCGCGCGGCCGCCGGGTTGAGCGCGCCGGCGCGCATCGCGAGCCCGAGCTTCGTGAAGCGGAAGAACAGCCACAGGACGAACACGCAGCCGATCGTCACGCCGAACGTCCCCAGGTCCTGCTTCGAGATGTGCACGCCACCGATCACCCACGACGTGGTCGGGAATGGGCTCGGGAAGAACTGCAGCTGCGGCGACCAGATCCACGCGGCGAGCCCGTTGAAGATCACGAGCAGCGCGATCGTGGCCATCACCGTGGTGAGGACGCTCGCTCGTTCAAGTGGCCGAATGAGCGTGCGCTGGAGGAGCACTCCGCCCACGAAGGCGATCAGAAGCGTCGCGAAGAACGCCTCCCAGAACGAGAAGCCGTGGTGCGTGATCAACGACCAGCTGATGTAGGTCGTGAACATCGCCATCTCGCCTTGCGCGAAGTTGATCACCTCGGTCGCCTTGTAGATCAGGACGAGCGCGAGCGCGAGCGAACCGAAGATCGCTCCGTCCGCGAGGCCTGACACGAGTTGCTGGAAGAACTGCTGCATCAGTAGCCCAGGTACGCAGTGCGGACCGCGTCGTTGGATCTCAGCTCGTCGGCGGTCCCGGTGACAACGACCCGTCCGGTCTCCAGGACATACGCGCGCTGTGCGGCCGCGAGCGCGGTCGCAGCGTTCTGCTCGACGACGAGCACAGCAAGACCTTCCTTCTCGTTCAGGTCCGAAACGACTCGAAACACCTCGCGCGTCACGAGGGGCGCAAGCCCGAGCGACGGCTCGTCGAGCATCAGCAACCGTGGTCGCGCGAGGAACGCCCGGGCGAGCGCAAGCATCTGCTGCTCGCCGCCCGAGAGCGTGCCTGCCTGCTGGTTGCGCCGCGACTCGAGCCACGGGAAGTAGTCGAGCACGACTTTGAAATCGGGCCGGCGCACCATGTACGCGCCCATGCGCAGGTTCTCCCAGACCGTGAGCTCCGAGAAGATCCCACGCCCTTCGGGCACGTGGGCGACACCGTCACGCGCGACCGATTCCGGAGTCGCGCGCCGGAGTCGCTTGCCCGCAACGAGGACGTCTCCGCTCTTGCGCACGGTTCCCGACACCGCACGCAACGTGGTCGTCTTGCCTGCCCCGTTCGCGCCGAGCAGCGCCACCATCTCTCCCTCGTCGACGGTCAGGGACACGCCGTGCAGCGCCGCCACCTGCCCGTATCGGGCGGAGACCTCGGACAGCTCGAGCAGCGGGGTCATCGCGGGCGGTAGCTTCTCATGCATGGTCGACGTGGAGAAGGGTGTGCGTCGCGTGACGTTCGATCTGCCCTTCGGCATCGACCACGTTCACTGTTACTTCCTACGGGCGTCGAGCGGCGGCTGGATCCTCGTCGACACCGGCCTCGGTTCCCGTGCTCCCGAGGCTCGCTGGCGCCCGGTGCTCGCGGAGCTCGACGCGCCGGTCGAGCGGATCGTCGTCACCCACATGCACCCGGATCACGTCGGTGGTGCAGCCGACGCCGCCGGCATCACCGGCGCCCCGGTCCTGCAGGGCCGGGAGGACTACGCCCAGTGCGTCAAGGCCTGGGGGGCGCGTGACCCCGAGCGGTTCGCCGCCTACTGGGCCGAGCACGGGATGCCCGAGAGCCACGTGCAGGGGCTCGAGCAAGAGTCGGACCGGCTCAGGTCGGCGATCCACTGGGTGCGGGACCCGACGCTGCTCGACGCGGGCGACGAGATCGACGGGTGGCAGGTCGAGGTGCTCCGCGGCCACGCGGACGGTCACATCGTCCTGCTGCGGGACGGCGTGCTGATCGCCGGAGACGTGATCCTCGGCGGGATCACGCCCGCGATCGGCCTCTACCCGGACTCGCGCCCCGACCCGCTCGGCGACTACTTCGAGACGCTCGACCGGATCGTGGAGCTCGCTCCGAGGGTCGCATACTCCGGGCACAAGGATCCGGTCACCGACCCCGTCGGGCGCGCCCGCGAGATCCGCGCGCACCACGTCTCCCGGCTCGACCACGCAGCGGCCGTGTTGGGCAGCCGGCCGCTCTCGGCGTACGAAGTCTCGCTGTCGCTCTTCGGCGCCGAGCTCTCGACCACACTGCGCCGCTTCGCGACGGCGGAGGCGCTGGCACACCTGGAGCGGCTCGTGCACGAGAGCCGAGCCGACCGCGTGGGCTCCGGCTACGTCGTTCCCGCCTGAACGAGGCCGATACCATTCAGCCAATGGAGCCGCTTCGGATCGGCGTTCTCGCTGTGCAGGGCAACTTTCGGGAGCACGTGCAGATGCTGCGGCGACTCGGCGCGGAAGCGGTCGAGGTGCGCAAGCCGGACCAGCTCGACGGGCTCGACGGGCTGATCATCCCCGGCGGCGAGTCGACGACGTTCACACGTCTGATGCATCTCTACGGGCTCGACGAGGCGATTCGGCGCTTCGACCGCCCGGTCTTCGGCACGTGCGCGGGAATGATCGTGCTCGACCGCAATCACCTTGGCCTCGTCGACTTGGTCGTGCGCCGCAATGCGTTCGGCAGGCAGGTGGCGTCGTTCGAGACCGATCTCGACGTCGCTGGGCTGAGCACGCCGGTGCGCGCGGTCTTCATCCGTGCACCGTGGGTGGAGGAGGTGGGGCCTGGAGTCGAGGTGCTCGCGGAGGTCGCCGGCCGGCCGGTGCTCATCCGCGACGGCCGGTTCCTGCTCGCCGCGTTCCATCCGGAGCTGACCGACGACACGCGGTTGCACGAGCTGTTCCTCGAATCGGTACGGGAGGCTGACGTTGTCCGGGCATAGCAAGTGGTCGTCGATCAAGCACAAGAAGGGCGCTGTCGATGCGAAGCGCGGCAAGCTGTTCTCCAAGCTCTCGCGCGCGATCATCGTCGCGGCGAAAGAGGGCGGAGGGGACCCGGCCAACAACCTTGCGTTGCAGAACGCGATCGAGAAGGCGAAGTCCTACTCGATGCCGAAGGACAACATCGACCGCGCGATCGCCAAGGGCTCGGGCGCCGACGCCGACGCCGACGCGTTCGAGACCATCGTCTACGAAGGGTACGGCCCCGAGGGCGTCGCCGTGATCGTCGAAGCGCTGACCGACAACCGCAACCGGACCGCCGCCGACGTGCGCCATCTCTTCGCGAAGAACGGCGGCAATCTCGGCGCGACCGGTGCGGTCGCCTGGCAGTTCGACCGGCGGGGCGTGGTCGTGGTGCCGGCCGACGGCGTGGACGACGAAGAGCTGTTGCTCGTTGCGGCCGACGGCGGGGCCGACGACCTCGAGCGCGACGGCGACGTCTTCCAGGTGACCTCTGCGCCGGAGTCGCTCTCGAGCGTGCGCGGCGCGATCGAGGCAGCCGGCTTCACGGTCGACTCGGCCGAGCTCATGCTCGTCCCGAAGACGACCGTCGCCGTCGAGGACGAAGCGAAGGCGCGCCAGGTGATGCGCCTGATCGACGAGCTCGAGGACAACGACGACGTCCAGGACGTCTACGCGAACTTCGACATCCCCGAGCAGGTGCTCGAGGCCGTCGCCGGCTAGTCGCCGGGATTCTTCGTGATGCAGCGCTGGGAGTACAAGGTCGTCTCCCTGAGCGACGGGCAGTACACCGAGACGCTCAACGAGTACGGTCGCGACGGCTGGGAGCTCGTCAGTGTCGCGCCGGATGTCCGCGGTCTACCGGTGCCGGACCCCGGCGGTGGCAGCCTGCCGAGGCCCCGTGCTCTCGGCCGTCTCGAGGATGCGGCGGCCAGGTTGAGCGGGATCGGTGGGGACGATGCAGCGGACCCCGCGCCGGCCACGATCTCGACCACCCTGCTGTGGGTTCTCCGCAGGCCGCTGGGCGAGGACTGAGCGGCGACTTCGGCGCCGCGGCGGGCGTTTCGCATCCGACGGCCCGTGCCGTAGTCTCCGCTCGAACCCCCAAGCCAAGGAGGAAGCAATGGCCGAGTACGCACGCGTCGTCACCTTCGAAGCCGACGAGGCAGCGATCGACGCGCTGGTCGGCGAGATTCGCAGCGCCGACGGTGCGCCTCCCGGTGTCGCCGCCAAGCGGATCACCGTCCTCGCCGACCGCGCCACGGGGACGCTCGTGGTCGCCACCCGTTTCGGCTCCGAGGAGGACCTGCGGGCCGCCGCGGCAGTGTTCGAGGGCATGAGCCCCCCGGACGCCGGCAGCATGCGCCGGGTCTCGGTCAACGAATACGAAGTGGTGCTCGAGCGCGACGCCTCATAGACGGCTCAGCGTTTTCGCTGACGAGGGGTCAGGGTTCGTGCCGATTGATGCAACCTGCCGCGAGAGGAGAGTGGGAAGACCGAAAGGAGGAGACATGCTCGGCACCGTCATCACGATCGCCTTCGTGCTCGCGATCCTCGCAATCGTGGCGTACTCGCTCTTCGAGCTGAGCCCGTTCGCCTACCACGCAGACCGCTATCACGAGCCAGGACAGCGGCAGGAGAGTCCGCACCTCGACTGACGAATCACCGTCGCTGCGGCTCGAAGGAACGTCCGAAGCGGTGCCTAACGTGTCCTCGTGAAGGTTCTCGGCATCGACCCAGGGACGGCAGCGTGCGGGTACGGAATCGTCCACGAAAGCGGCGGGCGCCTCAGGGCCACGTGCCACGGGTGGTGGCAAACGTCGGCGCGCGACCGCCCGGAAGTTCGTCTGCTCACGATCTTCACGGGCGTCCAGGAGCTGATCGAGGAACACGCTCCGGATGCCGTCGCCCTGGAGGAGTCGTTCGTCGGCGCAGACGCCCGCATCGCACTCTCCGTCGGACAGGCACGGGGAGCCGTGCTCGTCGCCGCGTCGTCCGTCGGCGTCGCGTGCGCTGAGTACGCTCCGGCGCGCGTCAAGCAGTCGGTCTGTGGCTACGGCCGTGCCGACAAGCAGCAGGTGGGGAAGATGGTGAAGGCGATCCTCGCACTCGACGAGGTGCCGACGCCGAGCCACGCGGCCGACGCGCTGGCGGTCGCGATCTGCCACGCGCTCATGCCGCCCCTCATGAGGCTCTCCGCATGATCGCGCGGCTGCGCGGCCGAATCGCGGGGCGTGCGGGGCAGGGCCTCGTCTTCGACGTGAACGGGGTCGGCTATCTCGTCAGCGCCACGCCGTCCGTTCAACGCCTGGGCGACGGAGACGTCACGATCGAGATCCACACCGTCGTTCGCGAGGACGCGCTGGCGCTCTACGGCTTCGCGACCGCGGAGGAGCGCGAGCTCTTCGAGCTCCTGCTCGGGGTCTCCGGCGTCGGCCCGAAGGTCGCGCTCGCCATCGTCTCCGGATCAACGCCGACAGAGCTGCGCCGCGCGATCGCCCGAGACGACGTCAAGCGGTTCCAGGCGATCCCCGGCATCGGGCTGAAGACAGCACAACGTGTCGTGCTCGAGTTGAAGGAGAAGCTTGCCTCCGTCGTTGACACGACGGAGGCTAGTGAGGATCTCGTCGCCCGCGACGCACTCGTCGGGCTCGGCTGGTCCCTGCTCGATGCCGATCGGGCGCTCGCGGACGTCGATCCTGCCCTGTCCGTCGAAGAGCAGGTGCGCGCGGTCCTGCGGAAGGTGGCGTAAGCATGAGCGAGCTGCTGGCCGCCGTCGTTCACGACAGCGGCGAGGAAGAGCTCGAGCGGTCGCTGCGCCCGCGCGACCTGTCGGACTTCGTCGGGCAGGAACGGGTGAAGGAGCAGCTGTCGATCGCGCTCGAGGCCGCGAAGGCGCGCGGCGAGGCGCTCGATCACGTTCTGCTGGCGGGGCCGCCGGGGCTGGGCAAGACCTCGCTCGCTCAGATCGTGCGCAACGAGCTCGGCGTCGGCATCCGGCAGGTGGCAGGGCCCGCGCTCGAGCGCAAAGGAGACATCGCCGCGATCCTCACGTCGCTCGAGCCGAACGACGTGCTGTTCGTCGACGAGATCCACCGGCTGAACCGCGCCGCGGAGGAGATCCTCTACCCGGCGCTCGAGGACTTCCGCCTCGACATCATCGTCGGGCAGGGGCCGGCCGCCCGGACGCTCACGCTCGATCTGCCGCCGTTCACGCTGATCGGGGCGACCACGCGAACCGGTCTGCTGACGACGCCGCTCCGCGACCGGTTCGGGCTGACCTTTCGCCTCGACCTCTACACCCCCGTCGAGCTGGCGGCGATCGTGCGCCGGTCAGCGTCGATCCTCGGCGTCGAGGTCGCCGAGGATGCAGCGGAGCTCGTCGCCCGGCGGTCGCGCGGCACGCCGCGCATCGCCAACCGCATCCTGAGAAGGGTGCGTGACGTGGCCGAGGTGCGCCACCAGGGGATCGTGACGACGGCGATCGCCGAGGAGTCACTGACGCTGCTCGAAGTCGACGGTGCGGGCCTCGAGCGGTTCGACCGCGAGCTTCTGCGCTGTGTCGTCGAGAAGTTCGCCGGTGGGCCGGTCGGGCTGTCGACGCTCGCCGTTGCGCTCGGCGAGGAGTCGGAGACGATCGAGGACGTCTATGAGCCGTTCCTGCTCCAGCTGGGCTTCCTCCAGCGAACGCCCCGCGGCCGGATGGTCACCGATCTGGGCCGTGCCCATCTCGGTGCCATCCCCGACTCGTCGCGCCTCTTCTAGGCTGCGACGATGGCCGGCGCCACACCTCGGGCCGATGCCGCAGCCGCCTCAGTCGGCGCGTGCGACCTGTTCGTCCTGCGCCGGGTCACCGGCAACCGGTTCGTGCATTTCGGGGGGAGCGGCCGTGGCGCGGGCTGGGCCGGCCTGATCGACGTGACGAGCGACGACGAGGCGTCGCTCGGCGAGGCGTTGACGACGCGCAGCCCGGTGCGGCTCACGCACGGTGGAGGCAAGGAGCTCGTCTTCGGCCCGTACTACGCGCAGGCAGCGGCGGTCGTGCCCGTGACGAACGACGTGGTCGTCGTCTTCGGCGCGGACGACGCGGCACTGGACAACGCCACCAACGACGCGCTCTCGTCGGCGGCGACGATGGCGGCCGACGCGGTGGAAGCGGTGACGCCCGCCAAACGTCTGGCCGACGAGCTGGAGGAGCTCGAGGCCGTGCGGTCCGCGATGCTCTCGCAGGGAGACACCGTGGAGTCGGTGATGCGCTCCCTCGGGATGATCGCGGCCGAGTCGCTCTCCTGTGAGATCGCCGCGGTCTATCTCGCGCAGGGCGACCGGCTCGAGGTCGTCGACCGCGGTTGGACGCTGCACGCCCCGGTCGACCAGGTCGCCGCCGCGCTACGAGGCGTGCTGGAAGAAGGGCGGTTCCCCTACTGTGTCCAGGACGCGAGCATCGTCCCGCTTCCGCGTCCGCTCGACGAAGAGCAGGGCATTCGCTCCTATTACCTCCTCGAGCTCCAGAGCCTTGCCCGCGGCGTGATGCTCGTCGCCCATACGGATGCTGGACCGCGCGGGTTCACACTGCTCTGCCGTCGCCTCGGCTTGCGCCTCGCCGATGTGGCGTCGGCTCAGCTGAGCGTCGCGCTCACGCGGGAGTGGTGCTCGAGAGAGGCTGCTCGCCTTCACGCCGAGTTCGCGAAGCTCGACGTTTCGTGAGCAGGCGGAGCGCGACCGGCGCCGTCAGGAGTGCCATCACGTCGAACCACACGTAGCCGGACGCGACTCCGCTTGGCGGGTTTCCGTCCGGGACGCCGAGGCCGGGCAGCTCGCGCGCCCAGTGCCAGGTGCCGATTGCGGTGCCGTACAGCTCGAGTGACGCGACCACGAGGAACACGCCGGCATAGACCGCGCGATTACGGCCGCGCCAGAGGAAGACGAGCAGCAGGGGCACGCCGACCGCGCCTGCGACGTCTCGTCGTGGGAGCACCGTCAGCCCGAGCACGCCCCAGGCGGCCGCCGCAACGGCCGCCGTCGTGACGAGCATGCGCGTGTGCTGCCGCAACGCGAGCGCGACCGAGAGGCCGGTGAGGTAGACGAGCCCGTGCGCCGGCGGGACGAAGAGCGGCAGGTTGTGCAGCCGGTAGCTGTAGACGCCCCAGGCGAGCGAGCCCGTCACTTCGCCGATCGTCGCGAACGCGACCACGGCGAGCGCCTGGGCGCGGCGCTCCGCCGGTACGCGCGTGAGGGCGGCGCCGAGCACGACGAACGTGAGCACACCGAGCGCGAGCTGCTCGGGATAGGTGGCGTAGCGGTCGAGCGCGAGCAGGAGCGCCAGGTAGGCGCAGCCGCCGACCGCCGGAACTACTGCCGGAACTGCAGCTCGTGCCACGACGGAACCGGTGCGAGCTCGAGCAACGGCCGGCCGCCACCGCCCGGGTGCTGATACGCGAACTCGGCCTCGCTCTCGTCCCAGACGACCTCGAGCGCACCGCGCTTGACCTGGTGGTCGAGCCACGCCCCGCGAAAGATCAGCTTGCGCAGCCAGTAGACGAGTGACTCGCCGTCGACGAGCGACACACGTTCCCAGTTGCGGACGAGGTAGCGGCCGAGCCGTGAGAACGGCTCCTCGACCATGCCTTGCGCGGCCAGCGCGACGAGGTCGGCGGTCTCGTCTTCGTCGAGGTCGGAGCCCTCGACGACGCCCAGCTTGACCGCCGCGGCGACCACGCGGCCTTCGAAGTCGGTGCCGCTGAACGAGAACCGGTAGCCGAGGAACTCCACGACGTAATCGTTGCCGGAGCTGTAGTTCGAATCGGGTGACGGAAGCGATTCGGGCACGATGCCATGGTAATGACTGTGCTCGCCGCCGCCCCCAACTGGGAGCGTCTCGTCATCTGGCTGCCGGGGCTCGTCGTCGGGATCGGGCTCGTCGGCGCGGTGCTGATTCTGCTCGGTCGGGCGTTCGCGGCGACGGTACGCGAATTGGGACACCCGAAATGGGTCTACGGCGGCCTGGTAGCGCTCGTCGGTCTGGTCGCCGTGCTGACGTGGCTCGGCGTCTCGCTCCCTAGAGAATGACCACAGGTGTCCCGACCTGGACGTGCTCGAAGAGCCACTCCGCATCGGGGACATGCATGCGAATGCAGCCGTGCGAGGCGCTGTAGCCGATCGACGTGGGGGCGTCGGTTCCGTGGATGCCGACGCCGGGCGCGTTGAGCCCCATCCAGCGCGTGCCGAGCGGGTTCGACGGGCCGGGTGGCACCGGCTTCAGCCCCTTCGCCCACGCGTCGTAGGTCGGCGGGTACCACCAAGGGTCGCGCTGCTTGTTCATGATCCGCCAGACGCCCGACGGCGTGGGGTAGATCGCCTGTCCGGTCGCGACCGGGAACGTGCGCACCAGCTTGCGGCCGCTGTAGAGGCGTAGCGTGTTGGTGCTCCTGGTCACGACGATCGCCGGGCCGAAATGTGCGACCGTTCGGTGTGCCGGCACGGTGCGCGTGAGGAGTCGCAACGGCGCGCGCGCCCCGTCGCCCAGGAGCTGCGCGATCGCCGTGCGCATCGCGTTCACGTCGACTGCGACGCCCGGCTTTGCCGGGATGAACTCGGGGCCTGCTGCGGTGGCGCCGATCACGCGCGCAGCCACGGCCGGGCGGTCGACGCGCTTCGCGATCCGGTCGACGATTCGTGCCGCCCGGGCGCGGGAGTAGGTGACGGGGAGGGCGATCCGGCTCTGCGGGGTGGCCGCGAGCGCCGAGCCGACGGCGGTGTTGACGTCGATCGCAGCCCCGACCTCGGCCGGGTCGATCGTCGTCCGCCGGCCTTGGAAGACGATCGTGACGGGCCGCTGGAAGGCCGCGTCGATTGCCGCGCGCGCGGGCTCGGCGCTCAATCCGCCGACGCGCAGCCCTGCCACCGTGACGTCGGCCGGGATCGTGTGCGTTCGCTCGGCGGCAGGGGCAGCTGCGCAGGCCAGCCCTGCTGCTGCGACGATCGCGGCGAGCGTCCGGAGCACGAGAGCCGCAATTCAACCAGTTTCCAGGGTCTTCTGTCCGATCGCGTCCGTACCGTCGCGGAGACATGGCGTCCGGAACCTGGCAGCTCGAACCATGCTCGCACGCGCGTGTGCGAGCTCTCGCCGGGGCACTGTCGCTCGACGAGGTGACGGCGTCCGTGCTCGTCCGGCGCGGCTACGACGAGCCTGCGGACGCGCGCCGCTTTCTCGCGGGCGCGCTGCCCGGCCACGATCCGTTCGTGCTCGGGGACATGCGCGAGGCGGTCGAGTCGATCACCGCAGCCGTCCAGTCCGGCAAGCGCATCTGTGTGCACGGCGACTACGACGCAGACGGGATCTGTGCGACCGCGCTCGCCGTCCTGCTGCTGCGCGAGTTGAATGCGGACGTGGCATGGCATCTTCCGTCGCGCTTCGAGGAAGGCTACGGCCTGAACACCGACACCCTCACGCGGCTCTCGGAAGAAGGCTTCGAGCTGATCGTGACGGTCGACTGCGGGATCACCGCGCTCGCGGAAGTCGAGCACGCCCACTCGCTCGGGTTGGAGGTCGTCGTCACCGACCACCACCGGCCGGCCGACGGATTCCCCAACTGTCCCGTGGTCGCACCGTTGAAGGGGGACTACCCGTTCACCGGGCTGTGCGGCACGGGCGTCGTCTGGAAGCTCGCCCAGGCTCTCCTCGGCGCCGACCATCCGTTCCTCGAACGCCACCTCGACGTGGTCGCGCTCGCAACCGTCGCCGACGTCGTGCCGCTCGTCGACGAGAACCGTGCGCTGGCGTTGCTCGGCCTCCGGCGCCTCGCACAGACGCGGAAGCCCGGCCTACGGGCGCTGATGCGCGTCGGCCACGTCGACCCCGCCTCGATCGACGAATCGTCGATCGGCTTCCGGCTCGCGCCGCGCATCAATGCGTCCGGCCGGCTCTGCCGTCCCGAGGCCGCGCTGGCGCTTCTGCTCACCGAGGACGATCGCGAGGCATACCAGCTCGCCGAGGAGCTCGAGGCGCTGAACCGCGAACGGCAGGCGGTCGAGGAGCGGATCCTCCGTGAGGCGGTCGCCCAGGTCGAGTCGTGGCCGGAGGCACGCCGCCGCCGCCGCGGCTACGTCGTCGCCGGCGAAGGCTGGCACGAGGGAGTGATCGGCATCGTTGCGTCGCGCCTCGTCGAGCGCTACAACCGGCCCGTCGTGATGATCGCCGGTCGAGACGGGAATTGGAGGGGGTCCGGACGCTCGGTGCCGGCCTTCGATCTGCACGCCGGGCTCGGCGCCTGCGCGGCCCACCTCGAGCGCTTTGGCGGCCATCGTGCCGCGGCCGGGCTGACGATCGCCGGCGATCGCGTCGAGACGTTCGCTGCGGCATTCGCCGACCACGCCGACAATGCCCTCACCGACGACGACCTGCGGCCGGTGACGCGCGTCGACGCGATCGTCCCCGGCGCGAGACTGAATCTCGAGCTGGCCGGTGAGCTCGGCCGCCTCGCGCCGTTCGGATTGGGCAACCCGGGGGTGCTGCTGCTCGTCGACGGGTGCGAGCTCGCCGACCTCTCCACGGTCGGCGACGGCAAGCACCTGCGCTTCCGTGTGCGCCAGCGGGGTCGCGATTCCGGCTCGGCGATCGCCTTCGGCATGGGCGGGCAGATCGACCGCTTCCGCCGCGAAGGCCGCTACGACGTCGCGTTTCGCCTGCAGGAGAACCGCTGGAACGGGGTTTCCTCGCCCCAGTTGCTCGTGCGGCGCGTCTTCGACGCTGTCGACGGCTTCGACGAGTTGCGCGATTGGCTCGGCGGTCAGTGGAAGGCCGGTGAGACGGCGTGGACGCCGCAGGCACGGCAGATCTTCGAGGAGCTCGAGCTCGCCGACGGTGCACGGCGCAGCCTGCTCGAGTCGCCGACGTTCAGGATGCTGCTCGAGGCGAAGCCCGCGCTGGCCGCGGCTGCCTGATCGGCGCCGCAAGCAGCGCCGTGGGTCTCAGGAGCGGCCGACCATGACCCGCGCGCGGCGCCGGCTCGTCATCGGGCGCGAGGCCGCGGTGTCGAGCGCCCGCAACATGCGGGCGACCTGGATCAGCTTCCTGGTCTGCCTGCGGCGCTTGAACATGGCTCCTTTCATTCATCGGCAGAACGGCGTTTCCTCCTGAGGGGTTACGGGGGCCTGTGAATGCCAGGGGTACACTGGATCGATGGCCGTTCTGGAACGCCATCAAGATCTTGTCGACGAGCTGATCGCCGAAGTCGAGGCGTACAAGCCGGACGCCGACCGCGAGCTCCTGACGCGGGCCTTCCAGTACGCCGCTGACGCGCACGCCGGCCAGGTGCGCCAGTCGGGCCAGGAGTTCATCTACCACCCGTGGGGCGCGGCGAAGATCCTCGCGAGCCTGCAGCTCGACGAGGCGACCCTGTCAGCGGCGCTCCTCCACGACGTCGTCGAGGACACGGACAAGGAGATCGACGAGATCCGGGCCGAGTTCGGCGACGAGATCGCCCAGCTGGTCGAGGGCGTCACGAAGCTGACCCGAGTCCGCTTCCAGAGCCGCGAGCATGCAGAGGCTGAGAACTACCGCAAGCTGATCGTCGCGATGGCGGAGGATCTCCGCGTAATCCTGATCAAGCTCGCCGATCGACTGCACAACCTGCGGACGATCGAATACCTCGGCAAGCAGAAGCAGTTGCAGAAGGCGCGCGAGACGCTCGAGGTCTACGCGCCGCTCGCGCATCGTCTCGGTATTCATGCGCTGAAGTGGGAGCTCGAGGATCTCGCGTTCCAGACGCTGCATCCGCGCAAGTACGAGGAGATCAAGCAGATGGTCGCCGAGCGGCGCACCGATCGCGAGGAGCATGTGCGCGAGGCGGCGGTGGTGCTGCAGAAGGAGCTCGACAAGGTCGACATCCCGGCGGAGATCTCAGGCCGCGCGAAGCACTTCTATTCGATCTACGACAAGATGGCCAAGAAGGGCCGCGAGTTCAACGAGATCTACGACCTGACCGCGATGCGCGTGATCGTCGAGCGCGGCGCCGACGAGGGAACCCGCGATTGCTACGGCGCGCTCGGCCTGATCCATTCGCTGTGGAAGCCGATGCCGGGGCGCTTCAAGGACTTCGTCGCAATGCCCAAGTTCAACGGCTACCGGGCGCTGCACACGACGGTGATCGGACCGCAGGGCCGGCCGCTCGAGATCCAGGTGCGCACTCGGGAGATGCACGAGACGGCCGAATTCGGCGTCGCGGCGCACTGGCTCTACAAGCGCGGCAAGAAGGACAAGGACGCCGAGTGGGTGGCCTGGGTCAAGCAGTTGATGGACGAGGGGACGACCGACGAAGCGGATCCCCGCGAGTTCATGAAGACGTTCCGGACCGACCTCTTCGACGAAGAAGTGCACGTGTTCACGCCGAAGGGCCAGGTCAAGACGCTGCCGGCCGGTGCGACGCCGATCGACTTCGCCTACGCCGTGCACACGGATGTGGGTCACCGTACGGTCGGGGCGAAGATCAACGGACGCATCGTTCCGTTGCACTACACGCTGAAGAACGGCGACTTCGTCGAGATCCTCACGTCGAAGCAGGGGCGAGGCCCGTCACGCGACTGGATGTCCCTTGCGAAGAGCTCGCGTGCCCGCAACAAGATTCGGCAGTGGTTCTCGCGCGAGACGCGTGAGGACGCCGAGCACAAGGGCCGGGAGGCGCTCGAGCAGGCGCTGAAGGCGCAGAACCTGCCGTACGCGAAGCTGCGCGGCTCGGCGACGCTTGCGCAGGTGATCCGCGAGACGGGCTTCAAGAAAGCGGAGGACTTCTACCTCGCGCTCGGCTCGGGCAAGCTGCAGCCCGGCGCAATCGTCAACAAGGTGGTTCAGCGGCTGAAGACGGAGCAGGTCGCCGAAGAGGCGCCCGTCGTCACCAAGGCGCCGAAGACGCAACCGGTCTCCGGTTCCGACATGGGCGTCGTGGTACCGGGCGTCACCGATGTGCTCGTCCGGCTCGCCAAGTGCTGCACCCCTGTACCGGGTGACCCGATCGTCGGCTACATCTCGATGGGCAAGGGGATCACGATCCACCGCGACGACTGTCCGAACGTGAAGGCGCTTCGCCGGAGCCCCGAGCGCTTCACGCAGGTCGACTGGGACGGCGCAGCCTCGGCGAAGAGCTTCCGTGTCCAGATTGCGGTCGACTCGTGGGACCGCCCGCGTCTCCTCGAGGACGTGGCACGGACGTTCGCGGAGCACGGCGCGAACATCGTCGGGTACGGCGGTGTCGTCGAGGACCAGCTGGCGAAGAACTGGTACACGGCCGAGGTCGGCGACGTGAAGGGGCTTCGCACCCTGCTCACGGCGCTGCGCAACCTTGAGGCCGTGTTCGACGCGTATCGCGTCACCCCCTCGTGAACCGGGTTCATCCGGTTGCGGCCGCCGGCGTGGCGAGCTGCTTGCGCGGGTGCGTGCTCTCGCAGGCGGACTCACCGATCCGTTTTCGTTTCGCTACCGCACCGAGGTGTACGCGTTCCCTCGTTCGAGTGATCAAGACGACGGCGCGCGGGGTACCTCGTCCGGGGGATAGCCGGTCGGTCGCCGAGAGGCCACGTTAGCGCGAAGCTTCGAACGCGGCGATCTGCTCGCGGAATGCTTCGGGCACCGGAACCGCCTTGCGCTCGTCGAGAGCGATGCAGACGACCGTCGCCTTCGCCGTCGCCATCAGTGTGTCGCCGTCGTCGTCCGCGCGGTAGGCCGCGTGGTCGTAGGTGATGCTCGTCGTCCCGATGCGCTCGATGCGCACGAAGATCTCGAGCAGATCGTCGAACCGGGCGCCTGCGACGTACTCGACCGTGACCGCGCGCATCGCGAAGTCGACGCCACCGAGGTGCACACGCCCGAGGTGGCGGTGAAACTCCGTGCGGGCGACGTCGAAGTACGGCATGTAGCGGCCGTAGTAGACGACGCCCTGTGCGTCGGTCTCGGAGAATCCGACGCGCTGGTAGGCCGCGTAACGATACGGCGGCTTCCGGTCGGTCAGGTGGCCGAGCTCGATCACGCCCGGATCACGCCGAGAACCTCGTCGCGCTTCTCGTCCATCTGCTCCTGCGAGCTCGCTTCGAGATTCAGGCGCAGCAGCGGCTCCGTGTTCGAAGGGCGAACGTTGAAATGCCAGTCGTCGAAATCGACCGAGAGCCCGTCGAGGTGGGTGACGCGGCCCTCGGCACCGAAACGAGCTTCGAGCTCCCCGAGCTTCGCCGGGACATCCGCAACGGGCGTATTGATCTCTCCGGTGATGAAGTGCTTGGCGCGAAAGGGCGCGAGCGCGCCGCTCAGCTTGCCGCGGCGTGAGACGAGCTCGCACATCAGAAGGAACGGAACAGTGCCCGAGTCGGCCTGGGAAAAGTCGCGGAAGTAGTAGTGCGCCGAAACCTCACCGGCGAAGACCGCGTCCACCTCGCGCATTCGCTGCTTGATGAAAGCGTGACCGACGCGATTGATCAGTGGGATGCCGCCGGCTCGCTCGATGGTCTCCGGCACGGCGCGGGATGCGCGAACGTCATAGATCACCTTTCCGCCGGGCTCGCGGGCGAGGATCGTCTCCGCGAAGAGGGCGGTGACGAAGTCCCCTGGGACGAACTCGCCGGTGTCGTCGACGAAGAAGCACCGATCCGCATCACCGTCGTAGGCAACGCCGAAATCTGCGCCTTCGCTGCGCGTCTTGCCGATGATGAATTCGCGGTTCTCCGGGAGAAGCGGGTTGGGCTCATGGTTCGGGAACGTGCCGTCCGGGTCGAAGTAACAACTCACGATGTCGAGCATCGGCAACCGCGAAAGCACGGGTGGCAGCATGACGCCGGCCATCCCGTTCGCCGCATCGATCACGATTCGCAACGGGCGCAGCGCGTCGAGATCGACGAACGAGAGCACGCGGTCGACGAACCGGTCCCAGATGTCCTCCGCTCGAACCTCGCCGCGGGAGGCGTCACGCCAGGCAGCCGCGATTGCACGGTCGCGCACGTCGAACAATCCGGACTCTCCGCCCACGGGCAACGCACCCCGCCGCACGATCTTCATCCCGGTGTACTGCTTCGGGTTGTGCGATGCGGTGACCATCACGCCGCCGTCGAGGGCCAGCTCGCCGACCGCGAAGTAGAGCATCTCCGTTCCGACCATCCCGAGATCCAGCACGTCGGCGCCTGCATCCGCAGCCCCTTCGATCACGGCTGCCGCCATCGAAGGTGAGGAGAGGCGCACGTCTCGCCCGACCGCGATCGAGCTCGGCTCGAACTGGTCGACGAAGGCCCGTCCGATCGCGTACGCGCCGGCCTCGTCGAGCTCCGACGGGTGAAGCCCGCGGACGTCGTACGCCTTGAAGACCTTCGGGTCGAGCACCGCCCGGAGACTAGCTATGCGCCGAGGATCTCCTTGATGGAAGCGGTCGATTCGGGGGTGGGAGACTCGGAGATGACCGTTGCGGGACGCTCGAACTGCATCAGGGCGTCGCGTAGCGGCTCGGCGCGCAATGTTCCCTCCCCGTAGGGCAGGTGCTTCGTCTCGTTGCGATTCGCGAACTTGATGTCTGAGAAGTGGATGTGGAAGGGCGCACCTGGTTCGAGCACCGCGTCCGCCTGCGCGAGCGCCGCCACGAACGGCTCGACCGAGAGGAAGGCGCCGTCCGAGGTCGCGTGCATGTGCGCGAAATCGATGACGGGCCGAACCCAGTCGAGCTGTGAGGCGATCTCGCACACATCCTCGATCGAGCCGAGCTCGCGCACACGGCCCATCACCTCGATGCCGAACGGCACGGCGCGATCTTTTCCTTCGAGCCGCTCTCGCAGCTCGGCCAGCTGTTCGACGACCGAGGCGATCGCGTCCCCCCGCGTTCGGCCGAGGAGGAAGCCCGGGTGGAACACGACCAGCTCGGCGCCCGCTGCCTTCGCGATGCCGGCCGAATGGTCGAGCATGCCGACAGCCATGTTCAGCTTCTTGCCCCGCTCGGCGTGGCCCATGAAGCCGGCGATCGGCGCGTGCACGGACAACGCGATGTCGTTCGCCGCACAACGCTCGCCCAGAGCCGCTGCGAAGTCGTAATCCATCCAGAAGCGGCCCTCGAAGTCGATCTCGCAGGCCGAGTGGCCTTGTTCGAGCAGTGCGGCGACCGCTGCCGCGGGAGATTCGCGGGACGGTACGCGGGCAGGTCCGTAGTGGATGCGACGAGGCATTGACGCGGTAAGAAGGGTATCGCCGGCCCGAGCGAGTTCGTGACACTGGTGTCAAAGTGCGGCGGCGCGTAGCCTGCGCCCGGCTTTCACAGGTCCGTCCGACGGACTTCCTACTCTGAAGGCGCGTGTCTACGGGACCCTCACGGATCGATCTCCTCGAGCTCGACATCGACCTCCGGCTCGCCGACCTCTGGCGTGAAGCCGCGGGGATCAGCGAGTGGTCGCTGGACGTCGTCGCGGCGTTCATGCGTGCGGCGTACGGGAAGGGCTACTGCGACGCCCTCACCGAGGATCTGCCCGGGTCGCTCTGTGCCGATCACGGCTATCGGGTCCCGGCGCGCAGACAGACCGCGAACGCCGACGTCTAGCTAGACTCGGGCCGTGCCCACGCGCAGCCCCGCGCGGCTCGTCGTCGCCCTGGCGGTCGCGGCCGTCCTCGCCGTCTTTCTCCTCTACACCGCGGTTGCCGGCAACTCGACCCCGACGCTGACGCCGCACCAGATCGCCGGTCACACCGGCAAGCTCGCGGTTGTCGGAGTCGTCGTCGGGCCGATCCGCGGCGAGTCGCACTCGACGCGCGGCCTGCGTTTCAGCCTCAAGAACATCGACGGCCAGAGTGGGGTCGTCCCGGTCGTCTATCACGGCGCGGATCCGCCGCCGCTCTTCAAGGTCGGTCGCAGCGTGGTCGCGAGCGGCAGCTTCGCCAACGGCCGACTGAGTGCGACGGACATCCTCACCAAGTGCCCGTCCAAGTACACGGCAACCACCACACCGTCCTAGATGGCTGACCTCGGCCGCGCGGCCCTGGTGGTCAGTCTCGGGCTGTCGGTCTATGCGCTCGTCGCCGGCACGATGTCCGCGCGGACGAATCGACGCCGTCTTGCGGCGTCCGCGCGCAACGCGCTGTACTGCAGCTTCGGCTCCACGTTGATCGCGGCGATCGTGCTCGCGACCGCACTCGTGCGCCACGACTTCTCGTTCGCGTATGTCGCCGCGCACACCAACCGGACCCTGCCGACCGCCTACACCTTGAGCGCATTCTGGGGAGGGCAGGAGGGGTCGCTGCTCCTGTGGCTCCTCGTGCTCACCGGCTACGGTGCTCTCGCCGTCGCGTTGAACCGCAAGCTGATGCGTGACCTGACAGCCTGGGTCGTCCCAGTCCTGGGCGGGATCGCGGCGTTCTTCGGGTTCGTGCTCGTCGCCGTTGCGAGCCCGTTCGACACGCAGACCGCGCCCCTCGACGGCGCGGGTCTGACGCCGAGCCTCCAGAACCCGTACATGGTCGCGCATCCGCCGATGCTCTACCTGGGGTACGTCGGGCTGTCGATCCCATTCGCGTTCGCAGCGGGCGCGATGCTTTCCGGTCACACCGACGAACGCTGGATCGTCGCGACCCGCCGGTGGACGTTGGCCGCGTGGGCCTTCCTCGGCTTCGGTCAGCTGCTCGGCGCGCACTGGGCGTACGTGGAGGTCGGCTGGGGCGGCTACTACGCCTGGGATCCTGTCGAGAACGCTGCCCTGATGCCGTGGCTCGCCGCGACAGCCTTTCTGCACTCCGTGATGATCCAGGAGCGCAAGGGCATGCTGAAGGTCTGGAACATGGTGCTCGTCGCGCTGGCGTTCGAGCTCTCGGTCTTCGGGACGTTCCTGACGCGCTCCGGTGTCGTGAACTCGATTCACTCGTTCGCGAAGAGCCCGATCGGGTCGTGGTTCCTCGCATTTGTCGTCCTCTCGACGATCTTCTCGCTGGTGCTGATCATGTGGCGCCTGCCGCTCCTGAAGGCGCGCACGAAGCTCGAGTCCGCGCTCTCGCGCGAGGCGGCGTTTCTCTACAACAACCTGCTGCTGGTCGCCCTCTGCTTGACCGTGCTCTGGGGCGTGCTGTTCCCGATCGTGACGCAGCTCGTGAAGGGCGAGTCGCGAACGATCGGAAGGCCCTACTACGATTTCTTCCTGCGGGCATTCGGATTGCCGCTCCTGCTCCTGATGGGAGTCGGGCCGCTGATCGCGTGGCGGAAGACGAGCGTCCGCGCGCTTGCGCGCACGCTCGCCTGGCCGCTTGTCGTGACCGTCGCCTGTGGGATCGCACTGGCGTTTGCGGGAGCCGGCTCGTCGAAGCCCGGGCTGATCGCCTACACGTTCTCTGCCTTCGTGCTCGCGTCGATCGTGCTCGAGCTCGTCCGCGGGACACGGGTCACCGGCTCGGTGTTCACGCTGATCGCGCGTAACCGGCGCCGCTACGGCGGCTACATCGTGCACGCCGCGATCGTCCTGCTCGCGATCGGCATCGCGGGGTCGAGCGCGTACGGCCGTTCGAAGGAGGTTCGCCTGATTCCCGGCCAGAGCACGTCGATTGGCGGCTACACGTTGACGCTGCGTGACGTGCGGCGCACGCCAACGCCGAACGCGATCGAGACACGCGCAGTCTTCGACGTCAGCGGACGCTGGCACGGTTCGCTCTCGTCTGGAGACAACCAGTACTTCTTCCCACCGGAGCCGTCGCGTGAGGTGGGGATCAAGACGAGTTGGCTGCGCGCGGAGGATCTGTACGTGATCGCCGACGACGTGAATCTGAAGACGAAAGTCGTGTACGCGAAGATCCTCGTGAAGCCGCTCGTCAACCTGATCTGGATCGCCGGCATCGTGTTCCTGCTCGGGTCCGCCGTTGCCCTCTGGCCCGACGCGCGCGAGCAGCGGCGGCTGGTCGCGCGGCTCGCGCCCGCGCGCGCATGACCATCATCCTCGGGATCCTCCTGGCCGCTCTCGTGGTGCTGGTCGTCGCGCTGCCGTTCCTGCGCGAGCCCAGCGTCGAGGACGACCGGCTCGATGCGCCGGGGGAGGACGAGGTGCGGCGGCTCGGTCTCGTCGAGGAGCGCGACCGGGCGCTCGCGGCGCTCAAGGAGCTCGAGTTCGATCATCGGGCGGGCAAGATCGGCGACGAGGACTACCGGGAGCTCGTCGGGCCGCTGCGCCAAGCCGTTGCGGGAGCGCTGCGGGCGATCGAGCGCGATCGGCGCTACGTTCAGGACATGACAGCGTTCGAAACACCTGATCTGCCGGCCGAGCCGGTGCCACCGCCCGACGAGGGCAGCCCACCGGTTCCGCAGCCCGTCACCGAGCCGTATCCGCCGCCCGACGAGGGCACGCTGCCGGCGCCCGCTTCGGTGCCCGAGCCGTATCCGCCGCCCGACGAGGCCACGCTCCCGCAGGAGTAGGCGTCCGCGACGGCGAAGTCGTCGGTCTATGCGGCGGTTCGCGCTCGCTCTCGTCGTCGGGCTCGTTTGCGTCACACCGGCGCTCGGGTCGGACATCGGGCGGAAGCATCAGATCGACACGCAGATCTCCTCGCTGCAGGACCGGCTCGCCGCGCAGAAGCAGCACGAGCAGGCGCTCCGCGACCAGGTCGCCGGGTACACGGCCCGCATCCGTGCGCTCGAGGCGAAGGTCGGCGACGTGTCGCTCCGGCTGCAGACGCTCGAGGCCGATCTCGCGCTGCATCAGCGGCGGCTCGAGGCACTCAACGCGCTCTTCCGGCTCCAGACGAACAGGTTCGGCTTCCTGAAGGAGCAGTACGCCACCGCAGTCGGCAATCTGAACCAGCGGCTCGTCGACATCTACGAGTCCGACCAGGCCTCGACGCTCGACCTTGTTCTGGATTCGAGTTCGATCCAGGACGCCCTCGACCAGGTTCAGTACATGAACGAGATCGGTGAGCAGGATCGGCGCATCGCGGCGCAGGTTGGTTACACCAAGCTGCAGGTCCGAGCTGCACGCGCGAAGACGAAGCGGCTACGAGCGACCGTTCAGGGAGAGACGGCGATCATCTCTGCGCGCACGGCGCAGACGCGCAATGTGAAGAACGAGCTCGTCGGTGCCGCCGGCGATCTGTCGTCGACGAAGCAGAACAAGCTCACCGACCTGTCGAAGCTGACGGCGGCGGAGCAGGCCGAGGCGAGCGAGATCGACGCGCTCCAGGCGGCCTCGAACGACATCGCGGCCCGGATCCGGGCCGCTGAGGCGCAGCGTTCCGGCGGCGCGTCGTCGACACCGTCGGCGTCCGGCCTGATCTGGCCGGTGAGCGGGCCGATCACGAGCCCGTTCGGGTGGCGCTGGGGCCGCATGCACGAGGGCATCGACATCGGCGTCCCGATGGGCACGCCGATCAAGGCAGCCGCCGCGGGCACGATCATCTACTGCGGCTGGGAATCCGGCTACGGCAACCTCACCGTCATCGACCACGGTGGCAACCTCGCGACGGCGTACGGCCATCAAAGCTCGATCGCCGTCAGTTGCGGCGAGCAGGTCGCGCAGGGCCAGGTGATCGGCTACGTCGGCTGCACCGGCCACTGCACCGGCCCGCATCTCCACTTCGAGGTCCGAATCGACGGCAACCCCGTCGACCCGATGGGATACCTCTAGGAAAACGAGGGCGACGCGAACGCCGGCCAAGCCGGCATTCGCGTCGGATCACGCTGCAGTGAAGCGGCCGCGCAACTGCACATCGTTTCGACGCGAGTGCGGGCTTTGCCCGTGCTCGCTCACCCGCAGTCGAAACGTGTCGGAGAGGGGGTTCATGGGGGGAGAACCGAAGGTGCTCCCCCCATTCCTTACCAGCGATACCAGCGCGCGCCTTCGGCGCCGCGGACGAAGAAGCCGATCAGCCAGATGATCGCGAGGATGATCGCGACCCAGATCAGGAACTTCACGACCGCGAAGCCGAGCACGAACAACACCAGGATCACCAGCAGAACGAGCAATAGTGCGGGCAATTCGTCGTCTCCTTGTTTCGAATGAGCAGGTTTTCTTTCCAAACGCAGAAACGGTGGATCCGGTTGCGGGGCGAGTTCGAATACGACCGGCAACCGGTCGTCGGCCCGAGCGTCTTCGGGGAACTGCCCGCTAGAGGAGAGCGAAGGTCTGTAGGAGCAGGAAGATGTTCAGCGCCACGATCAGTGCTGCGATCGCAGAGGCCGCGATCGTCGTGACGCGGCGATTGACGAGCGGCCCCATCACGTCGCGCCGGGCGGTGAAGACGACGAGCGGGATCAGCGCGAAGGGGATGCCGAACGAGAGCACGACCTGGGAGATCACGAGCGTGCGCGACGGATCGACACCGATGCCGATCACCACGAAGGCGGGGACCATCGTGACGAGCCGGCGGACGGCAACGGGGATCTGCCGCTGGATGAAGCCCTGCATGACCACCTGGCCCGACAGTGTCCCGACCGCCGAGCTCGAAAGTCCGGAGGCGACGAGTGCGAGCGCGAACAGCGCGCTCGAGGCGCTGCCGAGAATCGGCTGGAGCGTCTTGTGTGCGCCGTCCAGCGAGTCGACGTGCAGGAGACCGCTCTTGAAGAACGTCGAGGCGGCCATCACGAGCATCGAGACGTTGATCACGCCCGCGATCGTCATCGCGATCACGACGTCGAGTCGCGTGTAGCGAAGGAGCGTCTGCGCATCCTCGTCCGTCTCGGGCACGAGGCGGTCCTGCGTGAGCGCGGAGTGGAGGTAGATCACGTGCGGCATCACCGTGGCGCCGAGGATCCCGACGGCCAGCAGTACCCCGTCGCTGCCTCCGAAACTCGGCTCGACGGCATGTTTGAACACGGCGCCGTAGTCCGCGTGAGCGAACGTCAGTTCGGCGACGTAGCACGCCCCGATCACACCGACGAGCACTGCGATCACAGCCTCGAAGGGCCGGAAGCCGAAACGCTGCAGGCTGAGGATCAGGAACGCCGCGACGCCCGAGACCAGTGCGGACGGAAAGAGCCCCCACCCGAACAGGAGGTGGAAGCCGATCGCGGCCCCGAGAAACTCGGCCAGGTCGGTGGCCATCGCGATCGCCTCCGCCTGCAGCCACAGAAACAGCGTCATGCGGCTTGAGAACCGCTCACGGCAGAGTTCGGGCAGGTTGCGCCCGGTCGCGATCCCGAGCTTCGCCGAGAGTGTCTGGATCAGCATCGCGAGCAGGTTGGCGGCGACGATCACCCAGACGAGCCGGTAGCCGAACCGTGAGCCTCCGGCGATGTTCGTCGCGAAGTTGCCCGGGTCGATGTATGCGACGCACGCGATGAAGGCCGGCCCGAGGAAGGGAAGGATGCGAAAACGCGTGCGATGGATGGCCTCGTCGACGGTGCGGAGGCCCTCCGGCAGTCCGGTCCGGGATGCGATCACCCGGTTAATTTAGCCGGACCTAAACTTCTCGGCGGACGAGGCGCAGATCGGGCAGGTTGCGGTACCGCTCCTCCAGTTCGAAGCCGTAACCGACGAAGAACTCGTCCGGAATCGTGAACCCCACATACCGAACCGGCAGGTCGTCGACCAGCCGCCGGTACGGGCGGTCGAACAGGGTGGCGATGTGAAGCGATGCCGGGTTCCGGATCTTCATCGACCGGACGAGGTAGTGCATCGTCAGTCCAGTGTCGATCACGGCATCGACGAGCACCACGTCGCGTCCCTCGATCTCGGTGTTCAGGTCCTTGAGGAAGCGGATGCCGTCATCGTCCTCGCCGTAGCCGGCGAGCTCGATGAAGTCGAGGTGGTGGTGCATCCGGATCGCGCGCGAGAGATCGCAGAGGAACGGGATGCACGACTTGAGTGAGCCGACGAGCAGCGGCTCGCTTCCCTGGTAGTTGCCCGCCAGCTCGGCGCCGATCTCGCGCACCCGGCCGCCGATCTCGCCGCCGTCGAGGAAGACCTCGCCGATCCGTTCGTCGAGCTGTGCCAGCGCGCTCAGGACGCTTTCCGCAGCCCGTAGCGGGCCGCGAGCCGTTCGAAGTCCCGCTCGTAGAACAGCTTGCACTTGACGTCGGGGTAGAGCGCTCGCAGCTTGCGCAACTTCCGGTTCTTGCGGGTGACGAGGGACTGCTTCATCACCGTCACCTCCAGATACAGATCCTGGTCGGGCAGGTAGAAGTCGGGCGAGAACGCCTCGGTGACCCGCCCCTCGTCGTCGCGCTCCAGGACGAACGTCGTCGGCTCGTACTGCCACGGAATGCCATACCAGTCGAGGACTTTTGCATACTCGAGCTCCGCGGGGTTGGCGAAACGCGGCGGCTCTGAGCCGCAATATGCCTGGAAAACGGGTGTTTCCGGCACCACTGAGGCCAGGGTAGCAG
The DNA here is from genome assembly GCA_017882605.1 of Thermoleophilia bacterium. Classification (GTDB taxonomy): domain Bacteria; phylum Actinomycetota; class Thermoleophilia; order Gaiellales; family Gaiellaceae; genus PALSA-600. Next base: position 52,813 of record JADGPE010000001.1, on the reverse strand, counting down.
CGGCCTCGGATGCCCTAGACTCAATCGAATGGGTGTGACGATTGCTCATCTGTCAGATCTCCACTGTGGAGACCCGCACTTCGTGCCGGATCTGATGGAGAGAGCGATTGCCGAGATCAACGACCTGAAGCCCGACATCGTGGTGTGCTCCGGCGACCTCACGACCTTCGGCTTCAAGGAGGAGTTCGCCCAGGCGAAGCGCTATCTCGACCGGATCGAGTGCGAGTCGCTCGTCGTGATTCCCGGCAATCACGATTCTCGCAACGTCGGCTACGTGCACTTCGAGGAGCTGATCGGGGAGAGAAGCTCGGTGCTCCGGAAGGCGGGCGCGACGGTGGTCGCCGTCGATTCGACCGAGCCGGATCTCGACCACGGACAGATCGGGCGGGGCCGCTACGGGTGGATCGAGGAGCAATTCGCGGCCGAGCCGTCCGAGTTGCGCGTCTTCGTGCTGCACCACCATCTGTTGCCGATCCCGGGCACCGGACGCGAGCGGAATGTCGTCTACGACGCCGGTGACGCGATCGAGTGCCTGCAGCGCGCGGGTGTCCATCTCGTGCTCTCCGGCCACAAGCACGTGCCGTACGCGTGGAAGCTGGAGAGTCTCTTCGTGGTCAACACGGGAACCGTCTCCACCCTGCGGCTGCGCGGCAACACCCGGCCCTGTTACAACGTCGTCGAGGTCTCGGGCAGTCACGCCACGGTCTGGCGGCGGTACCCGTTCCACGGGCAGGAGCGGATCATCCAGTTCGACCTGGTCAGCGGTGAATACGAGAAGTACACCGGCAGAATCGAACGCGAGGTGACGGCGCGCCGGTGAGGGCCGTTGCACTGATCGACGGCGAGCACTACGCCCCGGTGGTGCGCGACGCATTGCGGGCGCTCCCGTATGAATGGGTCGGCGCGATCCTGGTCGGAGGCACCGAGAAGCTGCGTGGCAGCGAGGACTACGGCGTGCCGCTCATCGACGACTTCGCCGGCGCCGACGTTGTGGTCGACCTTTCCGACGAGCCGGTCCTCGGGCCGGCCGAGCGAATGCGCTGGGCCTCGCGCGCGCTGGCAGCGGGACTTCCGTATGTCGGTGCAGATTTCCGTTTCGATCCGCCGGTCCTCGAGCCGTTCGAGCTGCCGTCGATCGCGGTGATCGGGACGGGCAAGCGCGTGGGGAAGACTGCGGTCACGACGCATCTGGCTCGGCTCCTGGCCCGCGACCGGAGCGTCGTTGTGGTCGCGATGGGGCGCGGCGGCCCGCCGGATCCCGAGGTCGTCGACTCCGCGCCGTCGCTCGCGGATCTCGTCGCGCGCTCGCGCGCGGGACGACACGCGGCGTCCGACCATCTCGAGATCGCGGCTCTCGCCGGCGTGCCCACGATCGGGTGCCGGCGTGCGGGTGGCGGACTGGCCGGCGCGGTGTTCGTCTCGAACGTCGCGGCAGGCGCCGCGCTCGCCGCTCAGCGAGGCCCCGACGTCGTCGTCTTCGACGGCAGCGGTGCCGCAATCCCGCCGATCGACGTCGATCGCCGAATTCTGGTCGTCGGCCGCGGCCAATCCGGCGACGATTACCTGAACACCTACCGCCGGCTGATCTCCGACGTCGTGATCGAGGACTTCGAGCTGCGACTCGGGTGCACCGTGCCGCTCGCTGGTCGTGTCGCCGTCTTCACCGCGGGCGCACGCGACGTTTCGCATCTCGATGCGGACGTCGTTCATGTCTCGACCAATCTCGCGGATCGCGAGGCGCTGCGCGGCGACCTCGTGGCTGCCGACACCTATCTGGTCGAGCTGAAGGCTGCGGCGATCGACGTGGTCGTCGAGCATGCACTCGCACACGGGGTGAGGGTTGCGCTCGCCCACAATGAGGTCGTCGCGCCCGGCCTCGACGAACAGCTCCTCGGACTGATGCCGGTCGTGGCATGACCCAACGCAGGCACGGGGAGCCGCTGCCGCTCGGGGACGATGGTCTCCCGTATTCGAAGGGGCTGATGGCGCGCGCGCTGATTGCCGCCGGAGTCCTGGCCGACCACGCCTACCAACTGGCCCGGAGGATCGAGCTCGATCTCGCCGAGCGCGGGATCTCGGCGATCGAGGTGGACCGGCTCGACGAGCTCGCGCGAGAGGTGCTTGGTGACGAGGAGGCGGAACGGGCGATCGGCCGGCTGCGCCGGCTCGCCGACCTCCAGTCGCTCGACGTGCCCATCGTCCTGTTGATCGGTGGCTCCACCGGCACGGGCAAATCGACCGTCGCGGCCGAGGTCGCGCATCGGCTCGGCATCACACGGGTCGCGTCCACCGATTTCATTCGGCAGACGATGCGCGCATTCTTCTCGCCGGAGTTCATGCCGACGATCCACTTCTCGAGCTTCGAGGCGGGAGAGGCTCTCGACAAGGAAGTGACGGGCGATCCCACGATCGTCGGCTTCGTCGACCAGTGCAGTCACGTGTGCGTCGGCGTCGAGGCGGCCCTCCGCCGCGCGATCACCGAAGGCTGGTCGATGGTGCTCGAAGGGGTGCACCTCGTGCCGGGCCTGCTCCCGGCCGAGCTCGAAGGCGCGCTCCTCGTCCACGTCGTGATCGAGATCGCGGACGAGGAAGTGCACCAGCTCCATTTCCACGTGCGGGACTCATCGACCGGCGGCGTCCGGGCGATGGACAAGTACCTTGCGCGGCTCGATGCCATTCGCCGCGTCCAGAGCTACATCGTCAGCCGTGCCCGGCGTGACGGTGTGACCGTGATCGAGAATGCAAACGTGGAGCGGACGATCGACCAGGTGATCGAGCTCGTCATGCAGGCCGCCGAGCGGACGCGACAGATCGCGTGACACAGCCCACCGACGACACACGGGCCCCCTGTCAGTGCGAGTCGTTCGCGCGCGTGACGGAGCGGGCAGCCCTCGCCGGCGCGCGCTGGCTCGGTCGTGCAGACATGCAGGCTGCAGAGGACGCCGCGTTTTCCGGCGCGCGCCTGGCGCTCGAGCGAATGCCGATCAGCGGTCACGTCGTGATCGGGGGCCACGAGGACGCCGAGCAGCTCGCCGCCGGCACCAGCATCGGCTTGGGGGGTGAGGAATACGACCTCGCGCTCGACCCGCTCGAGGGGCGTTCGGTGGTTGCGCGCGGCGGGACGAATGCGATCTCGATGATCGCTGCAGCGCCGCGCGGCTCGATGCCCTCGCTCCCCGACATGTACATGCGCAAGATGGCGGTCGGCCCGCGTGCCCTCGGCAAGATCTCGCTCTCGAGCCCGGTGGGCGACAACATCCGGGCGATCGCCGAAGCATTCGACCGCATGGTCAACGACGTCACGGCAATCGTGCTCGACCGGCCGCGCCACCACGACCTGATCGAGGAGATCCGTGCGTCGGGCGCGCGCATCAAGCTGATTCAGGACGGCGACGTGACTGCGTCGATCAGCGCAGCTGTGCGCGGGACGAACGATCACCTGGCGATCGGCATCGGCGGGACGCGCCAGGCGGTGCTCGCAGCCGCAGCGTTGCGCTGCCTCGGGGGGGAGCTGCAGGCGCAGCTCTGGCCCACGCGCCGCGCCGAGATCGCCGAAGCCCTGGAGCACGGCATCGAGGACGTCGACCAGATCTTCACGATCGACGATCTCGCGCCGCAAGAGGTGATCGTCGCGGCCACCGGCGTCTCGAACGGCGATCTGCTCCGGGGCGTCCGTTTCCTCGCCGACTCCGCGCGGACGCACTCGCTCGTCATGTGCACGCGTTGCAACTGGGTGCGCTTCGTCGACGGGATCCACTTCTTCGCTCGCGACCGCCGCGAAGAGGTCCGCCTCAACTAGACGGGCGGCCGGTGGGCACGATCGACTACCCTCGGGGCATGCCGAGCAAAGAAGAAGTGGTGGAGGCGCTCCGCCAGGTCGAGGACCCGGAGCTCGGGATGGACATCGTCGAGCTCGGACTCTTCTACGACGCGGAGATCGAGGGGCCGAACGTGAAGGTGCAGTACACGCTCACGTCGATGGGCTGCCCGGCCGGCGCCATGATCCAGGAAGACATCGAGCGGGTCGTCCGCGAGATCCCGGGCGTCGAGGATGTTTCGAGCGAGCTCACCTTCGAGCCGCCCTGGTCGCCGGAGAAGATGTCCGACGACGCCAAGTTCATTCTCGGCTTCGGCTGAGCCGAGCCCGGTCGCCCAGCACGTCCCCTGTTCGTCTACGGGGAGGTGATGACGGCGAATGCCTTGGCCCCGCAGGCCAGCGAGTTGTCGCCGCTCGAGCCCGTGTGCAGCTCGTCGGCGAGGTAGACCGAAATCGTCGCCCGCGTGTCCCAGTCGACGAAGTCGCGCTGCGCATGGACCGGTTGCAGGGTTGTCGTGTCGTTGTCCGAGATCGCCAGGTTGAGCGGGCCACTCGAAGTGTCGCCGGCCGCAAGCAATCCGCCCGGCGCCCAGAGGTCCCCGGCGCCGGTGTTCGTGAACGAGATGTCGCTCGAGTACGAGCCGTCCGGCTCGAGGGAGCAGTCCGAGATGTTGACGGTCAGACGGTTCGGGACCACGAGCAGCGATGCGCTTTCGCCGGGCCCGACGCTCGCCGTCCCGAACGCTGTGACCTGAATGCCCGTCCCTGCGTCGCCCTTCGGCCCTTGCGCGCCTGCTGGGCCTGCTGGGCCGGCGGGGCCTGCGGGGCCTGCAGCACCGGTCTCGCCCTGCGGGCCTGGGACACCCTGGGGGCCTTGTGCACCCGGAGCGCCCTGCGGCCCGTCGGCGCCGTGGGCGCCTGCGGCCCCGCCACACACCGACCCGAGCAGCGTGTCGGACGGGCCGCCGGTCTCGTAGAGGTCGAAGCCGCTCGTGCAGAAACTCGAGGTCACGGCATAGACGGATGTGCCGTTCGCGCCGTTGGAGCCGGCGCTACCGGCCGGGCCGCCGGCACCCGTTGCACCTTGAGGGCCTGGTGCACCTTGAGGGCCGGCCGCGCCTTGAGGGCCGCCCGCGCCTTGAGGGCCGGCCGCGCCTTGAGGGCCTGCCGTGCCTTGGAGGCCCGGCGCGCCCTGGGCGCCCGGCGTGCCCGGACTGCCTTGAGCGCCGCGAGGCCCGGTCGGCCCGGCCGCGCCGGTCGCCCCGTCGCAGACGGCGCCGATCAGCGCGCTGTCCTGGTAGATGTCGAATCCGTGCGTCGTGCAGCGGTTCCCCGGCTGCACCGCATAGACCGACCCGCCCGGTGCCCCGTCCAGGCCGGGCGCTCCGGACGGTCCGACCGCCCCCGGCAGGCCGGCGGGCCCGGCGGGGCCGCCACCTCCCTGCGGGCCGGCCGCGCCGGTTGCTCCCGTGGCTCCGGTCGCCCCGCCGTCACCCTTCGGCCCTGAAGGCCCAGTGGGGCCGGCGGGGCCTTGAACGTTCCAAGTGAGCAGCGTCTCGCTCGCACGGCAGGTGCTCCCCGGGTTGACGACGCGCAGCAGTCCGGTGCTCTTGCTCCGGCAGGCGCGGATGACCGTCGTTCCAGCACTGCCGGCGCCGTTCGTCGCGTAGGCGACGCCGGCCACAACGGCCAAGCCGACGACGAGCAGGAGAATGACGAGCACCGGCCGTCGGCCGCCGAGAATCCTCATGTCTTCATCGTGAACCGGGGAGCCGGGCCTGTTGCTGGCCGTCAGGCTGGTCCTGACTAGCCGCCGGTTCTGACTGGCCGTCGGTGGCGCGCAGAGACACCGGGGGTGGAGGAGGCCGCCCCCGCAGGGCGAAACCGGGTTTCCCGTTCCCGTAATCGGCAGCACGAGCAGGAGGCAGCGACGATGTCAGTGGGACCACAACGCGCTATCGGCGCAACGTTCGGATTTGCGTTCGCAGCAGTTTGGGTGACGACAGGGGTCACAGCGGCGGTGGCATGCGCCGTTGCTGCCGGCCTCGGCTACGGGGTCGTCCGTCTGCGCGAACGCGGCGGATTGAGCGGCATCGTCGTTACGCGCGACGCCGTGCGCCGGGAGCTTCACGGCCGGGTCGCGTCGCCTCCCCGGTCGGTCCGGTCGCCGAAGCGGCCCCAGCAGGCCCGGCGCCCGATGCGCGAACCGGCCGCCGCGCCGGCTGTTGCGGAGCCGGCGACGTACGGCTGGTAGTCGACCGTCAGCGCCGGTGGAGCGCGAGGTCGCGTGCGAGCCACCAGAGCATGATCGGCTTGGTGACGGCGCGACGCACCGCGTACGGCAGATACCCGCGCCCGTACGGGACGTAGACCCGCACCGCCACGCCGAGCTCGGCGGCTTGTCGCGCCGCCACTGCCGCCGGCAGGCCGAACAGGAGCTCCAGCTCGGCGCCGGGCACACGCTGGAGGGATTCACGCGCAAGCCGTGCGTCGTGCGTCGCGATCGCAGCTCGCCCGTTCGCTCGTTGGACGGCGTCGACGACCGCGAGAAAACCGGCGCTCGGGTCGCGGTCCCCCGGCCACTGCCCCTTGACGATCCGGGCCCGGACACCTGCTGCGGCGAGTGCCTCCGCGTCTCGAACGCTCCGAGACCAACAACCCGGCAGCGTCGCACCGACGTCGAGGCCGCGCTCGGCGAGCCGGCAGGCGAGCGCAAGCGTGCGATCCGCCTCGCTCTCGGCAAGCGAGTCGAAGTGCAACAACACACCGGACTCGGCGGCTGCAGCGGCGACCGCCTCGGTCGCGCGCCGGTCGTCGCCGAGCGCCGGCAGCTTTACCGAGGGATACGCATCGAGCCGGCCCGCAACGATCGCCGCGAACGCATGCTCGTGGGCCGCGGCAACCGCGGCAGGCGTGTCGCCGGGAGCGTCCCAGAAACCGAGCGTGGTCGGATGCTCCAGGGCCTGCGCGACGGCCAGTGCATCGTCCAGCCGAGGCCCGGCGACATAACGATGGGCGGCACGGCGGACGAGACGCTCGCGGGTCGTCACCGCGACCTCTTCGTGAGCTTCCTGCCGATGAGCCGGCCCGCGTCGCGGGCGAGCGGCAGCGCCGAGCGGGCTCGCCGCGGGTAGAACGCAGCCGCCACGCAGGGACGTTCGTGATGGGCCCACGCTCGCGTCCACGGCGCGTCGGCGCCCAGGAACTCGATCGCGGCCAGGCCGTCTCGCGCAGCGTGCCGCACGACCTCGAGCATCAGCAGCTGGCCCGGGGAGCAGCGTGCGAAGCCTTCGTCGTAGCCGATCTTCAACAGCCACAGCCTGTTGGCCCGCTCGACCGCGAGCTGCATCGCGACCGGCCGGCCGGCGATCCGCAGGAACGCGATTCGGAGTGCACCGGTGCGCGCCTGGTCGAAGGCGTACCGGGTGTAGAAGGGGAGTCGCATCGTGTCCTGCGCGAGCGCAGTGCCCGAGCGGCCCTTCCAGCTGTTGACCTCGACGCCGAGCGCCACCGAGAGCAGGTTCCCGACCTCCGCCGTCGAGGGTGAGCAGAAGTCGACCCCGACCTCGCCCTGCTCTTCGGCGAGGCGTCGCGCGCGCCGCAGATCGGAACGGCGGCCGCTGTTCAGGATCGCCTCGGCGTCCTGCCCGTGCTCATCGAGATCGAGCACGGGCAACGCCGCGGAGCCTCGGATGGCGATGATCGCCCTGTGCCCGAATGCCCCCTCGAGCGCGGGCAGCGACGGGGAGCCCGCCGGCACACGGCGAAGCAGGAGCGGCCTGCCGAGTCGCGCCAGCTCGTCCCCGAGCCTCCCGAGCGCGTCCTCGCTCTCCCACAGCAGGTCGAGCGGTTCGTACAGCCGGCTCACGGTTGCGCTCTCCAGCCTGCCCTGTCGCCGCTCGAGTGGGGCGACCGCGGAACCGTCCTCGAGCGCGAGAACGTGCAGCCGGAAGCCCGGCAGCTCGAGCGCGGCGCGCAGCCAAGCGCGCTGCTGCATCGGGCTCGGGAGCGAGCTCGCGAGCCCGTCCCAGTCCGGCGCCACGCGCTCGAGCGAGGCGCTGTCCGTGCACGTCTGCAGTTCCGGGACGGGCGCGGCCATGCCGGTCATCATGGTCGCACGCGGTCGCCCCGGCGGCGTTGTGGTTTTCCCCCGGGCCTATCCGCACATGTCTCCGTCGGACACGTCTGATAGACCGAGGGCATGCGGTGGCGCCTCCTCGGCGTGGTCCTGCTCGCGTTCTTCGGGAGTGCAGCTCCGTCGGCGCCGTCGCCCGTCGGCGGCAGCGTTCGCCTTGCCGTGCGTTCGCGGTCGAGCGCGTGTGTGCGAGGGTCGCTGCCCGACCGCCGTTGTTCTCCGGGCGCTTACGCCACGAGCCTGACGGCGGCGGTCATCTGCTCGGCGAGCTTCAGGACGAGCACGGTCCGGCACGTTCCACAGTCCGAGAAGCACGCCGTCGAGCGCGAGTACGGGATGCCCGCCGGCTCGTACGGCCGCTCGATCGAGATCGATCACATCGTCTCGCTCGAGCTCGGCGGCTCGAACGACATTGCGAACCTGTTTCCGGAGCCCGGGTCGGGCGGGGCCAACTACCACGACAAGGACCGGCTCGAGAACCGGTTGCACCGGCTGGTCTGCGCTGGGCAGTTGTCGCTGCGCGCCGTCCAGCGCGGGATCGCGGCGAACTGGGAGACGCTCTACGCGCGCGTCTTCGACGCCGCTCCGTAGAGAAAGGCCCGCGCGTGCAGCGCCGCCCTTCACACCACCTCCGTTCGAAATGGGCTAGGCCGGAATCGAGAGGACGATCTTGCCGAACTGTTCGCCGGCCTCCAGGCGCTCGTGTGCGGCCCGCGCGTCGGCGAGCGGGAACACCCGGTCGACGACGGGCCGCGCCTTGCCGGCCGCGACCAGGTCGTAGACGCCCTGGAAATCGTCAGGAGTGCCCATCGACGAGCCGAGAACCGAAAGCTGCTTCCACCAGAGGCGATGCAGCCCCGCCGGGGGATTCGGGCCGGTCGTCGCGCCGCACACGACGATCCGCGCCTCCGCTCGAGCGGCTTCGAGTGTCCGCTTCCACGTCGCCTCGCCCACGTCGTCGACGATCACGTGCGCGCCGCCGCCGGTCGCCTCCTTGGCCGCCGCCACGACGTCGTCCGTCTCGTGGTTGACCGCGACGTCGGCGCCGAGCTCCCGTGCACGGCTGAGTTTCTCATCGCTCGACGAGGTGACGACGACCTGTGCGCCGAGCGCCTTCGCTATCACGAGTGCAGCGGTCGCGACCCCGCCGCCGATGCCCCAGATCAACACCCATTCGCCCTTCTGTAGCTGCGCTCGCGTCGAGAGCATCCGGTACGCCGTCAAGAAGACGAGCGGAAATGCCGCCGCCTCCTCGAACGAAAGGCCGTTCGGGATGGGGTGGACGCAGTCCCGCGGGAGCGCGATCAGCTCGGCATGGGTCCCGTCCATCGTCTCACCGACGATGTGCACCTTCCCGTCGCGCAGGATCCCGGGATTGATGACGACGCGCTCGTCCGTCCCGGAAATCACGCCGGCGCCGTCGGCGCCGAGGATGCGCGGCTTGGGAACGGACGGCAGCCCCTTGCGGATCCACACGTCCAAGTGATTGAGCGAGGCTGCGCGCAGTTCGACGAGCACCTCGCCTTCGCGCGCTACCGGGTCCGGCACGTCCTCGTAGCGGAGAACCTCCGGCCCGCCGTCCTCGTGGATGCGAATTGCCTTCATGCGGGCACAATCCTCGCATGACCGCCGACGACATCCGCCGGTTGGCGACGGGCCTCGGTCTCGATGCGGTGGGCGTGACGCGTGCCGCGGCGTATTCGGAGACCGAGCGGCACATCATGGAACGGCGCGCGCGAGGCCTCTTCGCGGAGATGAAGTTCACGATGGCCCAGCCCGAGCGCTCGTGTCATCCCGAGTCGCTCTTGCCGGGCGCCCGCAGTGTCGTCTCGGCGGCGCTCTGCTACTGGGAGCCCGAGGCGCCGCTCGAGCCGGGAGAGGGGCGCCTCGCGCGGTACACGTGGGCGGATGCCTATGCAGAGTTGCGCGAACAACTCGACGTGCTCGGCCGGGCGATCGGCGGCGCGTATCGCGTGCTCGTCGACGCGAACCAGCACGTCGATCGGGAGGCGGCTGCACGAAGCGGTGTCGGGTTCTACGGAAAGAACACGATGCTGATCACCCGCACCCACGGCTCGTGGGTCGTGCTCGGGACGCTCGTCAGCGACCGCGAACTGGAGACGACGCCTCCGCTCGACACGGATTGCGGGGACTGCAGGCTGTGCATCGACGCGTGCCCGACCGGCGCGCTCGACGAGCCGGGCACCCTCGACGCGACCAAGTGCCTCTCGTACTGGACGCAGGCGCCGACGCCGATTCCCGAGCAGTACCGGTCTGAGCTCGGCGCGCAGGTGTACGGCTGCGACATCTGCCAGGACGTGTGCCCGTGGAACCGCGGCGTTCAGAAGCGCCGCGCCGACAACCGGGCGAGCCACGCCGGCCATGTCGACCTCGTCGGCTGGCTCGAGTCGGACACGCTGGTGGACGACTTCGACCGGCTTTACGTCCCGCGAAACGATGCGCGCTTCCTGCGCCGGAATGCTCTCATCGCGCTCGGCAACGTCGGCGGGACGGAGCACATCGCCGTGCTCGAGCAGCAGGCGGACGACGAGCACGCCCGCTGGGCGCTCGACCGGCTGCGGGAGCGGACGATCGACAGCCGGCCGTCAGGCTGACGCTGCCCGTTTGGGCCGCAGCTCCGCTCCGAGCGCTCGCGCCCGGAGCGCGACCTGGGCGCGCAGCTCCGCCGGCTCGAGCACGATCGCCTCACCTCGGTAGGAGACGACCTCGCCGACGAGCCACTCGGCGCTGCCGACCGACTTGTCCGCGAGCGCCGCACCGTCGACCAGCGGCCGTGCGCCCTTCTCGACCTCCCAGCGGGCGACGGTCGGCGAGTACCAGATGCGTGCGGTCGTCGCCGTGTGGAGCTCCGACGGATCGAAGCCCTCGCGCGGCGTGAAGCCCTTGCGCAGCACTCGCGCACTGCGCATGCGGTCGAGACGGTAGGAGCGCGGCTGGTCGCGGTCGACATCCCACGTGTGGACGTACCAGTGGGGGAGGCGGCGCTCGATCGAGTACGGCTCGACGGTTCGCGTCACCACTTCCTGCTCTTCCCGCTTGAGATACTCGAGCTCGACGAGCTTGTGGTCGTCGATCGCATGGGTGAGCGTGTCGACCAGTCCCTCCTCTTCGCCGACGTGGGGCTCCGGCGTCTGCGTCAACTCGAACGCGCCGAACGTCTCCTCGAGCTTCGCGCGCACGCGGTCGAGCGGTGAGTGAGTGCCGGCCGCGACCATCGGGCCGACGAATTCGAGCGCGAGGCGAATCGCCCGCGCCTCGAGCGGCGTCAGGCGGGGAGCGCGGCGGAAGGTGTCTCCGAAGAGCTCCTTGTCGACGTGCACCTCGTCTCCGTGGAGCTCCGCGTAGACGGCGTAACAGCCGCCGCCGAAGTTGACGAGGTTCAGCAGCGAGAGGTGCTCTTCGAGCTGCTCCGCCGGGATCGAGAATCGGTTCACGAGCTCGTGCGCCGGGATGATCCCCTCGCGTTCATCGCCGCAGGCGGCAAGTAGGTAGGCGAGCAGCGACTGCAGCACGCCGAAGCGCTCCGGCGCCACCGGCCCGGCGAAGCGCTCGACGACATCCGACACGCCGGCGACGACCTCTGCGGCCGGTGTCGGCGGAGGGCCTTCGTGCGCGGTGCGCGCCGCCCGGGCTCCCTCGACGACGAGGCGGCGAAGCTCCGACGGCTCGAGCGGCACGGCCCGGCCGTCCTGCCGGAGGATCCAGCGTGCGAGGAGGTTGGAAGACGCGTATTGCGTGACGAATGTGTCGCCCTCGACATTGTTGCGCGCGCCCCCGTACGCGCGCTTGACCCACCAGGCGGTGTCGGGCGCAACCTCGATCTTCGCCTCGCCGACGATCTCGCCGAACTGCCATTCGGCCCGGCCGCGATAGTTCTCGACATCGAACTCGGGCGGGAGCCGGAAGTCGCGTTCCCGGCGGGTGGCGAAACGGATGTCGGAGCGGATGCGCGAGACGCGGAACGTGCGGATGTCGTCGCGCTCCAGGTCGTGTCCGATCACGTACCACGAGCCGTTCTCCGGCAGGAGCGCAAACGGATTGAGCGTCCGCTCCTCCTCCTCGTCCCGGTAGATCGACCAGTACCGGAACTTGACCGTGCGCTGCTTCGAGATCGCGCCTTCGAGCTTGCCCAGCCGGCCCTGCAGTTCTGGGGAATAGTCGGGATCGCGCACCTCGACCCGCGACGCGGTGCCGGTCGGCGCGGCGGCCAGCGCGCCTGCCGAGCGGCCGAGTGCAAGGTTCTGGAGCGCGAGCCGCAGCGGCTCGGCATACGCAAAGCGTCCCTCGAGGAGGAAGAAGCAGGTCTGCAGCGCCGCGAGCTCCTCGTCGTCGAGCTCGAGCTCGGGCAGGAAGTACCGCTCCGATCGCAGCGTGTACAGCTCCTCGCCGGTGAACTCGTCGCGTTGCGAGTCGAGTGGCACGCCGAGTGAGACGAGCTCGGCGCGGTCGGAGTAGAAGCGCCGAGCGAATGCCTCGTCGCTCATCTCCTGGTAGCCCTCGACGTTCGACTTGATGTCGCGCGCGGTCAATGGGCGGCGCTCCGCCATCAGGAATGCAACCAGCGAGAGCTGGCGAATGAGCTTGTCGGTGTCGTGGCTCAACTGTCTCCTCAGTGGCTCCGTCGAGCCTAAGCCGAAGAGGCGAGCTTATCCGACGATCTACGCAGCAGCTTTGCTGCGCTCGAGATGCTGATGTGAGGGGCAGTAGTCGCGATCCGGCAGCGGGGTGCGCTGACACGCCTTGCCCTTGCGCGTCGTCGCCCGGCAACGGGCGACACCACCGTCGAACGCGCCGGCCTCGATCTGGTCCTCGACGAAGCCGACTGCGGCGTCGACGCCATGGTTGACCGCCCAGGCGACCTGAGCCTGCACGTTGATCGGGAAGTAACGCCGGATGTCCTGAAACAGCGCCCGGTCGGGTTTTGCGAAGTAGTGCGGATCCTGTGCGAGCCGCTGCATCGTCCCTTCGCACGCCTGGAGCACCTCTCGGCGGTACTCGAGTTGGGTCTCATCGTCTACGTAGGGGTCGATGAGGTCCTTGATCGAGCGGTAGATCGCTCGCGAGTACTGATACATGCAGTGCTGAATATGCAGGATGCGTTCGTCCATCACCACGTCTGACTCTCCTCGACTTTAGCCGCCAGCCCTTTAAGAAGCGGTAAATCCTCGTTGCCGACGCGACCCGCAGCCGACTCTACATGCTCCCAGGGGTTGTTACAAATGTTTTCAATTGAGTAAACGTTGCTCGGGTCGTAGGAGTCCCGTTACCCCTCTCGGCCCTGCTCTACACCTGGTGTGCTTCCCCGGGTCAGCGGGCGATCTGGCGGGAGTAGGCGCCTCCGAAGCCCGCCTGGCGGGCGGTCGAGACGGCAGCGTCGGCATCGGCCTGCGAGGCGTAGATCCCGGTGAAAACCACGAGGTATCCGGGCTGCAGGCTCGCGTAGCCCGAGGAGTCGAGCACACCGACCCGGGGGAGGCCTGCTTTGGCTGCCTGGGTGGCCGTCCGGCGTGCCGCTGCCGTGCCGTTCGTCCTCGGGTACGAGACGAGCACGATCGTCCAGCCGTCCTCGGTCTTCGGCCAGTTGAAACGGCCGTTCCGCGAGCCGCGGCCCGCCTTCGTCTGTGGCTCGGGCGCCGTGGGCAGCGTTGCGGTGTTGGCCGGCGTCGTCGCGGTCGGCACCGCTGCAGGCTGCATGACCGTGACGGGCGACGTGGCGACGTACGCCGGCCCGTTCGCGCTCGCGTCCGAGACCGTGAGCGCGATCGCCGCTCCGGCACCGGCGACGGCGACCACGAGCGTCAGCAGCGCGACCCAGATCCAATCGCCGGGATACCAGCCGAAACGATGGATCCAGCGGCGGCGCAGCGACGGCAGGCGGCCGGTCACGGCCGGGAGCCGGAGGCCGCAGTCGAGGCAGTAGCGCTGGTCGGGCGCACGCCGCGCGCCGCAGCGCGGACAGGTCTCCTCGGCCGCCGTGATCGCGTTCTCGCGCTCGGTTGCCTGGTCGGCCATCAGCTGTCGGGGGACGCCTCGATGATCGTCTCCTCGGAAGCCGCCTCGCCTCCGAGCGGACGACCGCAATTCGGGCAGAAGCGCGACCCACGGAGCACGGGAGCACCGCACTCGCACCGCGGTACGCGACGGTGGACGTGCAGGAGCTCCTCGATCTCGGCCAGCCGTGCGTCGATCCCGATCACCGCGGCTGCCCGCTCCGAGAGGAGATCGTCGCGGAAGCCGCCCCGCCGGTACATCTCGACCAGCAATCCACCGAGATCTCGCAGCGCCTCCTCGCGTGCCTTGAGCAGCGCGCGGCGCTCGCGGCGCAACACGCCCGGCTGCGGCCGGCGCGGAGCGATCCCCTCCGCGTCGTTCGGGCGTCGGCGAAACAACGCAGCCATCAGAGCTGCAAGACCACGAGACGTTCCTCGGTCATTTCGCGCACGGCCCACGCAGGGCCTTCCTTGGTGTTGCCGGAGGCTTTGACTCCGCCGTACGGCATCTGGTCGGCGCGAAACGTCGGGACTTCGTTGACGGTGACGCCGCCGAACTCGAGCTCTTGCGCGGCGCGCAGACAGGTCGGCAGGTCACGGCTGAAGATCGCCGCCTGCAGCCCGTAACGCGTCGCATTTGCCCCCGCGATCGCCTCGCCGAGGTTCGCAACGCCCGTCAGCGTCACCACGGGACCGAACACCTCTTCGCACTGCACACGGTCGGTCGGTGCCGGGCGTGCGATCACGGTCGGCCGGATCACACCGTCAGCGGTCAGTTCGCCGCCGGTCAGCACCTCACCCTCCGAGGTGCGGACCCACTCCAGGATGCGGTCACGCTCGCTCTCGGCGATCACCGGGCCGACGTCGGTGTCGGGATCGGCCGGGTCGCCGACCCGGAGCGCCTGGACCGCGGGCAAGAACTCGGCGACGAATTCCTCCCAGGCGTCGTGCACGACAAAGATGCGTTGCACGGAGATGCAGCTCTGACCTGCGAACGAGAACGCGTTCGCGGCGAGCTTGGCCGCGGTGCCGGGTGGGGCGTCTGAACAGACGATCGCGGGCGTCGCGTTGCCGAGCTCCAGCTTGACGCGCTTGCGGTGCGCCCGCTCTGCGATGCCCCAGCCGACGTCGCCGGAGCCGGTGAACGTGATCAGCTTCACGCGTTCGTCCTCGACGAGCACGTCGCCGATCGCCCCGGCGGAGCCGGAGACGACGTTGATCCAGCCGGCCGGGAGCCCGGCTTCCTCCTCGAGTCGCGCAAGGAAGAGCGCCGACAGCGGCGTGGTGGAGGCCGGCTTGAGGACGACGGCGCAGCCGGCGGCGAGCGCAGGGGCGATCTTGTGCGCGACCAGGTTGAGAGGAAAGTTGAACGGCGAGATCGCACCCACGATCCCAATCGGCAGGCGCAGCGTGAATGCGAGCTTTCCGGCGCCTGCCGGCGACGCATCCATCGGCACCATTTCGCCGCCGAGCTTGCGTGCCTCGACGGCCGCGAACGTATACGTGGAGACTGCGCGCTGTGCCTCGACGCGGGCGGCCTTGAGCGGCTTGCCCGCTTCCGCGGAGATGATCTGCGCTGCCTCCTCGAGGCGCCCCTCGAGGAGCCGGGCGGTGGCGTCCAGGATGCGCGCCCGCTCGTGCGCCGGCAACGGCTCGCGCATGGCGTGCTCGGCTGCGTCGAGGGCGCTCCGTGCCTCGGCGGCACCGCCTTTTGCGATGCGACCGACGGTGGTGCCGGAGTATGGCGACCGCACGTCGGACCACTCACCGGTCTCGACCGAAGCGCCGCCGATCAGGAGTGGATGGTCCGAAGCTGCGGTCGCCATGGCGCGACCACTCTAATCTTCTCTTGTGGACCTTCGGAGGGCTCTTCAAGTCGGCGCGCCCGTTTGCTGGGGCCTCGCGTCGATCGCGATGATCGTGAGCGTCGGCGTGCCGACGTCGCATGACCTCGTGTTCTTCTGGTTCGCCCTCGGGATGATCGCCTTCTCGGTGACCGATGTGAGGCGGCGAACGTCGCGTCTCGCGATCGAATGGTCTCCGTTCATCGCGGTGTTGTTCGTCTACGACCGCCTGCGCGGGTATGCGGACGGGCTCGTCTTCCACGCACGGGAACTGCCGCAGATCAAGCTGGAGGCGGCCCTCTTCGGGAAACCGATCCCGACGGTGTGGCTACAGACGCACCTCTGGCACGGCGGCAACCACCTGCAGTGGTGGGACTACGCCACGTGGTTCGTCTACCTCACTCACTTTTTCGCCACGCTCGTCGTCGCGGCGATCCTGTGGCGGTGGGCGCACGACCGCTTCGTTCGGTTCGCGACCATGGTGTGCGTCCTTTCGCTCGCAGGATTCGCGACGTATGTGCTGTTTCCGGCTGTGCCGCCGTGGCTCGCCGCGCGGCACGGCTCGGTCGGCGAAGCGAACCGGACAATCGGCATCACCTGGCACCACATCCCGATTGCGCACTTCGGGTCGCTGTTCGAGAAGGGGCAGACGTACGCGAACAACGTGGCGGCCATGCCATCGTTGCATGCCGCCTTCGCCCTCCTGATCGTGCTCTACGTCTGGCGCCTCGTGCCGCGCTGGCCCCGGTTTCTCCTGGCGCTCTATCCACCGGCGATGGCGTTCTCGCTCGTGTACTCGGGCGAGCACTACGTCGTCGACTGCGTCGCCGGTTGGGTCTATGCCGTGGCAACGTTTGCAGCGGTCAACCTGGCCTTCGAGTACCACGCGCGGCGCGTGACGGCGCTCGAGCCTGCGTTCGCGGATTGAACGCTGTTCGGGGCGGGCTAGAGTGATGGAGATGGTCAGCTACATCGTCGATGCGGTTCGCGCGCCGATCGGTCGCAAGAACGGCACGTTGTCGGTGCTTCGCGGGGACGATCTTGCAGCCCAGGTCTTGAACGGGCTCGTTACGCGCCACGATCTCGATCCGGCCGAGATCGAGGACGTGCAAATGGGCTGCGTCACGCAGATCGGCGAGCAGGGGTGGAACGTCGGCCGGATGGCGGTGCTCGCGGCCGGCTGGCCGGTCTCCGTCTCGGCAACGACCGTCGACAGGCAGTGCGGTTCGTCGATGCAGACCAATTTCAACGCTGCGGCGGCGGTGATGGCCGGGCAGCTCGATCTCGTCGTCTCTGCGGGTGTCGAGATGATGTCGCGCGTACCCATGGGCTCGAACGGCGGCTCGATCTCGGAGCGCGTCCTCGAGCGGCACGAGATCGTGATGCAAGGGACGTCGGCCGAACTGCTCGCCGACGAGTGGAAGCTGTCACGCGAAGCACTCGATGCGTACTCGCTCGAATCGCACCGGCGCGCGCTGGCCGCCTCCGACGGCGGCAGGTTCGAGCGCGAGATCATCCCCATCGAACTGCCGGAGACGCCGGCCCCGGAGGACACAGGCAACAGTCTGTTACAAGCGGGTGGCGGGGCCGTCGCTGCTCCCGCCGTCTTCGCGA
The DNA here is from genome assembly GCA_017882605.1 of Thermoleophilia bacterium. Classification (GTDB taxonomy): domain Bacteria; phylum Actinomycetota; class Thermoleophilia; order Gaiellales; family Gaiellaceae; genus PALSA-600. The sequence continues at coordinate 35,392 of JADGPE010000001.1, read as the reverse complement.
TCGACGAGGCGCCGCGCCGCGAGACCTCGGCCGAGGCGCTCGCGGCCCTCAAGCCCGCGTTTCGCCCGGACGGGGTCGTAACAGCGGGCAACTCGTCGCAGATCGTCGACGGCTCGGCAGCCGTGCTGATCGCGAGCGAGCGGGCCGTCAAGCGCCTCGACCTCGCGCCGCGTGCACGCTTCGTGTCGTTCGGCATAGCCGGCGTCGATCCGACCCGGATGCTGCACGGGAACCCGCAGGCGATGGAGAAGGCCGTGGCGAAGGCCGGCCTGACCATGGACGACATGGCGGTGATCGAGGTGAACGAGGCGTTCGCCTCCGTCGTGCTGCAGACAGTGCAGGATCTCCACCTCGAGGAGCGGATGGACGACGTCAACCCGAACGGCGGCGGCATCTCGCTCGGCCATCCCCTCGGCGCGACTGGGGCGCGGATCACGGCGACATTGCTCCCGGAGCTCGAGCGCCGCAACGCGCGGTACGGCATCGCGTCGATGTGCGTCGGCTTCGGCATGGCGATCGCAGGAGTGGTCGAGCGCCTGTGAAGGTGGGGGTGGTCGGCCTGGGCTCGATGGGCTCGGGCATCGCGCAGCTCGCGATCGAGGCCGGTTTCGAGACGGTCGGTCGTGAGGTCGACCTCGCGCGTGCGGAGTCTGCGCGTGACACGATCGCGCACTTCCTCACCCGCAAGGTCGAGAAGGGGCAGCTCGAGCAGGATCGGTGCGACGGTGCGCTCTCGCGGCTCGCGTTGACCACCGAGCTCGACAGCCTCGCGGACTGCGACGTCGTGATCGAGGCCGCGTTCGAGGATCTCGCGGTCAAGCACGAGCTCTTTCGCGCGCTCGAGGATGTCGTACGCGACGACGCGGTGCTGGCGACGAACACCTCGGCGCTCTCGGTCACGGAGATCGCGTCCGTGCTCGCGCGGCCCGAGCGTGCGGTCGGCATGCACTTCTTCAACCCCGCGCCGCTGATGCCGCTCGTCGAGATCGTCCGGGCCGAACGAACCTCGGAGGCCGTGTGCGACGTCGCGTTCGACCTTGGCACACAGCTCGGCAAGACACCGATCCGGTGCCTGGACACACCGGGATTCGTCGTCAACCGTGTGCTGATCCCACTGCTGAACGACTGCGTGCGCGTGCTCGACGAGGCGGGCGTGACACCGGAGGCGCTCGACGCCGGCATGCAGCATGGTGCAGGCTGGCCGATGGGGCCGTGTGCCCTGCTCGACCTCGTCGGCCTCGACGTGCACGTCCACGCGAGCGAGGCGCTGTACGAGAAGCTGCGCGAGCCACGGATGGCGCCGCCGCCGCGCCTCGTTCGCCTGGCGCTCGCGGGCAAGCTGGGCCGCAAGAGCGGCGAGGGGTTCTACACGTACTAGCGACCGGGTGCCGTCCGGCGCCCGGCCTACCTTGAATGGGTAGATGGCGATGTGCCAGGTCTGCCGCCGTACGCTGCTTGCCGGTGAGCGCTACCGCATGTGGCATTGGGAGCGGCGCGACCAGACCATCTGCGTCGTCTGCGAGCCGCTGGCCGAGGAGGCCGGCGCGGTGCGCGTCGTGGATGCCTACGAGAGCGTGCGGGCGACCGGTCTCACGCAGACCGTTCGTCGCGTCGCCTAGGCAGTCGCCTCGACGCCGAGCCGGCGGGCGGCGATGCCAATCGTCCCGCCTTGCACGAGCACCGAGGCGAGGACGACGACGAAGACGGTCTCGTAGATGCGCCGCGCGTCGTCGACAGGTCGTGCGAGTGCGAAGGCGGCGAGGAGAATCGGCACCGCGCCCTTGAGCCCGCCCCAGATCACGAAGAGGCGTTCTCCGGCGCGGAGCCGGGCCGGGGCGAGCAGGGCCCCGATCGCCAGTGGGCGGGCGATCAGAGCAGCGAACGCGGCCAGGAGGAGGCCGTCCACCCAGCGGCCGGACGTGAGCCCCGACAGGTCGATCGTCAGGCCGAACGCAACGAAGACGACGATCTCCGCCAGCGCAGCGAGCCCGTCCTGGAACACACGGATCTCCGCCGTGAAGGGCGCGCGCAGGTCTCCGACGATCAGCCCCGTCACGAACACGGCGAGAAAACCCGATCCGTGCGCCACCGTCGCGACGCCGTAGACGAGGCCGGCGAGCGCGAGCGTCCGCAACGTGTAGAGCCCCGCGGACGGGAGCGCCACTCGCTGCATGAGAACACGCTCGAGCAGCCCGCCGCCGACACCGATCGCGAGCCCGATCGACATCTGCTCCGCGAAGACGCGGACCACGATCCAGAACGAGGCGTCGGCGTGTGTCGCCAACTCGATCATGCCGAGCATCAGCGCGATGCCGACCGGGTCGTTCGTACCCGACTCGCCTTCGAGGATCGTGCCGGTGCGACCCTTGATCTCGCGCTCTCCGAGCACGGAGAACATCACCGCCGGGTCGGTCGGCGCGATTGCCGCGCCGAGGAGCCCCGAAGTCACCCAGGCCAGCCCGAGCGCCCAGTGCGCGAACCCCGCGACGAGGCCGGCGGTCGCGAAGGTGCCGAAGACGCCGAGCGATGCGATCGGCACCGCGGCTGCGCGGAAGCGCCGCCACCCGATCGACGAGCCGCCGTCCAGGAGGATCACGATCAGCGCGACGGTGGCGATTCGTTCGACCGTGGAGATCGAGAGCACGAGGGACGGGTAGAGATCGGAGGCCAAGGCGGCGGCGGCGAGGAACAGGGCGGCCGACGGGATCGACGTGCGTGCGCTGACCTTCGAGGCCAGCAAGGCGGCCGTGAGAGCACCTGCGACGAGCAGAATGGTGAGGCCGAAGCTCGTGAGGTCGTGCACCGAGCCGACGGTACAAGACTGACCCGCACAAAACTCCTTACATACCCCTCATTCGAGGCATAATTCGGCAGGAAAGACTGTGTAGGTCGATGCGCCGGCTCTGCCTCATCCTGCTCTGTGGTCTTGTAGCCATCGCCGCCCCGGCGGCACTGGCCGCAGTGCGCGCGACCGGTGACGGTGTGCTCGAGCTGCGGAAGGTCGACGGCACGGTCGTCGTGTCCGGGACTCGTGGCACGCTCTGGGGGCAGATGGACAAGGGCAAGCTCATCGTCAGCGATCCGATCGTCGGCGACGGCCAGGTCCTCGTCAGCGGCTTCGACTCCAAACCCAAGCCCGGGGTGATCGACGGGACGACCGTCTACAGCGGCACCGACGTGCGCTTCCGTGTCACCGGCGGCCGCTACCGGTTGAGCCTGAAGGGCAGCGGCATCGACCTGACCGCCGTCGGTGTCGGCGCGGCTCAGCTCTCCGGCGACCTGTTCGCCCTCGACACCGGCGACTACGCGCTCGACAGCGGCAAATGGATCCCGGTGCCGTTCTTCCCGGCGTCGCGGCTCGTCCAGTTCGGCGTCCAGCCCACGGCGGTGGGCGGCCCGTCGTCCAGCCCGTAGCGTGACCACGCCGAGCCCGAACATCTTGGTGGTCGAGGATGAGAGCTCGATCGCCAGTTTCGTCTCGCTGTATCTGAAGAACGCCGGCTACGGGGTCCGGACTGCGTCCAACGGCACCGATGCGCTCGCACAGGTTGCGCACGAGATGCCCGGCCTGATCGTCCTCGACCTGATGCTGCCGGACATCGACGGCATCGAGGTGACACGTCGCATCCGCCAGACGAGCGACGTGCCGATCCTGATGCTGACGGCGCGTGACGAGGACGTCGACAAGATCATCGGCCTCGAGGTCGGCGCCGACGACTACCTGACGAAGCCGTTCAATCCACGCGAGCTCGTCGCGCGCGTCAAGTCGATCTTGCGTCGTGCCACCCCCGAGCGGCGCGAGCGTGAGAGCGAGACGATGGACCACGGCGATCTGCACATCGATGCGGGACGGCGCGAGGTTCGTGTCGGCGAGGAGGAGATCCAGCTCGCCCCGAAGGAGTTCGACCTGCTCTGGGAGCTGCTCGACCACCGGGGTCTCGTGCTCACCCGCGATCAGCTGCTCGAGCGTGTCTGGGGCTACACCTTCGCGGGCGACACGCGAACCGTCGACGTGCACGTCCGCCAGCTGAGGCGCAAGCTGGGCGACGCGTCGCCGATCGTCACGGTCTGGGGGGTCGGCTACAAGGTGTCGCCGGCCAAGGACGCGAAGAAAGACCCCGCAACCTCGTAGGCTGACCAGATGCTCGGATCGCTACGCGTCCGGCTGCCGCTCGTCTTCCTCGCGGGGATCGTCCTCGCGGGCGTGATCACGACGGCGATCTCGGTCCGGCTGTTCCAGCAGTTCACCGAGAATCAGACGTTGTCGAAGCTGAACCGCGAGGCGCACGGGATCGCCGAGCTCTATTCGACGGCAGTCAACGCGGGCTATGGGAACAAGAACGGTGACCAGAAGGCGCCGAGGTTCGCCGGGAAGACACTCGAGAAAGCGACCGGCGACCGGATCTACCTGCTCGGCCCACGGCTCGGCCTCTTTCCCGGCCAGATCACCGGCCTGCGCCCGTTGCCGCAGGAGCCGATCGACTGGCACATCGGGAAATCGGTCACCTTCGACTTCACACCGCCCGGGCAGCACCGGCGTTGGCTCGCCGTCGCCAACCCGATCGCGTCGTCGGGCACCACGATCGGCGCGATCGTCGTTGCCACCCCGAAAGCCGACATTCGCCAGCAGGTCGTCTCGCTGATCGGCCGGCTCGCGATCGCCGGTGTGCTCGGCCTGCTGATCGCCGCGCTCCTGGCGTGGTACCTGTCGCGGCGCATCGTCCGGCCGATCCTGCAGCTGTCGGACGCCGTCGACGAGGTTGCCGGGGGCAATTACGCTGTCGACGTACCGCCGAACGCTGCGGGTGAGCTCGGTCATCTCAGCGCCCGTGTCGGCGAGATGGCGCACCGGCTCGGCGAGGTCGAGCAGATGGAGCGGAACTTCCTGATGTCGGTCTCGCATGAGCTGCGCACTCCGCTCACCGCGATCCGAGGTCACGTTGCGGCACTGCTCGAGGGTGTGATCGAGGATCCGGAGCTCAGGCACAGCTCGCTCGAGACGGTGGAGGCGGAGACGCAACGCCTCGAGCGCCTCGTCGGCGACATCCTCGATCTCGCAAGACTCGACACGAAGCGGTTCACGGTCACGACGGAAGAGGTCGACATGGCGACGCTCATCGAACAGGTATTCGAGCGGTATCGCGACGAGGCACAGCGCCGCTCGATCGACTACCGGCAGAAGCTCGACGCTCGGCCGGTGATCGTCTCCGACGGTGACCGCGTGCTCCAAGTCGTCGGCAATCTGCTCTCGAACGCGTTCCATGCGACCCCGAACGGCGGCCGAATCACGCTCGAGCTCGCTCAGCGGAACGGGACCGTGCACGTTGCGGTCGAGGACACCGGGCCGGGCATACCGCCCGAGGCGCGGGAGCGGCTCTTCCGGCCGTTCGTCTCGAACGTGAGCGGCGGGACAGGCCTTGGCCTGGCGATTGCGAAGGAGCTGTCGACCGCGCTCGGCGGACGCATCGAGCTCGAGTCGCACGTCGGCAGAGGCTCTCGCTTCGAGCTCGTCCTGCCCGCGTAGAAGCTAGGCGCTCTCGCGGAGCTTCACGACGTTCGTCTTCGCAGGCTCGAGCGCCGCTTCGATCCGGTCGAGTCGCGCGTTCAGTCCCCGCCATCCTTCGGTGAGCAGGTCGACGAGCAAGGCGAGATCGTCGACCCGCGCGTCGCGCTCGGCATCGATCGTGTGCTCGAGCTTCTCGAGCCTGTGGATCACGTTGTTCGACAGGCCCTTCACCTCGGCGAGGCGGCGCGCGATCGGCGCTGCCTCCTCACGGAGCCCGTCGCGGAGTGCTTCACGGATCTGTTCCATGGGAGGCGAAGCTACCGTCCGCACCGGATGGAGGCCCGTGAGCTGGACTACGACCTGCCGCAGGAGCTGATCGCTCAGCATCCGGCGGCTGAACGCGACCAGTCGCGTCTGCTCGTCTACCGCCGCTCGACAGGTGACGTCACGCACCACGTATTCCGTGATCTGCCGGATCTGGTCGATGCTCTCGCCGTTGTGAACGACACCCGTGTCGTCCCGGCGCGCATCCCGATCGAGCGGCCGCGCGGGGAGGTGCTCCTCCTCGAACAGGTCGACGGGGACGTGTGGGAGGCGCTCGCGCGCCCCACGCGAAAGCTGCGCCCGGGCGACCGTCACGGCGCGGTGGAACTGCTCGAGCATCTCGGCGAGGGACGCTGGCGTGTACGGCTGGAGGGCGAGCCGCACGGTGACGTGCCGCTGCCGCCGTACATCACCGAGCCGCTCGACGACGCGGAGCGGTATCAGACCGTCTATGCGCGCAACCGCGGCTCGGCCGCTGCGCCGACGGCTGGGCTGCACTTCACGCCGGTCGTTCTCGCGCGACTCGATGTCGAGCGGGTGACGCTCCACGTCGGTCTCGACACGTTCCGGCCGTTGCAGGAGGTGCTCGTCGAGACGCACCGCATGCACGGCGAGCGCTACTCGGTCGAGCCCTCGGCGTGGGAGCGGATCCGCGCGGCGCCGCGCGTGCTCGCAGTCGGCACGACCACCGTGCGTGTCCTCGAGTCGCTTGCGGGCGGCGCGCCGCCCGCCGGCCGCACGGACCTCTTCATCACGCCCGGCTTCACGTTCCGCCGCGTCGACCAGCTCCTGACGAACTTCCATCTTCCGCGCTCCACGCTGCTCGCTCTCGTGATGGCGTTCGCGGGGGTGGAGGAGACCCGGCGCCTGTATGCCCTGGCGATCGAGGAGCGCTACCGCTTCTATTCCTTCGGCGATGCGATGCTGATCCTGTGACCTGTGGATCGAACGCGCGCGTCTCGTCACCGTGGTCTGACCAAGGGTCTGGTCAGCTAAGGCCACGTCTCGCGGACGAAGCTCCCTGCTCAACGGCCTGTGGGGAGAATCTTTCCCTTCCGTCATGTTTGGTCTGACCACGAGACGTGGCTAGGTGAGCCGTATCTTCGAGGTGCAGGCGACCGAGGGTGCCGCCCGCGCCGGGGTGCTGCGTACGGGGCACGGAGAGATCCGGACGCCCGTTTTCATGCCGGTCGGGACGAAGGGGACGGTGAAGTCCCTGCACCCGGACGAGGTGCGCGACCTGGGGGCGCAGATCCTGCTCGGCAACACCTACCACCTGCATTTCCGCCCGGGCGACGAACTGATCCGCGAGCTCGGCGGGCTGCACCGGTTCATGTCGTGGGACCTGCCGATCCTCACCGACTCGGGCGGCTTCCAGGTCTTCTCGCTGCGCGACACGATCGCGCGCGTCGACGACGAGGGGGTGACGTTCAGGAGCGTCTACGACGGCCGCTCGACGCGTTTCACGCCCGAGCTCGCGGCGACGATCCAGACGAATCTCGCCGGCGACATCGCGATGTGCCTCGACCACGTGCCGCCCGTCGGCGTCCCGCGCCGCAAGCTCGAGGAGGCCGTGCGCCGCACGACGGCGTGGGCCGAGCGGCAGCGCCACGCGCCGCGCGCCGACGGACAGCTCCGCTTCGGGATCACCCAGGGCGGCGTCGACCCCGAGTTGCGGCGCCGCTCGACGGAGGAGATCGCGGCGCTCGACTTCGACGGCAACGCGATCGGCGGGCTTGCGATCGGGGAGGACCGCGATGCGATGTTCGAGACGACGGACTGGGCGGCTGCCCTCCTGCCGGCCGACAAGCCTCGCTACTTCATGGGCATCGGTGACCCGGAAGGCGTCCTCGAGGTGATCGAAGCGGGGGTCGACATGTTCGACTGCGTCCTGCCGACTCGCACCGCGCGCACGGGCAGTGCGCTCACCCGCGACGGGCGCATCAACCTGCGCAACGCCCGGTTCGCACGCGACCAGGGGGCGCTCGACGAGACCTGCGACTGCCCCGCCTGCACGCGCTTCACGCGGGCCTACATTCGCCACCTCGTCAACCAGAACGAGCTGCTCGGCCTGCGACTGCTCTCGCTCCACAATCTACGCTTCCTGATCGAGCTGACCCGCGGGGCGCGAGACGCGATCGAGCGCCGTGAGTTTGCTTCCTACAAACGCGACCGACTCGAGAGGCTTCAGTGGGCGGATTCCTGATCCTGATCCTGATCTTCGGCGCCATCTGGCTGCTGTTCGTGCTGCCGGCCCGTCGCCGCCGCACGTCGCACTCCGCAATGCAGGACACGATCGCGGCGGGTGACGACGTGATCACGGCGGGCGGCATCCACGGCACCGTGCGGGAGATCGTCGACGACCTCGTGCACGTCGAGATCGCGCCCGGCGTCGTCGTCCAGGTCGATCGGCGCGCGATCGCGGCGGTCGCCCGCGAGGTCGAAGTCGAGGTCGAGGCGGAGCCCGAGCCCGAGCCTGATCCCGAGCCCGAGCCCGAGCCCGAAGAAACCATCCGCGGGACGACCGAGGAACCAGGCTAACCTTCCCCGCGCGTGTCGTCTCGGCGTTCCAACCTGATTCTCGTCGGCCTGATCATGCTCGCCCTCGTCGGTGTGGCATATCTGGCCGTCCCGGGCTCCCCGGGGCATCGCGGCGTCAAGAAGGGGCTCGACTTGCAGGGTGGGCTGGAAGTGGTGCTGAAGGCCCAGCCGCCGAAGGGCCACAAGCTCACCTCCGCCGACCTCGACCGTTCGGTTTCGATCATGCGCAGCCGTGTCGACAAGCTCGGCGTTGCCTCGCCGGAGATCCGCAAGCAGGGCACCGACCAGATCGTCATCCAGCTGGCCGGCGTCCACGACCCGGCGCAGGCCGCGGCGATCATCGGGACGACGGCACAGCTCGAGCTCTACGACCTCGAGACAGCCCTCGTGCCGCCGTCTGTGACCGCGAGCGGCGGCCAGCCGGTCGCGACGCGCAACCTCTTCGCCCTGCTCTCCCGTGTCCAGGCGACGGCCAAGGTCGGCACGCCGACCGGCTACGTGCTCTTCAAGCCGGTCAAGGTCAAGTCGACGATCGGCATCCTCAAGAACAAGAAGACGAAGACGACCATCGTCTGGGTCAGGGCTGCCGGCCCGATCGCAACGCTCCATCGCGACCCGTCGACCGGGAACGCGGGCCTCCTCGACCCGTACAGGGGCAAGATCCCGACCGGCGACAAGGTGCTGCCCGTGCCGGCGCGAACGGTCGTCGTCAGCTGCTCGACCCCGGGCTCGGTCGTCTGTCCCGGCGACAGCAGTGCGAATGGCGTGCCTCCGACGGGCTCGACGGACTACTACCTGTTCAAGAACGGCAGCTATCCGAACGACCGCTACTCGACCGACGGGAAGTACCCGAACATCACCGGCGCGGAGCTGAACCTCTCCGGGACGCGGCAGGACTTCGACCCGACGAGCGGCAATCCGATCGTGCTGCTCTCGTTCAAGGGCAAGGGCAATAAGGCATTCGCCCAGGTGACAAAGAACGAGGCGGTACGCGGCTCGATCCAGAAGCGACCACAACACTTCGCGATCGTGCTCGACAACGAGATCCGCTCGTGGCCGCAGATCGACTACAGCCAGTACCCGAACGGGATCGACCCGACGGGCACGGGCGCGCAGATCACAGGCATGTCGAGCCTCAAGGAGGCGCAGAACCTCGCGCTCGTCCTGCAGACGGGTGCACTGCCGGTCAAGTTCGTGCCGCTCGAGCGCACCGACGTCTCGGCGACGCTCGGCAAGGACTCGCTGAAGCAAGCGCAGAACGCGGCAATCGGCGGTCTGATCGCGGTCGCCATCTTCCTGCTCCTGCTCTATCGCTTCCTCGGCCTCGTCGCCGTGATCGGCCTCGCCATCTACGCCGCCTTGATGTACGGCGCCATCCTCCTCCTGGGCGTCACGTTGACGCTGCCCGGCTTTGCCGGCTTGATCCTGACCATCGGCGTCGCGGCCGATGCGAACGTGGTCGTGTTCGAACGCATCAAGGAGGAGTCACGTGCGGGCAAGTCCGTGCGTGCCGCGATCGCCGCCGGCTACCAGAAGGGCTTCCACACGATCATCGACGCGAACGTCGTCACCGCGATCACCGCGTTGATCCTGTTCGCCGTCGCGACGGCGGGTGTCAAGGGCTTCGCGCTGATGCTGCTGATCGGAACCGCGGTCTCGCTGATCACGGCCGTCGCCGCGACGCGCGCGATGCTCGGCCTGCTCGCCGGCTTCCGCTGGTTCGAGAACCCGAAGTTCATGGGCGCGCACCACTCGCAGCGCGGCCGCTGGCTGCAGATCGACTTCATGAAGCGAACGCTCCTCTGGTTCTCGATCTCCGGCGCGATCCTCGTCGTCAGCATGGGCTCGCTCGCCGTGCGCGGACTGAACCTCGGCATCGATTTCAAGGGCGGCGTACAGGTGACCTTCCGGACCGTGCAGCCGACGCCGATCTCAACAGTGCGCAGCCAGACGAAGCAGGCGACCGGCCGGGGCGACGCAGTCGTGCAGGGCCGTGGCAAGGCCTTCGGCAGCGAGAGCTACAAGAGCTTCCAGATCAGGCTGAAGAAGTTGAGCGCGCTCCAGCAGAACAAACTCGAGTCGGCACTCACCCAGAACGTGAAGGCGATCGGGAGAGGGACGAAGAACGTGTCGTCGAGCTTCGGGCGGCAGATCGCACGGTCGGCGCTGCTCGCGATCTTCTTCTCCCTGCTGATCATCACGCTCTACATCACGATTCGCTTCCGAGGGCTCGCATTCGCCATCCCGGTGATCGCAGCGATGCTGCATGACGTCCTGATCACCGTCGGCGTGTACTCGGTGACCGGACGCGAGGTGACCGAATCGACGGTGGCGGCGGTGCTCACGGTGCTCGGTTACTCGATCTACGACACGATCATCATCTTCGACCGCATCCGCGAGAACGTGCCGATCATGCGCCGTGCGTCGTTCGCGACGATCACGAACGTCTCGCTGTGGGAGACGATTCGCCGCTCGCTGGCCACGACGTTCATCACTCTGCTCCCGGTCGCCGCGTTGTTCTTCTTCGGGGGGCCGACGCTGAAGGACTTCGCGTTTGCGCTGCTCGTCGGCGTCACCTCCGGTGCCTACTCGTCGATCTTCATCGCCGCGCCGCTGCTGAACCTCTGGAAAGAGCGCGAGCCGGATTACGCGCGGCGCAAGGGGCAGGAAATGCCCGAGGGGGCGAAGGCCGACCGCCTGCTGATCGAGGCGGAGCAGGCCGCTGCCGACGAGCCGAGCCCGGAGACGCCGATCGACGTGATCGAGGCGGCAATCACCGACGGCGACACCGACGCCAAGCGCGAACGCCGCCGGCAACGGCGCAAGTCGCGTCCGCACGGCCGTGCCAGATAGCGATCTCGACCGGCTGATCGCCGTGCTCGGGCCAAGGCTCGACGAGTTTCGCTCGCTGTTCGACGATCTGAGCCAACGCTGGCGCGGCGACGCGATCCGCGCCGGGGAGGGCTCGAAGCGTCGCATCCAGGAGCTCGCCCGCGAGGTCGGGCTCGTGACGCGCGACGAATGGGACGAGCTCGAGCTTCGAGTCGCCCAGCTCGAGCACCGCCTGCGCCTCGTCGAAGACCGCTCCTCGGGCAGCGACTGAGCCACGCGCCGCTTCCGCTGCTACCGTGATGTCTACGGAATGCGGATAGGCCGCATTCCCGTGAGATCGCGTCTCCTTCTCGGACACACGATCTCGATGTCCGAAGGAGTTGAGACAAGTGACAGATTTTCGTCCCCTCGGGGTGTCCGAGGCCGTGTGCCGGTTGTTGGCCGCGCGCGGGATCGAGTCCCCGTTCCAGATCCAGACGCTCGTGATCCCGGAGGCTCTCCGTGGCGGCGACATCCTGGCCAAGAGCCCGACCGGCTCGGGCAAGACGCTCGCGTTCGCGATTCCGATCCTCGAGCGCGTCGACCCGACCCAGCCGCGTCCCGCTGCCCTCGTGCTCGTCCCGACGCGTGAGCTCTGCGTGCAGGTGACGGAGGAGTTCGCATTGATCAGCGGCGACAAGATCAAGGTCGCGTCGGTCTACGGCGGTGTGCCGCTGAAGGCGCAGGCGAACGAGGCCAAGGCCGCGCACGTGATTGTCGCCACGCCCGGCCGGCTGCAGGATCTCGTCGACCGCGGGCTCGTCTCGCTCGACGCCGTTCAGGTGCTCGTGCTCGACGAAGCCGACCGGATGCTCGACATGGGCTTCAAACCGCAGGTCGACCGACTCGTCCGGAAGCTGCGCGAGGACCGCCAGACGATGTTCTTCTCGGCGACGCTCGACGGCGAGGTCGGCGAGCTGGCCCGCCGCTATACGCACTTCCCGGCCCGGTTCGAGGGTGAGCTGCCGGCCGAACGGCGCAGCGGCGAGATCGATCATCGCTTCGTGTCGGTCACCAACGACACCAAGGTCTCGACCCTCGTCGAGCTGCTGAACGATGCCGAGCGAGGGCTCGTGCTCGTCTTCGTTCGCACGAAGGCCGGCGCGGACCGCCTCGTCGAGAAGCTGCGCCGCCACGATGTCGACGCGATCGCGATTCACGGAGACAAGGGCCAGGCGCAGCGCGAACAGGCGCTCTCCCATTTCGACACAGGCAAGGTGAAGACCCTCGTTGCGACGGACGTCGCCGCGCGCGGCCTCGACGTCGACGACATCACCCACGTGATCAACTTCGATCCGCCCGAAGAGCCCGACGTCTATACCCATCGCGTGGGCCGGACCGGCCGCGCCGGCAAGGGCGGCGTCGGCATCACGCTCGTGCTTCCGGAACAGCAGGCCGACGTGTCGCGCGTCGCACGGTTGCAGGGTCACGTGGAGAAGTTCCAGGAGACCGGCATGCAGGTCGCGAAGCCACGGGTCGTCTATACGTCGCGCCGGCGAGGAGGCCGCTCCAAGTGGTAGAGGGGGAGAGGCTCACCGAGAAGCAAGCGGCTGCGTTGCGCGAGGAACTCGCGGGCCTCGAAGGCGCGCGCCGCACTGATGTGATCGCCGCGATCAAGAAGGCTCGCGAGTTCGGCGACCTCTCGGAGAACTTCGAGTATCACGCCGCGAAGAACGAACAGGGCCTGCTCGAGGCGCGCATTCGCACGCTGCGGGCCCGGCTCGACGGTGCCCAGATCGTCGAGGACGCCGGCGCCGGCGAGGTCGGCGTCGGTTCGGTGGTCGACATCGCCGGCGACGGCGGACAGGCCATGACCGTCGAGATCAGCGCCGTCGGCGGCGCGGGAACGGTCTCGCCGACCTCCCCGCTCGGATCGGCGCTGCTCGGCAAGAAGCTCGGTGAGAGCGTCGATGTCCAGGCGCCCAAGGGCTCCTGGAAGGCGACGATCCAGCGGATTCACTGATCGGCCGAGCCCCGCTCCCAGGCGATGCTCGAGCTTCGTGCAACACTTTCGCCTTGGCAGCCCGCCCGAAGCAGCGCAGCCTGGGCCGCCTGAGCGAGATCGCCCAGGTTGCGGTCCGGCACGGCTTCGGTTATGCGCTCGAGGGCCGCAGGGCAATCGATCCGACGGTCGAGGGTACGGCGCGCGGCCGGCATCTGCGCGAGATGCTCGACGAGCTCGGCCCCACGTTCGTCAAGTTCGGCCAGCTGCTGTCGACGCGGCCGGACGTCGTCCCACCCGACATCATCGCGGAGCTGCGCGGCCTGCAGGACGACGTACGTCCATTCGCCTACGAGGACGTCGAACGGACGATCGTGGAAGAACTCGGACAGCCGGTCGAGCGGCTGTTCACCGAGTTCGACCCGCAGCCGCTCGCCGCCGCGTCGATCGGGCAGGTGCACCGCGCGACGCTTCCGAACGGCCGCCGCGTCGTCGTCAAGGTGCAGCGGCCGAACGCGCCGCGGCAGATCGAGGCGGACCTCGTCCTCATGTACCAGGCGGCCCGGCTCGTGAAGGAGCGGATTCGCGCGCTGGACTTCATCGACGCCAATGAGCTCGTCGACGAGTTCGCGCGCTCGATCCGGCAGGAGCTCGACTACCGACTCGAGGCACGGAACGCGGATGCGTTCCACAAGGATTTCGCCGGGCACCCGCACGTCGCGGTGCCGCGCGTCTACTGGACCTACACACGGTCGCGCGTGCTCACGCTCGAGTACCTCGACGGAGTGCAGCTCGCCGACCTCGAGCTCGACGCGTGGCCGCTCGAACAGCGCCGGCATCTCGCCTACCGGATCACCGAAACGTGGATGACGATGATCTTCCGAAATGGTTTCTTCCATGCCGATCCGCATCCGGCGAACATCCTCGTCCTCTCGCCTGAGCGCATCGGGCTCGTCGACTTCGGGCTCACCGGGAAGCTGACCGACGACGACATGACGAAGCTGACGCGACTCTTCATCGACGCTGCCTCGGAGAACATCGAGTTGCTCCCGAAGCGCCTTTCCGACCTCGGCGTGCGCTACCCGAAGGAGCGCGAGGAGGAGTTCGTTGCAGCGCTGCGCGAGCTGTACTACCGCTACTACGGCGCGAGCTTGCGCGAGATCGATCCGATCCAGGTGATCCGTGAGGCGTTCGGACTGATCTATTCGATGAACCTGCGCCTCCCGACGCGATTCGTGATGCTCGACAAGGCGATCGCGACGCTGGGCTCGGTGGGCATCGAGCTCTACCCGGATTTCAACGTGTTCGAGGTCGCGCAGCCCTACGCGCGTGACCTGATGCTGGAGCGTTTCACTCCTCGGCGGATCGCTCTGCGTGCTCGGCGGGAGGGGTGGAAGCTGACCCAGATGGCGACGGAGCTGCCGTACCAGATCCACGAGACGCTCGAACAGGTGCGCGACGGTCAGATCGAGGTCGGCTTCGTGCACAAGGGCCTGGACGATCTGATGGCGAAGCTCGACACGCTCTTCAACCGGCTGGTGATCGCGCTCGTCGTCACCGGCGGCCTGATCGGCTCGAGCCTGATCGGCATCTTCGCCAAGAGCGGCCCCCATGTGCTCGGGCTGCACGTCGTGTCGGTGTTCGGCTTCCTGCTCTCCGCGGTGCTGGGCGTCTGGCTGCTCTGGGGCGTCATCCGCTCCGGCCGCCTCTGACCTTGCCGCGACATGGCCGCGTTCGCCGCCTGAGGATCGATCGGCACCGAATCGTGCGACTGGAGGCTACGGCGTTGCAGCGGCGCTGCTGCGGCGGCTCGGCTTGCGCAGCACGACCAGGCTGTCGGTGATCGCGAGGTCGTCCCTCTCGTAGTGGCGAAAGCGCGGCGCCAGCGGGAGCGACTGCAACGCCTCCAACTCCTTGGCGGTTGGCCCGGTCGGTTGCTCGAACATGAGATCCAGGCCGGAGGCCCGCGCGAGAGCAAGGTAGTCGGAGTTCCGCAGACGGTTCTGGTAGTGGAGCTTGGAATTGACCAAGCCCCACGTGCGGTCGCCGTAGCGGAGGTAGTTGTAGACGCTCACGTTGCGATCCATGAACGAATAGTGATCCTGCATATCGATGATCGCACTGAATAGACCGCCAGGGCGAAGGATGCGCACCGCCTCCCGCAGGATCGCCTCGATGTCAGGAGCCGGAATATGCTCGAGCGCCAACGTGCTCGTCATCACGTCGAACGTGTCGTCGCTGAAGCCGGTCGCCGCCGCGTCCAGCGGAGCGACGTACCGGATACCGAAACGCTCTCGAAGCTCGTCGAACGACGCGATCGGCGCTGGATCAAGATCGCGGGAAGTGCTGCGGCCCGTTCGCCCGAGCAGCGGTCCTATCCGCGCGATTGCGTCGTTGACCAGTTCAAGCCGAGCGTTGGGCCGGATGTCCACCAGAGTCTGGTCCCGAACGCCAAGTGTCGCAAACGCGAGCGGAACGATCAGGTCCCAGCCGGCCCCAAATTCGAAGAACCGCGTGGATGTCACATCGAGTTCCGGACTGACGCGTTGCAGCGCTTCCAGGTGTCGAATTGCCAACCGGATCTTGTCGGTGACGTCATTGTCGGGGCGGGGCAGCCGCTTCGTCACATGCCGTTGCAGGACGTAGTTCCACCGGTCCGGCTGAGGAAGCACGCTCATCGCCTTCTGAATCGTTGCCTTCGCCAGCCAACGCATTGCGGGAATCTAGCCGAGGTGCCTGAACCGCCCGGTCCACGTTCGATCGTCTCGACATGGCCGCGTTCGCCGCCTGAGGATCGATCGGCACAGAATCGTGCGAATGGACAACTGGTGAGGGCGGCCGGCCGGGGCTACCGTCGCTTCAATGGTCGCCGCGCTGCTCCTCACCGATGCCGAGCCCGAAACGCGCGGGTTCCTCGAGCGTCACCTCCCGCGGGACGGCTTCGAGCTCGTGCCGGATCACGGGCAGTTCGATCTCGTGCTGGCGGGCGACGTCGAGCGGCTCGACCGGTGGGTCAAGCGCGCTCCGGTGATCGTGCTCGGACGCGAACAGGCCGATGCGGTCGACCGCATCCATGCTTTTCGAAGCGGTTGCGACGACTACGTCGCACGCCCGTTCGAGTACCAGGAGCTGGTCGAGCGGATTCGCGCGGTGCTGCGCCGCGTCCGCCCCCGGCTCGACGATGTCGTCGAGGCACCGCCGGTGCGCATCGACACGCGGACACGCGATGTCCGGGTCGACGGCAGGCGTGTCCAGCTCGCGCAGAAGGAGTACGAATTGCTCCTCTGTCTCGCCCGCGAGCCCGAGCGTGTGTTCACAAAGGGCGAGCTCCTGCGCGATGTGTGGAACTACCGCGTCGCCGGGCGCACCCGCACGCTCGACTCGCACGCGTCGAGGCTGCGCCGTAAGCTGCGCGAGTCGGGGGCCGAGACGCCTCTGGTCGAGAACGTTTGGGGGGTGGGCTACCGTCTGGTCGGCGTGCTGAGCACGGAATAGCCGTCGGTCGCGAGTTGAAGCTCGAGCTCGTTGTGCCTACGATCGGTCGGGATCGTGACGCGCCAACCGAGAGGGGAAGGTCGGAGATGAGATTCACGTTGGTCCGGATCGTGCTCGTGCTCGTGCTCGTCGTCGTGGCTGTGGGCTGCGGCAGCAAGAAGTCGGCCACCGAGACGACGAGCTCGATCGCCACCACGACGACCACGACGACGACGACGACCACGACGTCCGCGACAAAGAGCGGGACGACCACGGTCACCTCGACCGGCAGCGGGTCGGCCTCGTTCGCCTCGGCGAAGAACTGCGTGCAGCTCGCGAGCGTCGGTAAGAAGTTCTCGCAGGCGATGGCTGCGGCGAGCGGCTCCGGAAAGTCGAATCTGAACACCGTTGCCGACGCGTACGAGGCGCTCGCGAAAGCGGCCCCCTCGGCGATCCGGTCCGACTTCGAAACGATCGCGTCGGCGTTCGGGAGCTATGTCAAGGCCATCCAGAAGGCCGGCTATACGCCCGGAAAGGCTCCGACGGCATCACAGCTGTCAGCGCTCACGTCGGCGGCGAAGGCGTTCTCCGATCCGAAGCTCCAGGCCGCGGAGCAGCATCTGAGCGCGTGGGGCAAGCAGAACTGCGGCGGGTGACGTTCGCAATCGGCTGAGATGGACCAGCACGCCAAGGCCGTGGCGTTTCGGCGCATGCACTTCGAGCCGCCGCTCCTCGTGCTGCCGAACGCCTGGGACGTCGCGAGCGCGAAGGCTCTCGCCGGGCTCAAGGGTTGCCGTGCGCTCGCGACGACGAGTTCGGCCGTCGCGCGGGCGCTCGGCTGGGAGGACGGCGAGCGGGCCCCGCGGGACGAGATGGTCGAGACCGCACGACGGATCGCTGCGGCGGTCGACGTGCCCGTGACCGCGGATCTCGAGCGCGGCTACGGCGACCCGGCCGGCACTGCCCGCGCGGCCTGGGACGCGGGTCTCGTCGGGATCAACTTCGAGGACTCGACTCGTGCCGGGCTCGTGCCGCTCGACGAGCAGGTGGCGGCGATCGGTGCGATCCGCGAGGCGGTCCCGGACCTCGTCGTGAACGCCCGCATCGACGTGTTCCTGCGCATCGGCGGCGACGTCGACGAGGCCGTCGACCGGGCAAACGCGTACCTCGCCGCGGGCGCCGACTGCACGTACCCGATCCTCTGTCCGCCCGTCTCGATCCCGGAGCTCGCCCGCCGCATCGATGGTCCGATGAACGTGATCGTCGACCGGGGCGTGCCCGAGCCCGCCGACCTGCAGGAGCTCGGCGTCGCTCGCCTGACGTGGGGCGGAGGGCTCGCAGCCGTCGCCTACGACGCGGCGGTGCGCACGGTCGCGGAGGCTCTTCGTTAGGTGCGGTGGATCACGCGCGCGCCGCGGCCGCGCGTCAGGTAGCTGAACGTCCATCGGGTCAGGACGAGCAGCCGGTTTTGGAAGCCGACGAGATAGACGATGTGGATTGCGAGCCACATCAGCCAGGCGACGAACCCGCTCAGGCGAGTGCCCTTGACGACCCCGACCGCGCGTGAGCGCCCGATCGTCGCGAGCTCGCCCTTGTCGCGGTAGCGGAACGGCATCCGGGAGCTGCCTCGGATCGAGCGGGCGGCATGCCGGCCCTGTTGCATCGCGACGGGCGCGACGCCGTGGAGCTGCAGGCCGCGCACGGTGACCATGTCGCCGAGCGCGAACACCTCGGGATGCCCGGCCAGGGTCAGATCTGGCTCGACGGTCAGGCGGCCTGCGCGGTCGGTCTCGGCGCCCACCGCGGCGGCCAGCAGCCCCGCGAGCGGTGAGGCGGTGACGCCCGCGGCCCAGATCACCGTGCGCGCGGGAATGCGCGAGCGCGCACCGTCGGAGGTCTCCACCTCCACCGAGCTGGCGTCGATCCCGACCACGGTCGTCTCGAGCAGAGGCGTGACGCCGAGCGAACGCAGCTGCCGTTCGCCGCTCGCAGAGAGGGAGGGCGGAAAGGCGCCGAGCACGCGGCCCGTCGCCTCGATGAGCAGCACCCGGGTCTGCCGCGTGTCCATCGCGCGGTATTCGCTGTGCAGGACGTCCTTGCCGAGCTCGGCGATCTGGCCGGCCATCTCGACGCCGGTCGGCCCGGCGCCGACCACGACGAAGGTGAGCCATTCCGCACGCGCCGCCTCGTCCTGCTCCACCTCCGCGGCCTCGAACGCACGCAGGATGCGATCTCGTAGGTCGAGCGCACCCTCGAGCGATTTCAGCTCGGGCGCGTAGGGCGCCCAGTCGTCGTGTCCGAAGTACGAGTAGCGCGCGCCGCCGGCTACGACGAGGGTGTCGTAGTCGAGCGTCAGCGTCCCGCCGTTGGGGAGGCTCGTCACGAAGACGTGCCGCGCCTCCAGGTCGAAGCCGGCGACCTCGCCGAGGATGACGCGCGCGTTTCGCTGGCGTCGCAGGATCTGCCGCAAGGGCACCGCAACCTCGACCGACGACAGCGATCCGGTCGCGACCTGGTAGGCGAGCGGCTGGAAGAGATAGAAGTTCTGCCGGTCGACGAGCGTCACCTCGACGTTGGCGCGGCGGAGGCCCCGGACCGCGAGCAGCCCTCCGAAGCCTCCACCGACAACGACGATGCGCTCGGCCATCTAGGGCAGCATCGCTCCTTCGAGCTGCAGCAGGCGCAGCTTGACGTCGAGCCCGCCGGCATAGCCGGTCAGCGACCCGTTCGCGCCCACGATGCGGTGGCACGGGAGCACGATCGGGATCGGGTTGCGATTCATGACCGTCCCGACGGCACGAGCCGCCCGCGGGCGACCCACCTTGGCAGCGAGCGACCCGTACGTGTCGGTGCGCCCATACGGGACGAGCGCCAGTTGGCGGAGCACCTCGGCGTGGAAGGGCGCCACGCGCAGGTCGAGCGGCAGGTCGAACTCGTGGCGCTTGCCCGCGAAGTACTCGTCGAGCTCCCTGCGGACGTCGTCGAGCGGCGAGCGCAGCACGCGGACGCCGAACGTGCGCGCGAGCGATTCCTCCATGCCCTCCGGCCGGTACGAGATCCGGGCGAGGCCCCGGTTGGTCGCCGCGACGAAGAGCTCGCCGACCGGAGAGTCGAAAGTGTCGAAGCGCACATCGACGAGGCCTTCGCCGAGGGCGGTCTGGCGGAAGCGGGCGTCGAGGTCAGGCGTGACGTTCATGGGTCCTCCTCAGTCTGCGGACACCGGACGAGGCTGCGGCGCGCGCAGCGTCCTCGGATGAGCCGAGGGCTGTGGCGATCTGGGCGTAGGGGAGGTCGTAGCCGTAGCGAAGCACGACAGCTGCGCGCTCGGTCGGCGGCAGGCCGCCGGTCAGGTGCTCGAGCTCGCGGAACGCGTCCCGGCGCAGCTCGACGGGAGGCACGTCGCCTTCCTCGAGCGTGTCCGTCGTCTGCGCACGGCGCAGGTCGTCCATCGCCACGTTCGTCGCGATCGTGAACACCCACGCGCGGAGGTGCTTTCCGTGCTGGAGCCGGTCGTACGCACGCAGCGCACGCAGGAAGGTCTCCTGCCACGCGTCGTCGGCCCGCTGGCCGAGGAGGCGCCGCAGGTAGCCGAGCACCTCGTCGCGGTGCGCGAGGTAGAAGCGCTCGAACGGCGGGATCGGATCGGCGGTGGACACGCTCCCCATCATCGAAGCAAACGTGGCAGGGTGCGAAATCGTGAGATGCGCAGTCGTCGGTCACGTCGAGTGGGTCGAGTTTGCGCGCGTGCCCCGCGTCCCGGCTCCAGGGTCGATCGTCCACGCGAGCTCGACGAGCGCCGAACCGGCCGGGGGCGGTGCGGTCGTTGCGCGCCAGCTCGCCCTGCTAGCAGGCAGATGCGAGCTCTTCACGGCTCTGGGCCGCGACGAGCTCGGTCGCGCGTCAGAGCGCCGGCTTGCGAGCCTCGGCATCGACGTTCACGTCCAGTGGGGCGGCGAGACACGCCGCGCGTGGACGCATGTCGACGCTGACGGGGAGCGGACGATCACCGTGCTTGGCGACAAGCTGTTGCCCCACGGGCCGCTTCCGCTGCACGGGTACGACCTCGTGTTCTTCGTCTCGGGCCTCCCGGAGGTTCTGCGCGAGGCGCGCGCGGCACGGTTCCTCGCGGCGACGGCACGCGAGCTGCCGACGCTTCGCGCCGCGCCGGTGACGATCGACCTGCTCGTCGGCAGCTCGAACGATGCGGGCGAACGCTACGACGGCTCGCTCGAGGTGCAGACGGTGGTGCTCACCGACGGCGTGAACGGCGGCACGGCGAACGGTTCTCGCTTTGCGGCGGTTCCTGCCGAAACGATCGTCGACACCTACGGCGCCGGCGACTCGTTCTCGGCAGCGCTTGCCTTCGCGCTGGCGCGGGGCGACGCGCTCGACGACGCGCTCGCGCTCGCCGCGCGCGCCGGCTCGGCCGTGTTGGGCGGTCCGGGACCGTACGCGTCGCAGCTGGCCGGGTAGCGTGAAACGATGAGCGGCCGGGTCGCGTGGATCTCGCTGGCGCCCGTCAAGGCGACGGCTCTGCAGCTCGTGGACGAGGTCGAGTTGCTGGAGAGCGGGCCGAAGGGGGATCGCCGGTTCTACTTCGTCACCGACACGGGACGGCTGCTCAACAACAAGGATTCCGGGTCACTGCAGCTCGTGCGCGCCGACTATGACGAGCCGGCCGACACGCTCGCGCTGCGGTTCGAGGACGGCACGGTGGTCAGCGCCTCCGTCGAGCGTGGGGAGGAGATCGAGACCCGGTTCCACTCGCGGCCGCGTACGGCCCGGCTCGTCCGTGGACCGTGGGCGGAGGCCGTCTCGGTGCTCATCGGTGAACGGGTGCGGCTGGTCGAGCCCGCGCACGGTGCCGCCGACCGCGGTCGCGGCGGCGCGGTGACCCTCCTCGGCACGTCGTCTCTGGAGGCGCTCGCGGATGCGCTCGGCGTCGAAGCCGTCGACGGGCGTCGCTTTCGCATGAACTTCGGGATCGAGGGCCTCGGCGCCCATGAGGAAGACGCCTGGCTCGGGAGGAGGATCGCGGTCGGCGAGGCCGTCGTGGTGCCGCAGGGCAACGTCGGCCGGTGCGTCGTCACGAACCAGAGCCCGGACACCGGACGCACCGACCTCGACACGCTCAAGGCCCTCGCTGCCTACCGCGGCCGGCTCGAGACGACCGAGCCGCTGCCGTTCGGAGTGCATGCCGCCGTCGCCGCGCCCGGCCGGGTCAGGGTCGGCGACCGCGTCCAAAGCCTTCCGACCTAGTCCCTCCCGGGACTGGCCTGGCCGCCGCCTGGACCCGCAGGGCTTTACAGGTGGGGGAAAGTGGGGTAAAGTGGGGAGCAGTGGACCACCTTCTTGGTGAGCATGAACATTCCCTCGACGAGAAGAACCGCCTCACCCTGCCGTCCAAGCACCGGGCGGCGTTCGAGGACGGCGTCGTCGTCACCCGCGGTCTCGACGGGTGCCTCTACGCGTACCCCCGCCTCGCCTGGGAGCAGCTCGCCGAGCGGATCCGCAGCCTCGACCCGCTCGCCGAGGGATCGCGCGTGATGCAGCGGCACTTCTTCTCCGGTGCTGCGCAGGGCGAACTGGACAAGCAGGGGCGCGTGGTCATCCCGTCGGGCCTGATCGACCACGCCGGGCTTGGACGCGAGGTCACGGTGGCCGGCGTCTTCGACCACGTGGAGATCTGGGATCGAGCGAAGTGGCGTCAGCAGCTGCACGAAGTCGAAGGGAGCGCAGAAGATGTTGCCGAGCGTCTTGCCAACTGAGTCCGATCACGTCCCGGTCCTCGCCGAGGAGGTCGTCTCACTTCTCGACCCGCGCCCGGGGGAGACGATCGTCGACGGCACCTTCGGAGCCGGCGGCCACTCGCTGGTCCTCGCGTCGCGCCTGCGCGGCGACGGGAAGCTGATCGCGATCGACCGCGACCCGACGGTGGCGCCGTTCTTCGAGCGTTTCCGACGTGAGACCGGCGTCAAGGCTCGGCTCCACCACGGCGAGTTCTCGACCGTTCTCCAGCACCTCGCGGACAACGGCGTCAAGGCCGACGCGATCCTGCTCGACCTCGGCGTCTCCTCGATGCAGCTCGACCGGCCCGACCGCGGCTTCTCGTATGCGGTCGACGCGCCGCTCGACATGCGCATGGATCCAAGCGCGTCGTTCTCCGCCCGCGACCTCGTCGGCGAGGCAGACGAGCGCGACCTCGCGGACATCTTCAAGCGCTACGGCGAAGAGCGGTACGCCCGTCAGATCGCGCGGGCGATCGTCAGGCGTCGCGCGTCGCAGCCGTTCGAGCGCACCTCCGACCTGGTGGAGGTGATCAAGGCGGCGATTCCCGCGCCGGCCAGATTCGGTGAAGGGCACCCTGCGAAGCGTGTCTTTCAGGCGCTGCGGATCGAGGTCAACGACGAGCTCGGTGCGCTCGAGCGTGCGCTGCCGGCGGCGCTCGAGATGCTGCGGCCCGGCGGGCGACTCGGGGTGATCTCGTTCCACTCGCTCGAGGATCGGATCGTCAAGCAGTTCCTTCGCAAGCAGGAGCACGGTTGCACGTGCCCCCCCGACTTCCCGGTCTGCGTCTGCGGATCCGAGGCGACGATGCGCGCGACGCCGCGCCGGGCGGTGCGTCCGAGCGCGGCCGAGGTCGCACGCAACCCGCGTGCGCAGTCCGCGCGCCTCCGCGTCGGAACGAGGGTCTAGCGCCGTGGCCAGCTTGACGCACGCTCAGGCATCGACGATCGCCGAGCCCGGTGTTCGCCCGCGGCCCCGGTCGAAGCCGCGCTCGCGCAAGCGCGCCCAGGCGAGGACCCGCGGCGGCATTCTCTGGATCGCCGTCAGCGGGATTCTGCTGGCAGGTGTCGTATTCGTGAACGTGGCCGTGCTGCAGCTCAACTTGTCACTCGACAAGACGAACACCGAGCGGTCGAAGCTGCTTGCCGACAACGCCGCCCTGCAGTCGCAGTATTCGTCGCTGGTCGCCTCGCGGGCGATCAAAGAAGAGGCCGTCAAGCAGTTTGGCCTCGTCTACCAGGATCCGTACGGGTACGTGAACGTCGCGAAGTGATGCGCGACAAGCAGGCAAATCGGCGCATCCGCCTGTTGCTCGTGATCTTCGCGCTCGTCTTCGCAGCGACGCTTGCGCGTGCAGTATGGCTCCAGGGTGTTCGCGCGGCCACGCTCGGACGCATGGCCGAGCGGCAACATCGCGAGACGGTCGTCGTCCCCGCCGGTCGAGGGACGATCTTCGACACCAACGGCGTGCAACTCGCGATCGGCGAGCAGACGAAGACGATCTACGCCGATCCTCGCCAGCTCGCCGATCCGCGGGCGGTCGCGGTTGCGGCCCACCGCATCCTCGGCGTCGACGCGAATCAGCTCTACCCGCAGCTTCTGAACCGCAAGACGGCGTTTGTCTATGTCAAGCGCTTCGCGGACCCGCTGAAGGCGGCGGCGTTCATGCAGAAGAAGTTCACCGGCGTCAACGACTATCCGGAGGAGAAGCGCACCTATCCGCAGGGGAGCGTCGCCTCGCAAGTCATCGGCTTCGCAGGCACCGACAACCGCGGCCTCGGCGGCCTGGAGATCGAGTACGACCGGCAGCTCAAAGGCAAGCCTGGCAAGCAGACGATCGTGCGCGACCCGTTCGGCCAGACGATCAACGTCGTCAGCGCCACGCCCGAACGGCAGGGGCACGACGTGTTCTCGACGATCGACAACAAGATCCAGGCGAACGCCGAGGAGGTGCTGCGCGAGACGGTCGCCAAGTGGCACGCGCGGTCGGCGACGGCGATCGTGCTCGATCCCCATACGGGTGCCGTGCTCGCGATGGCGCAGGCGCCGGGGTACAACGCGAACGACTCTTCACGGGTGCCCCAGACGTACCTCACGAACCACGCCGTCACCGACGTGTTCGAGCCTGGATCGGTGTTCAAGCTCGTCACGGTCGCCGGCGCACTCACGGAGGGGCTCGTGACGCCACGGTCGACATTCAAGTTGCCGCCGTGCATCCAGGTGGCGGACAAGTGCATCCACGACGCCGAGCTGCGCGGCACCGAGACGTTGACCGTGGCGAAGATCCTCTCGTACTCGTCGAACGTCGGGGCGATCACGATCGCGGAGAAGCTCGGCGCGCCGGACCTCGTGAAGTGGATCGAGCGCTTCGGTTTCGGGAAGCCGACCGGCCTCGACTTCCCCGGGGAGAGCGGCGGGATCGTCCCGTCGTTCCCGGATCAGTGGTCGGGCACGACGATCGGCAATGTTCCGATCGGCCAGGGCATCGCGGTAACGCCGATCCAGATCGCCTCGGCCTACGCCGCGATCGCAAACGGCGGGGTGTGGATCCAGCCGCATCTCGTCGAGCGGGTCGGCGGTCGCACGCTGCACAGCTTCAAGCACCGGAGAGTGGTCTCTCCCGCGGTCGACCGGGCGCTGAAGACGATGCTCACCGGTGTGGTCGACGAGCACGGCGCGACCGGCAACGAGGCGCAGATCGCCGGCTACACGGTTGCAGGCAAGACCGGCACGGCCCAGATCCCCGGGCCGCACGGGTACACGACCGGCAAGTACGTCGCCTCGTTCCTCGGCATGGTGCCCGTGAAATCGCCGCGCCTCCTCGTGCTCGTCAGCGTCGAACAGCCGCACGGCCAGATCTACGGGGGCATCGTCGCGGCGCCCGCCTTCGCCCAGATCGCCAAGTTCGATCTGCAATACCTGTCGGTGCCGCCGGACGCACCGGTGCATTGACGGGCTGAGCCCCAGCTAGGCTCACCCTTCGATGGATCTGACTCGACTCGGGATCCCCGGAGCGCCCTCCGTCGAGATCCGTGACCTGGCCTACGACGCGCGCTCGGTCACCCGTGGCTCGCTCTTCTTCTGCATCAAGGGCGCCAACGTCGACGGTCACGATCTGGCGGGCGCCGCTGTGTCGGCCGGCGCGGTTGCGCTCGTCGTCGAGCGGCAGGTCGACGTGGACGCGCCGCAGGTGGTGGTGGCGAGCGTTCGCGCGACGATGGGGCCTGCGGCCGCGCGCTTTTTCGGCGACCCTTCCCGAGAGCTCGAGATCGCGGCGGTCACCGGGACGAACGGCAAGACCACGACGGCGTTCCTGCTCCACTCGATCCTCGAGTCGGCCGGCCGGCATCCTGGATTGCTGACGAACATCGAGCGCCGCATCGGCGGCGAGTCCCGTCCGACGGGTCTCAACACACCCGAGGCGATCGACCTGCAGCGGCTCTTCCGCGCGATGCTCGATGCAGGTGACCGTTCGTGCGCAATGGAGGCGACCTCGATCGCCGGCGCGAAGGGACGTCTCGCCGGTACGCGGTTCGCCGTCCTCGTCTTCACCAACCTGACCCAGGACCACCTCGATTTCCACGGGACGATGGAGAGTTACTTCGACGCGAAGCGCGCACTGTTCGGCCAGGCCGCGCGCGCCGTCGTCAACGTCGGCGACGAGTGGGGGAGGCGTCTCGCCGAAGAGCTTCCGAATGCGCGGACGTTCACGCCCGACGATGACCTCGACGGCCTCGACCTGAGGCTCCGCGGCCGTTTCAACCGTGCCAACGCGCTGGGCGCCGTGTGGGCGGCGCGGGAGCTCGGGATCGACGAAGACGCAATCCGCGCGGGGATCGCGGCGGTCGCGTGCGTCCCGGGGCGCTTCGAGTCGGTCGACGCCGGACAGCCATTCACGGTGATCGTCGACTATGCGCACACGCCGGATTCGCTCGTCAACGTGCTCGAGGCCGCACGGGGCCTCGACGGCGGCAGGCTGATCGTCGTGTTCGGAGCCGGCGGCGACCGTGACCGCGAGAAGCGTCCGCTGATGGGCCGCGCCGCGGCACAGCTTGCCGACCGTGCGATCGTGACCACGGACAATCCGCGGTCGGAGGATCCCGCGGAGATCGCCGAGCAGGTCGCCCAGGGCAAGCTCGAGATCGTGCTCGACCGGCGGGCCGCGATCGAGGTCGCTCTGTCGGATGCCCGGCCGGGCGACGTGGTCGTGATCGCCGGCAAGGGCGCCGACTCGGAGATGGAGATCGCCGGGCGCACGATTCCCTTCGACGATCGCGTCGTGATCCGAGAGGCGCTGTCCTGATCCCGCTCGGGCTGGACGTGATCGAACCGCTCGGCCGCCTGATCGCGCGGCCGTGGGCGGACGTCGTCACCGGGATGCAAGTCGATTCGCGCCGGATCGAGGAGGGTGACCTGTTCGTCGCGATCGGAGAGGGAGAGGACTTCGTCGAGCACGCGCTGGCGCGTGGGGCTTCGGCGGCGCTCGTCCCGGCCGATGCGGTCGCCGCACTCGCGGCGGTCGCCTCGGCGGTGCGCGAGCGTTCTCGAGCGCGTGTGGTGGCGATCACGGGCTCGACCGGGAAGACCTCGACGAAGGACATCCTGTTCGCGCTCTGTGCGCCGCACCGCCGAACGGTCGCCAACGAGGGCAACTACAACACGGAGATCGGTGTCCCGCTGACGATCTGCAGGATCGATGAGGACACCGAGCTCTGCATCAGTGAGCTCGGGATGCGCGGCCTCGGGCAGATCGCGTGGCTTGCCTCCTTCGTGCGTCCGGATGTGGGCGTGATCACGAACGTCGGGCCGGTGCACCTCGGGCTCGTGCAGACGATCGAGAACGTGGCGCGCGCGAAAGCGGAGCTGCTCGAAGCGCTGCCCGCCGGCGGCGTCGCGGTCGTTCCGGAGGAGCGACTGCTCGAGCCCTACCTCACCCGCACGGACATCTCCATCCGGCGCGTCGACGACGCGGCGCCGATCCCGTTTCGGACGAACTACACCTCGGCACATCAACTCTCGAACACGCGCACCGCGATCGCGGTCGCCGAGGTGCTCGAC
This sequence comes from Thermoleophilia bacterium, assembly GCA_017882605.1. Taxonomy (GTDB): domain Bacteria; phylum Actinomycetota; class Thermoleophilia; order Gaiellales; family Gaiellaceae; genus PALSA-600. Next base: position 7,889 of record JADGPE010000001.1, on the reverse strand, counting down.
GTGCCGTTGCCGAAGAGGTCGCTCGACGTCGAGTTCTCGAAGCTGCGCGAGGAGGAACGCGAGCTGCCCGGAGGGGGCCTGCTGCTGAACGACTGCTACAACGCGAACCCGGTGTCGATGCGTGCGGCGCTTCTCCATCTCGCCGAGCGCGGACAGGGCGCACGGCTCATCGCAGTGCTCGGCGAGATGGCCGAGCTCGGGACTGGGGCGCCTGCGTACCACCGGGAGATCGGAGCGCTGCTACGCGAGCTCGGCATTACCGACGTGATCGCGGTCGGCCCACTGGCGCGCGACTACGGCGGCACGTGGGTCGCGAGCGCCGAGGAGGCGACCGCAGAGCTGCGCGCGGTGCTGAGGCCCGGCGACGTCGTGCTGGTCAAGGGCTCGCGATCGGTGGGACTCGAGGCGGTCGCGGAGAACTTGGTCGACTGATGGCCAGAGTCCTCGTCGCAGCGCTCGTCGCCATGATCATCGCCATTCTCGGCGGCCCGGCGTTCATCGCCTTCCTGCGCCGGAACGAAATCGGCCAGCACATCCGCGAGGAGGGCCCGGAGCACCACGCGGCCAAGCAGGGCACGCCGACGATGGGCGGGCTGCTGATCATCGGTGCCGCGGCGCTCGCGTTCCTGCCGATCTCGGACTACACGCTGCCGGCCTTGACGATCTTCGGCACCACGCTCGCCTGCGGCGCAATCGGCTTCCTCGACGACTACATGAAGCTGCACCACCGGCGCTCGCTCGGGCTCCGCGGGCGCTGGAAGATCCTGATGCTCGCCGGGATCACCGCCGCGGTCGGCTTCGCCGCGCAGCATCAGCATCTCAGTCATTCCGTCTTCGTCCCGATTGTCGACCGCGCGGTGCCGCTCGGGCCGTTCTGGTACGTCCTGCTCTTCCTGATCATCGCCGGCGCGGTGAACGGCGTGAACCTGACCGACGGCCTGGACGGGCTGGCAGCGGGGACGAGCATCATCGCTCTCTCGACCTTCACTGCGATGGCGGTGACGATCTACATCCGGTCGGCGACACCGTTGCACGGCCGCATCGAGAACCGGCTCGACATCGCCTTCATCGGCGCCGCGCTCGTCGGAGCCGTGGTCGGCTTCCTCTGGTTCAACGCATTCCCAGCGGAAGTCTTCATGGGCGACACCGGGGCGATGGCGATCGGCGGCGCGATGGCGGCGATGGCGATCATGATGAAGGTCGAGTTACTGCTGCTCCTCGTTGGCGGCATCTTCGCGATCGTGGCGATGTCGGTGATGCTGCAGGTGATCAGCTTCAAGTACTGGGGGCGACGAATCTTCCTGATGGCGCCGCTGCAACATCATTTCGAGATGAAGGCGTGGTCGGAGACGAAGATCATGGTGCGCTTCTGGATCGTCACGGCGATCTTCTGCGCCGCAGGGTTCGCGCTCTTCTACAAGTACTACCTGCCCTTCCGGGCGCATAGTTGAGAGCGCTCGTCTACGGTCTCGCGCGCTCTGGCCGTGCTTCGATCGAGCGGCTCGACGACCCTGTGGTCGTCGACCGCTCGCTCGGAAACGAAGACGATCTGTCGCTGCTCGACGGCATCGAGGTCGTCGTCAAGTCACCGGGCGTGCCGGCTGAGGCACCGCTCGTGGTGGCCGCGCGACGGCGAGGGATACCGGTCTGGTCGGAGGTCGAGCTCGGCTACCGGCTCCTGCCGGACGCACGGTTCGTCGGGGTCACCGGCACCAACGGCAAGACAACCACCACCGAGCTGCTCGGCGCGATCTTCCGTGCGGCCGGCCGTGATGTTGCGGTGGCGGGAAACGTCGGCACGCCTCTGTCCTCCGTGCTCGCGGCCGACTGGGTCGTCTGCGAGCTGTCTTCGTTCCAGCTCGAGGACGTGCATGAGCTCGCCTGCGACGTCGCCGTGCTGCTCAATCTCGAGCCCGACCACCTCGACCGCCACGGTTCCTTCGAGGCCTACCGCGACGCGAAGCTCCGGATCTTCGAGCGCGCCCGAGTCAAGGTCGTGCCACGGGGCCTCGGGCTCGAGGGGATCGAGTTCGCGGCCGACGACGAGCTGCCCGCGGAACCGCTGCTCCGGGGAGCGCACAACCGCGAGAACGCCGCGGCGGCGACCGCAGCGGCGCGCGCCGCAGGGATCGCCGACGACCACATCGCCGAGGGGCTGAGCACCTTTGCCGGTGTTCCACACAGGCTCGAGCTCGTCGGGGAGCGGGACGGCGTGCGGTACGTGAACGACTCGAAGGCGACGAACGTGGCCGCGGCGTTGCGTGCCCTGGCCGCATATGCCGCCGAGCCCGTGCACCTGATCCTCGGCGGATCGCCCAAGGGCGAGGACTTCGCACCGCTCGCCGCGGCGATCGGTCCCAACGTGCGCTCGGTGCATCTGATCGGCGCCGAGGCCGGACGGCTCGCCACGGTGATCGACGGCGAGCGCGACGAGACCCTCGAGGCGGCAGTGGCGCACGCCGCCCGGCTCGCCGAACCAGGTGACGTGATCCTGCTCAGCCCCGCCTGCGCGAGCTACGACCAGTTCGCGAACTTCGAGGAGCGCGGAGACGCGTTCCGGGGGCTCGTCTAGGACGGCGGCGCAGGTCCGGGCCGGGCTGTCGCGTCGCACGCGGCTCGACTCGTGGCCCGAGCGGCGCTGAGACAGGCGGCCGGCCGTCAAGGAGTCGGGCAGGCGCCGCAGAAAATCGCACGGATGAGGCGGCGTGAGCTCGACTCCAGACTGCTGATCCTCGTGACCCTCGCGCTCGTGGCGTTCGGGCTCGTGATGGTCTACAGCGCCACCTCCGCGGCTGCGGCGGTCGGCGGCCGCGACCCCAACTACTACCTCGAGCGCCAGGGGATCTACGGCGCGTTCGGCATCGTGCTGATGATCCTGGCCCAGCGCTGGGACTATCGCCGCCTGAGGGCGCTCGCGCCGGTGCTCCTGGTCGTCTCCTTCGCGCTGCTCGTCGCCGTGCTCGTGGTCGGCCCGCCGATCAACGGCGCGCGCCGCTGGATCTCGTTCGGCCCGGCCGTCTTCCAGCCCTCGGAGCTCGCCAAGCTCGCGCTGGCGATCTGGGCGGCGGCGTATCTCGCTCGCAAGAAGGCGCCGCGAACCCTGAAGGAGCTGTGGCGCCCGCTCGGTGTGACGACCTGCGTGTTCGCCGCGCTGCTCGTGCTCGAACCGGACCTCGGCACGACCATCGCCCTCATCCTGATGCTGGCGGGCATTCTCGTCGTCTCCGGGACGCCGGTGCGCGTGCTCGGCGTGGCGCTTGCGCTCGCTTCGGCAGCCGGGTTCGCGGCGATCTGGATGAAGCCGTACAGCCGCGCCCGTTTCTTCGCCTTCCTGCACCCGACGCACGACGCCGCCGGCACCGGCTACCAGATCCTCCAGGCGCAGATCGGGATGGGCTCCGGCCATCTGTTCGGCGTCGGGCTCGGCCAGGGAGTCCAGAAGATCTTCTACCTGCCCGAAGCGCACACCGACATGATGCTCGCGAACATCGGCGAGGAGCTCGGGTTGATCGGCGTCACCGCCGTGATCGCCGCCTACGCGCTGTTCGCCTACGCGGGGCTCGACATAGCGATGCGCTGCAAGGATCCGTTCGGGAAGCGCCTCGCAACGGGGCTCACCGTGCTCGTCTGCGGCCAGGCCTCGATCAACATCCTGGCCGTGATGGGAAGCGCGCCGCTGACCGGGATTCCGCTTCCCTTCCTCTCGTATGGAGGGTCGAGCCTGGTCGTTCTCCTCGCCGGCGTCGGGATTCTCCTTAACATCGCTCATCGTGGCGGAACAGCGGCAGTTGCGGTGCCTGATCGCAGCCGGGGGAACGGCAGGACACGTGCTGCCGGCGATCGCGATCGCGCAAGCGCTGAACGAGCGCGGCGTGCACGTGACGTTCGCCGGGTCGCCGGATCGGGTCGAAGCGCGGCTCGTTCCTGAAGCCGGCTACGAGCTCGACACGTTTCGCATCGCCGGGTTCCCCCGGCGGCCGTCGATCGAGCTGGTGCGCTCGCTGCTCGTCGCCGCCTCGGCACCGCGCGCGTGCCGCCGCATCCTGCGCGAGCGGCGGCCGGATGTCGTGCTCGGCGGCGGGGGCTTCGTCGCCGGTCCGATGGTCTTCGCCGCTTCGACGCTCCGCATCCCGGCGGCGCTGACCGAGTCCGATGCCCACTTCGGCCTTGCAAACCGGCTCGCCGCTCGGTTTGCGCAGCGCATCTTCCTCTCGTACCCGATTGCCACTCGGTACGCCGCGAAGACCCGCGTCGTCGGCCGGCCGATTCCCGAACGCTCGCGCGCGGTCTCTCAGGAGGAAGGACGCGCGATCTTCGAGCTGCCGCGGGACGGACGTGTGCTCGGCGTGTTCGGGGCGCTCGCGGGCGCGAAGGCGCTGAACGAGTTCGTCGTCGACACGTGGGGTGCGGACGGGCCTGCAATCCTTCACCTCACGGGGCGGCGCGACTTCGAGCTCGTGCGGCGGCGCGTTTCGCGCGACGACTACCGCGTGCTCGCCGAGACGGAGCGCTTCGGCGCCGCGATTTCCGCCTGCGACCTGGTGCTCTCGCGTTCGGGGTCGACCGTCTGGGAGATCGCCGCGGCCGGCAAACCGGCGATTCTCGTCCCGTACCCGTTCGCAACCGGCGATCACCAGGCGCTCAATGCGCGGCACTTCGTCGAGGCGGGCGGCGCGATCATGGTGCCTGAGCTCGAGCTCGACGACGTGCCCGAGCTCGTCCGCTCGCTGCTCGACGACGCACCGCGGCTCGCGCGCATGGGCGCCGCGATGCTGCGCGCGGCACGGCCGAACGCCGCCGGCGAGATCGCGGACGAGCTCGTCGCGCTGGCCGCCCGATGAAGGGCCGCCGCCTGTGGTTCGTCGGAATCGGAGGCGCTGGGCTGTCGGCCTATGCTCAGCTCGCCCGCGCCTGGGGCGCGGAGGTCGGGGGCTGGGACCGCGTGCGCACGCCGTATCTCGACGCGCTGGACGGCGTTCCGATCGAGATCGCGCCGGAGCCGGTCGTTCCGGCCGGCTGGGAGGCCGTCGTCTCGTCCGCCTACCCCGACGTGCCGGGTCTCAGGCGCAAGGAGTTTCTGCGCGAGCTCGTCACCGCCAGGCCGTCGATCGTCGTCAGCGGCACACACGGCAAGGGAACGACTGCGGCGATGATCGCGTTCGCCCTGCGCGAGACCGGCGACGATCCCGCTTGGCTGATCGGCGCGCCGGTACCGCAGCTCGGCTCGAACGCCGGCTTCGGCGCGGGCTACCTGGTCGTGGAGGCCGACGAGTCCGACCGCACCGTCTTCGCGCTCCCGGCGGAGATCGCAGTCCTCACGAACCTCGAGCTCGACCACCACACCGAGTACGCCTCGGTCACCGAGCTCGAGCAAGAGTTCGAACGGTGGCTTGCAGGTGTCGCCCACGTCGTCCGCGACGCTCCGCCGTACGCCGGCCCGCTCGAGATCCCGGGCGAGCACAACCGTCGCAACGCGGGCGCGGCGATCGCAGCGCTCGAGCTTGCAGGCGTCCCGCGCGACACCGCCGCTGCCGCGGTCGCGCGCTTCGGCGGCACGGGGAGGCGGTTCGAGGTGCACGAGGGCGAGGTGACGATCGTCGACGACTACGGCCACCACCCGACCGAGATCGCCGTCACGATCGCGGCGGCCCGCGAGCGGTTTCCCGGCGCCCGCGTGCGTGTGCTTTTCCAGCCACACCTCTACTCGCGCACCCGGCATCTGGCAACGGAGCTGGCGGAGGCGCTCGCCGCCGCTGACGACGTGACCGTGACGGACGTCTATGCGGCGCGCGAGCAGCCGATCGCAGGGGTGAGCGGCAAGCTCGTGATCGACGCGCTCAGCGACCGCGGCGTGCTCGCGGCCTACACGCCGACCGTCGAGCAAGGCGCCGCGCGGCTCGCGCGGCGTGCAAGGCCGGGCGATGTGCTGCTCGTCGTCGGCGCCGGCGACGTCGATCGGGCCGTCGGCCTGCTTCGCCGCTAGCGTGGCCGGCGTGGAAGAAAGCGTTCCGCTCGCGCGCTACACGACGATCGGGACCGGTGGGCCCGCTCGCTGGTTCGCGCGCCCCGAGTCGATCGAAGAGCTCCAGGACGTGCTCCGGTGGGCCAGGGAGCACGACGTGCCCGTCGAGACGATCGGGCTGGGCTCGAATGTGCTCGCGCACGACGAAGGGGTGAACGCGCTCGTTCTCAAGCTCGCAGGCGCTCTGGTCGCGACCGAGGTGCAGGGCGACGTGCTCGTCGCCGGAGGCGGCGCGCCGAATGCGGTCGCGCTGCATCGCGCCCGTGACGCGGGGCTCGGTGGGCTCGAGTTCGCGGCCGCGATCCCCGGCACCGCGGGAGGCGGCGTGCGCATGAACGCCGGCGCATACGGCCGCGAGTGGACGGACGTGATGATCGATGCGGTGGTCGTCGACGCCGACTACGTCCGCACGCTCACGCCGATCGAGCTCGGTCTCTCGTACCGGCACTCGGCGCTGAAGGCGGGCGAGGTCGTGGCGCAGGTTCGCTTCCAGCTCACCGTGAGCTCGAGCGCGGCCGTCAAGTCTCGCTCAGCCGAGCTGCTCCGGCAGCGCAAGGCGTCGCAGCCGACGAACAAGCGCACCTTCGGGAGCGTCTTCAAGAACCCGGAGGGTGAATGGGGCGCAGGGCGGATGATCGAGGACTGCGGCCTCAAGGGGCACTGCATCGGCGACGCACTGATCTCGCCCCGGCATGCGAACTTCATCGAGAACTCGGGTGGTGCGACGAGCGCCGACTGCATCGCCTTGATGGCCGAGGCACGCCGGCGCGTCCATGACCGGTTCGGCGTCGTGCTCCAGCACGAGGTGCAGTTCCTCGGGCCGCTCGAGCTTCCGGCCGAGTAGGGGAACCTCGCGCCGCGGCGAACAGGGCTGCGTGGCTGTCCGGAGGAGGTCGAGCGAGCGCGCCGCGGTGCTGCCCGCACGTCGCGCCGTGCCGGATCTCACGCGGATCGCGCCGTCCGGCCGCTCGGTGCTCGTCGGGCTCGCGCTGCTCGCGCTCGCTGCCGGCGGCTACTTCGTCGCGCGCGAGACGTCGGTGTTCGCGCTCCAGACGGTCGAGGTCGAGGGCGGCACACCCGTGCTGCGAGCACAGGTGAGGGCGGCGCTCGCGTCCGCGGTCGGCGAGAGCCTGCTGAAGGTCGACGGCAACACGGTCGCTCGTGCGCTGACGCCGCTGCCGGGAGTGCGCTCGTTCTCGTTCGACCGCTCGTTTCCGCACACGCTGCGCGTCACCATCCGCCAGGAGCAGCCCGTCTTCGTCCTGCGCCGCGTCCCGGGCAACGACGCGTTCCTCGTCGCGGCGAGCGGCCGGGTGATTCGTCCACTGACCCATTCCCGCCGCTCGAGCCTCCCTCGCCTCTGGGTGACGAAGAACGTCCACGTCGTGGTCGGGGAGCGCCTCGGCGCTGCGCCCGCGGAGGCTGCGGCGGCCCTCTCGTTGCTCCGCGGCGCCCCGCTGCCCGGCGGCGTGCGCGTCGTGCAAGCAGGCCCGAAGGAACTGACGCTCGTGCTCGGAGGCGGGCTCCAGTTGCGACTCGGCGACGGGGGCGATCTGCGCCTGAAGCTCGCGATCGCGCGCCGGATCCTGCGTCAGACCGGCGCCGCGAGCACCGGCGGAGGCTATCTCGACGTCAGCGTCCCCGAGCGCACCGTGCTCTCCCTCAACTCTCAAGTCGGAGGTTGAGGTTGAGGGTCAGGTCGGTCGAGACTGAACGTTTGCGCGTTGACAGGGCAGGAAACCACCCGTACGCTCCCGAAGGAAGGAGTCGCTCGACAGCCCCACCCTGCACTCGAGCTTGAGGTCGAGCCCACACGAGATGAGAGATCGCTCCGGCAACTACCTAGCTGTGATCAAAGTCGTCGGCG
>JADGPE010000045.1 GCA_017882605.1 Thermoleophilia bacterium | reverse complement strand
CTGAAGGACAAGACGCTGCTGACGGCGTTCTACCAGCCGAGCACGCGCACCCGGATGTCGACCGAAGCGGCGATGCACCGCCTCGGCGGGCACGTACTGGGCTTCGCCGACTCGAAGATGACCCGGGCGGGCGACTTCTACCAGGAGTCGATGAAGGACACGATCCACATGCTGGAGTTCTACGCCGACGTCATTGCGATGAGGCACTTCCAGCAGGGCGCACCGGCGGAAGCTGCACTCTGGGCCTCGATCCCGATCATCAACTGCGGCGACGGCTGGGGCGAGCATCCCACCCAGGTGCTCACCGACCTCTACACGATCGAGAAGGAGCTCGGGTCGATCGACGGCAAGACGTTCCTGCTCGTCGGCGACATGCGCATGCGCACGATGCACTCGATCCTCTACGCGCTCTCGCAGTTCGACACCAAGGCATACGTCGTCGGACCGCCCGAGATGTCCTTGACCGACGAGTTCATGCTCGAGCTCGACGCGCGGAATGTGCGGTACGAAGCGGCCGAGTCGACCGAAGCCGTGATCGGCGAGTGCGACGTGATCTACATGGAGCCGGTCGTGCAGGCCGACTACACGCAGTCGCGCGTCGAGCGCGAGGATGGCGGCGGCGGCCTCGCGGTCACCGCTCCGTCGTATCGCGTCACGCGCGAGCTCCTCCGCGAGAAGGCGAAGACGGGCTCGATCATCCTGCACAGCCTCCCGCGCATGGACGAGCTGCCGACGGACGTCGACGAGACCCGCCACGCGCGCTATTGGCAGGAAGCGTTCAACGGAGTCGTTCTCCGCATGGCGCTCCTCACCCTCGTGCTCGGCGCGATGGAGTGATGTCGTGCAGCTGACCGTCAACGGCCGGCCCGTCGACCTCGAACCACGCGACGGTCAGAGCCTGCTCGAGCTCCTCCGCGAGGAGCTCGAGCTACGGTCGATGAAGGACGGGTGCGCGCCGGAAGGCTCCTGCGGCGCGTGCACCGTCCTCGTCGACGGCCGTGCCGTCGTCTCGTGCGCGCAGAAGGCGACACGCGTGGAGGGAAGACACGTCGTCACGCAGGAGGGGCTCTCCCCCGAGACGAGGAAGCTCTGGGCCGACTGCTTCGGCGTCGCCGGTGCGTCACAATGCGGCTTCTGCTCGCCGGGGATCGTGATGAAGTCGGAGGCGCTCCTCGCGAAGAATCCCACGCCGGCGCGAGCGGAGATCGCGCACGCGCTCCTCGGAAATCTCTGCCGCTGCACCGGCTACGTGAAGATCATCGACGCTGTGCAGCTCGCGGCGGGCGCGCGGCGCGGCGAGCCGCTGCCGGAGCCGGGCGGGGACGGGGTCGGCGAGCGGGCTCTGCGCTACCGCGCGGACGAGCTCGCCCTCGGCGACAAGCCCTTCGTGGCCGACCTTCGCGAGCCGGGCATGCTCCACGGAGCATTGCGCTCCTCTGACCATCCGCGCGCGCGGGTGCTGCGCATCGACACGGCGAAGGCGAAGGCGTATCCCGGAGTGATCGACGTCCTGACGGCAGCCGACGTGCCGGGGAAGCGCATGCTCGGATCCCTGAAACAGGACTGGCGCCAGCTCGTCGCCGTCGGCGAGACGACGTCGTACGTCGGCGACGTGATCGCCGCCGTCGCCGCCGAGACGCGCCACGCCGCGCGCGAGGCTGCGGCGCTCGTCGAGGTCGAGTACGAGGTACTGGAGCCGGTCACGAGCCCGTTCACCGCGCTCGCCGCCGACGCGCCGCTCCTGCACGAGGACGGCAACGTGCTCTCCACCTCTACCGTCAAGCGAGGCGACGTCGACACGGCGCTCGCGAGCGCCGCGCACGTCGTCAACCGGAGCTTCCGCACGCAGTTCATCGAGCATGCGTTCCTCGAGCCCGAGGCTGCGCTGGCCGTGCCCGCAGACGACGGCACGCTGCGCGTCTATTCGCAGGGCCAGGGCGTCTGGGACGACCGCCGGCAGATCGCGCAGTTCCTCGCCGTTCCGGATGAGCGCGTGCGTGTCACGCAGGTGTCCTCGGGGGGTGCGTTCGGCGCCAAGGAGGACCTGAACGTCCAGGGTCATGCGGCGCTGCTCGCCGTCAAAACCCGGCGGCCGGTGCTCCTCGCCCTCTCCCGCAAGGAGAGCCTGAGCTTCCACGCCAAGCGCCACGCCATGTGGCTCGACTACACCGCCGCCTGCGACGCGAACGGCCGCCTGCTCGCCGTCAGGGCGCGCATCGTCGGCGACACGGGCGCGTACGCGAGCGTCGGCGACAAGGTGCTCGAGCGCGCCGCAGGCCATGCCTGCAGCGCCTACGGCGTGGACAACGTCGACGTCGAGGCAACCGCCGTCTACACGAACAACCCGCCCTGCGGCGCGATGCGCGGTTTCGGCGTCAACCAGTCCAACTTCGCGATGGAGGGCGTCCTGGACGAGCTCGCCGAGCTCGTCGGGATCGACGGCTGGGAGATCCGGTGGCGCAACGCCCTCGACACGGGCGACCGCACGACGACAGGCCAGCGCCTCGGGCCCGGTGTAGGCCTCAAACGCACCCTCCTCGCCGTCCAGGACGCCTACCGCGGCGCGGCATTCGCCGGAATCGCCTGCGGCCTGAAGAACACCGGCATCGGAAACGGCGTCCCTGAGCACGGACGCGTGATCCTGAGGCCCGAGCCCGACGGGACGATCACGCTCTACCACTCCTGGACCGAGATGGGCCAGGGCGTCCACACCGTCCTGCGCCAGATCGCGAGCGAGGAGCTCGGCGTGCCCGCCGAGACGATCCGCGTGCTCGTCGACACCGAGCGCGAGCTCGAGACGGGCCAGACGACCGCGTCCCGGTCGACGGTGCTGGGCGGCAACGCCGTTGTCGCCGCAGCGCGCAAACTGCTCGAGGCCCTCGACGGCCACACGCTCGAGGAGCTCGCCGGGCGCGAGTTCCTCGGCGAGATCCTGATCGACTGGACGACCCCGAACGACGCCGCCGAGCCCATCACCCACCTCGCCTACGGCTGGGCGACGCAGGTCGTGCTGCTCGACGGCGAAGGGCGGATCGAGAAGGTGATCGCGGCGCACGACGTCGGCCGCGCGATCAACCCGACCCTGCTCGAAGGACAGATCGAGGGCGCGGTGCACATGGGCCTCGGCCAGGCCCTCTCGGAGGAGTACGTCGTCGACGGCGGCTTCCCGGTCACGCAGACGCTGAAGTCGCTCCACATCATCCCGCCCACCGGGATGCCCGAGGTGGAGGTCCTCATGATCGAGGAGCCCCAGCCCGAAGGGCCCTTCGGGGCGAAGGGCGTCGGGGAGGCCGCGCTCGTCCCGACCGCCGCGGCCACGGCGGCCGCGCTCTACGCGTTCGACGGCATTCGCCGCACCGAGCTCCCGATGAAGGACTCGCCCGCCGCGCGGGCGGCTGTCCCCCACCTCGTCGGCCGTCGCGAGCAGGTGACGACGTGACGGTCACGCTGACCGGCGCAACCGTCGTCGAGTCGCTCGACCCGGTGTCGGTGGCCGTCGGGCCGCTCGCGGTCGACCAGGGGCGGATCGTCCCGGAGGCACCGCGCTCGGCCGGAGCGCGCGACTGCTCAGGCTGCGTGGTCGTGCCGGGCAACGTCTGCGCACACACGCATCTCTACTCGGCCCTCGCGCGCGGCATGCCGTACCGGCTCGAGCCGCCGGAGGACTTCCTCCAAATCCTGCAACGGATCTGGTGGCGCCTCGATCGAGCGCTCGACCTGGACGGGGTGCGCTCGTCGGCCCTCGTCGGCGGCCTGGACGCGCTGCTCTCCGGCACGACGACGGTGATCGACCACCATGCCTCCCCGAACGCCGTCGACGGATCGCTCGACGTGATCGCCGACGCGCTCGGCGGGCTCGGCGTCCGCAGCGTCCTCTGCTACGAGACGTCGGACCGAGACGGCGCGTCGGTCACCGAATCCGGCCTCGCGGAGAACCGGCGGTTCCTGACCCGCCTCGAGCGAGATCGCCGGCCACTCGTCCGGGGACTCGTCGGAGCACACGCGTCGTTCACGCTCTCGGACGAGACGCTCCGCGCCTGCATCGAGGTCGCAGCCGATTTCGGCGTCGGCCTGCATGTGCATGCCGCGGAGGACGCGATCGACGTCCACGCCGTGGAGCGGCTCGCAGCCAACGACGGGCTCGACGAGCGCACGCTGCTCGCGCACGGCGTCCATCTCGACGAGCGCGAGGCCGCGCTCGTCACGGCCGCCGATGCCTGGCTCGCGCACAACGCGCGCTCGAACATGAACAACTCCGTCGGGCGTGCGCACATCGCCGGCTACGACGGGCGGCTGCCGCTCGGCACCGACGGAATCGGCTCCGACATGTTCGAGGAGTCGCGGACGGCGTACTTCCGGCTGCGTGAGGACGACGGCGGCGCAGCTGCGTCCTGGCCGCTCGCGCGCCTCGCCGACGGTGCACGGCTCGCGGGAGCGATCTTCGACGAGCCGTTGCTCGGGACACTGCGTGCCGGTGCGCCGGCCGACCTCGTCGTCCTCGACTACGACGCACCGACACCGCTCGACGCCGAAAGCGTCGCGGGTCACTGGATCTTCGGCCTGGGGTCGCGCTTCGTGCGCGATGTGATGGTCGCGGGAGAATGGGCCGTCCTCGACCGGAAGCCGGTGCACGGCGACGTGCGGCAGATCGCCCACGATGCCCGCCTCGAAGCGAAGCTCCTCTGGCAGCGCCTCGACGAGCTCGGGCCCCACACCTTCGAGCCGAAAGGAGGCCCGCGGTGGCAGACCACGGCCGCGTAGCCCTCTATCTGCAGGACAAGCATCCGATCCGCGACGGCATGCACTACGCCCAGGTCGCCGAGGCGTGCGGCTTCGAGGCCGTGTGGCAGGCGGAAAGCCGCCTGGTCCGCGAGGCGACCGTGCCGATGGCCGCCTACGCCGCGGTCACCGAGCGCATCGCCATCGGCTCCGGCGTCGTCAACAACTGGACGCGCAACGTCGGCCTGCTGGCGGCGACGTTCTCGACGCTCGACGACCTCGCCCCCGGGCGCATCAAGCTCGGGATCGGCGCCTGGTGGGACCCGCTCGCCGCGAAGGTCGGGATCACGCGCCGCAAGCCGCTGACCGCGATGCGCGAGACGGTCGAGGCGGTGCGACGGCTCCTGGCGCTCGAACGCGTCACCTACGCCGGTGAGTTCGTCCACCTCGACGACGTCGAGATCGACATCGTGCACGGCGACCGGTCGCCGAAGCAGGTGCCGATCTACATCGGCGCGACGGCGATGAAGATGATGGAGCTCGCCGGCGAGATCGCCGACGGTGTCGTGCTGAACTATCTCGTCGGCCCTGCGTACAACGCCGACGCGATGGAGCATCTTGCGATCGGCGCAGAGCGCGGCGGCCGCAGCCTCGACGACGTCGACCGGCCCCAGTTGATCGTGTGCTCCCTCGACGACGACCGCTCCCTGGCGCTCGACCGCGCGCGCGAGCTCGTGACGCAGTATCTCGGGCAGCAGCCTCACATCATGAAGGCGAGCGGCGTCTCCCCGGACCTGCTCGAAGCGATCGGCTCGATCCTCACCTGGCCCGCCACGCACGAGCAGATCGAACGTGCGATGGGACTCGTTCCCGACGAGGTCGTGCAGCTGATCACCGCGTCCGGCACGGCCGACGACTGCCGCGCGAAGGTCGACGAGTACATCGACGCAGGGTGCACGTGCCCGGTGCTCTACCCACTCGGCGACGACGTCGAAGCGATGATCGAGGCGTTCGCGGCGGTGCACGCGTGACCGAGGCGCTGAGACCAAAGACGCTCGAGGAGGCGCTGGCCCTCCGCGCAGCGCATCCGGAGGCGACCGTGCTCGCCGGCGGAACGGACCTGATGGTCGGAGTGAACTTCGGCCGCGCCGAGCCGGCCTGCCTGCTCGACCTGTCCCGCCTCGGCGAGCTGACGGCCTGGGCCCGTGACGACAACTGCATCTCGGTCGGTGCGGGAGTGACGTTCTCGCGCATCTCCGCGGAGCTCGACGACCTGACCGCGCTGGCCGAGGCGGCTTCGACCGTCGGATCGCCGCAGATCAGGAACCGCGCGACGCTCGGAGGCAACATCGTTACGGCGTCGCCTGCGGGCGACGGCATCGCCGCGCTCGCCGCCTATGACGCGTCGATCGTCGTCGCACGGCACGCCCGGGCCGACCGCCGCATCCCGTGGGACGAGTTCTTCCTCGGCCCGAAGCAGACCGCCCTCGCCGACGACGAGCTCGTCGTCGCAGCCGAATGGGAGCCCGTCGACGGCCCTGGCACGTTCGCAAAGGTCGGGCCACGGAGCGCGATGGTGATCGCCGTCGCGAGCATCTGCGTGCAGCTCGACGAACAGGCGCACGACGTCCGGATCGCGCTCGGATCGGTGGGGCCGACGGTGCTCCGCGCCACGCGCGCCGAGCAGCTTGTGACCCAACTCGACTGGAACGACCTCGACGAGCGCGCACTGCAGGAGGCGGGCGCGCTCGCTGCAGCAGACGTCCAGCCGATCGACGACCTGCGCGGTACGGCCGCCTACCGGAGGCGGGCGGTCGAGGTGCTCGTTCGCCGCGCGCTCGCGTGGACGCTCGCGGCCCGAGGCAAGGTGGCCGCATGATCGTCCACCTCACGGTCGACGGCACGACACACATCGTGGACGTCGATCCCCTACGGAGCCTGGCGACGCTCCTGCGCGACGAGCTCGGCGTGATCGCGGTCAAGAACGGCTGCGAGCAGGGCGAGTGCGGCTCGTGCACGGTCTGGCTCGACGACGAGCTCGTGTGCTCCTGTCTGGTGCCCGCAGTTCAAGCCGACGGCGCCTCCGTTCGCACAGCGGCGTCGCTCGCAAACGGTGGGCTCGACACAGTGCAGGAAGCGTTCCTCGACGCCGGCGCCGTGCAGTGCGGCTACTGCATCCCCGGCTTCGTCGTCACAGTCGCCGATCTCCTCGAGCGCGACCCCCACCCCAGCGAGCATGCCGTGCGCGACGCGCTCTCCGGGAATGTCTGCCGGTGTACGGGCTACCGGAAGATCTTCGCCGCCACGCGGCTCGCCGAAGCGAGGCGACCGTGAACGCGGTGACGGGCCGGCCGGGTCGCGTCGGGGAAAGCGCGCGCAGGATCGACGGCGCCCCGAAGACGACCGGCGAGTACGTCTACGGCGGCGACCTCTCAGCTCCCTGGATGCTCTGGGGCGGCACGTTGCGCAGCCCGCACGCCGCGGCACGCATCCGAAGCATCGACACCTCCGAGGCCGTTGGCGCACCCGGCGTCCACGCGGTCCTGACCGCCGCCGACGTCCCGGGGCGGCCGACGTTCGGCCTCGAGATCGCTGACCAGCCGGTGCTCGCGAGCGACGAAGTGCGGTACGAGGGCGAGGCGGTCGCGTTGGTGGCGGCAGACCGCCCCGAGCGCGCGCGTGCTGCACTGCGCCTCATTCGCGTCGAGTACGAGCTGCTCGAGCCGCTCGTCGACATGGAGCTCGCGCTCGATCCGGCAGCGCGACCGCTGCACGCCTTCGGCAACGTCCTACGCCACGTGCACATCGCGCGGGGAGACCTCGACGCGGCGGCGGCCGACGTGTGGGTCAGCGGGTTCTACGAGACCGGGATGCAGGATCAGGCACCGCTCGGCCCCGAAGGAGGGCTGGCCGTGCCCGCAAGCGACGGCGGAGTCGACCTCTACGTCGCGACCCAGTGGCTGCACGTCGACCGCCAGCAGATCGCGCCGTGCCTCGGCCTTCCCGAGGAGCTCGTGCGTGTGACGCTCGCGGGCGTGGGAGGCGCCTTCGGCTCGCGCGAGGACGTGAGCGTCCAGATCCACGCCTGCCTGCTCGCGCTCCGCACCGGCCGCCCGGTGAAGATGAGCTACGGCCGCGAGGAGTCCTTCCACGGCCACGTTCACCGGCATCCGTCGCGCACCTGGATCCGCTACGGAGCCACCCGCGACGGCAAGCTCGTCGCCGCCGACGTCCGGCTCCTCCTCGACGGCGGCGCGTATGCGTCCTCGTCCCCGGCGGTGCTCGCGAACGCGTCGACCTTCGCCGCCGGGCCGTACGAGGTCCCGAACGTGCGCATCGAGGGCACCGTCGTCTACACCAACAACCCACCGTGCGGCGCGATGCGCGGCTTCGGCGCGCCGCAGGTCTGCTTCGCGTACGAGGCGGCGATGGACGAGCTCGCCGAAGCACTGCGGCTCAGCCCGCTCGAGCTGCGGCTGCGCAACGTGGTCGGCCACGGGTCGGCGCTCCCGACTGGCCAGGTGCTGACGGGAAGCGCGCCGGTGCGCGAGGTGATCGAACGCTGCCGTGCGATCCCGCTACCGCCACGCGAGCCGCCACTCGGCCGTGACCCGCTCGACTACCCGGGCGGTGCAGGCCGCGCGAACCGCGGCGAGCACATCCGCCGCGGCGTCGGCTTCGCCGTCGGGTTCAAGAACGTGGCGTATAGCGAGGGATTCGACGATGCAGCCGAGGCGACCGTGATCCTCTCCGACGCCCCGAACGGGCCGATCGCGGCCGTCAGGACGGCGGCGGTCGACTACGGCCAGGGTCTCTACACGGTGCTCGCGCAGATCGTGCGCACGGAGCTCGGCGTCGAGGACGTGATCGTCCATCCGGCGACCACCGAGTCTGGCTCCGCCGGATCGACGTCCGCCTCGCGACAGACCACCATGACCGGCGGCGCAGTGCTCGAAGCCTGTCGCGCCGTACGGGCAGAGCTCGCCGCACGCGGCGGCGACCTGACGGGCGGCCCGATCAGCTGCACGCGCGAGTTTCACCATCGCCCCACCGACCAGCTCGACGCCGAAGGCCAGGGCGACATCCATGTGAGCTTTGCGTTCACGGCGCAACGAGCTGTCGTGGACGTCGACACCGAGCTCGGCCTCGTGCGCGTCGTGCAGATCGCGGCGGCTCAAGACATCGGCCACACGATCAACCCGCTCGGGGCAGAGGGGCAGGTCGAGGGAGGCACCGCGATGGGGATCGGCTACGCGTTGATGGAGGAGATCCAGGTCGAGGCCGGCCTGATCCGGAACCCCTCGTTCACCGACTATCTCGTGCCGACGGCGCTCGACGTCCCGCCGATCGTGGTGGACTTCGTCGAGGAGCCTGAGCCCGGCGCCCCCTACGGCGTCAAGGGCATCGGGGAGCTGTCGACCGTCGTCGCCGCTCCCGCGATCGTCGCCGCTCTGCGCCACGCCACCGGCCGCACCCTCACCCGGCTGCCCGTGCGGCCGGACGACCTCCTCGGGCTCCGGCCCGACTCGACGGCGCACCCCCGCGCGCCCGTGCCCGACGTGCCCGGCCAGCAGCCGGTCCCGGAATACGCAGGCCTCGAACTCGGACAGCAAGAACTGATGAAAGGACACGAGTGATGGACACAGCCACACCAGCACGCATCGACCGACGCTCGCTCACCGGTCGCGACTTCATCGAGACGATCGAGTGGAGCGTCGCCGAGCTCGACGAGACGCTCGCCGTTGCCGCAGAGCTGAAGGCAGCGCGCAAGGCCGGGAAGCCGACCCGCCTGCTCGTCGACAAGACGATCTACCTGCTCTTCCTCGACAAGTCGACGCGGACGCGCAACGCGTTCGAGACCGGCATGACGCAACTCGGCGGCCATGCCATCTTCCTCGACTCCGACAAGACGCAGGTTTCGCATGGCGAGACACCGCAGGACACGGCGAACACGCTGTCACGCTTCGGCGAGGGAATCGCGATCCGGCACGATCTCGCGCCCTACGAGGGCAACGTGTGGATGCGCGAGGTCGCGAAGCACGCGACGATCCCGCTGATCAACATGCAGTGCGACGTCGACCATCCGACCCAGACGATCGCCGACCTGATGACGCTGCGCGAACAGCGCGGCGGAGACCTCCGCGGCCTGAAGGTCGCGATGACCTGGGCGTTCGCGCCCTCGTACGCGCGGCCCCTGTCGGTCCCGCAGGGAGTCGCGACGCTCTTCCCGCGCTTCGGCATGGACGTCGTGCTCGCGCACCCGCCGGGCTTCGAGTTGATGCCCGAGGTGCTCGAGGCCGCACAGGCGGCAGCCGCCGCCGGCGGGGGCTCGATCACCTTCGCACCGAGCATGGAAGAAGCCTTCGAGGGCGCCGACGTCGTCTACCCGAAGTCCTGGGGACGCCTCGACGCATTCGGCGAAGGCTCGACCGCGCTCGCAGAGTCGGCCGACTACTCGGACTGGATCTGTGACGAGCGCAAGCTCGCGCTCGCAAGCCCCGAGGTGCTGTACATGCACTGCCTGCCCGCCGACCGCGGGCGCGAGGTGACGGACGCGGTGATCGACGGCCCGCACTCGATCGTCTGGGACGAGGCGGAGAACCGCATGCACACCGCCAAGGCGCTGATGGCCCTGACGATGGGCGGCTACGCGTAGGACCTGAACCGGGGCCTGGCTCGCAGGACGGCCGAGCCAGGCTCCCGCAGTTGCATGCGCACGGTGTCTTGAATGCGCGTGGTGTCTCACGCCGTTCCCCGGGCTCCGCCGCCAAACGGCGGCGAGCCCGGGGAACATTGCGATCAGCCGGCCAGGTTCACGGCAGGTAGTACATCGGGTTCGGAAGCTTGAACGTCTGATCGGCGAACCCACCGGTCAGGTCGCTGTACTGGTCGCCGAAGTCGGCTGCGATGTCGTAGCCGAGTGACTCGATGTGAGCCCGGGTCAGCGACTTGTACTGGATCGTGCTGCACGCGGGCTTGCAGGAGCTCAGCCACGTGTCGAGCGCGTAGTCCTTCAGATAGAGCTTGCTGTTCTGCACGTCGTAACCCTCGCTCGTCAAGTTCGCGACGGTGCCGGCGCGCTGAGTCTCGGGCCGGCCGGTGAGGAAGAAGACGCTGTAGCCGTGCGCCTCGGCATAGTGCTCGAGGTCGACCATGTGCGGCACCGCGTGGAACACGCCTGAGTTCACGAACGCCGCGTTGCTGGTCGGGTTGTAGACGAAGTTGCTGTAGATCTCGTAGCTGAAAGTGTTGAGCGTCGTGTCGTCGACGTCGAAGACGACGGCCTTGGGCCGGAAGTCGCCGCTCCTGGCACGCGGCCGCGTGAGGTAGTTCTCGGCGCCTCCGACGATGCCCGCCATCTCGTTGGCGTAGGAGCTGTTCGGCGAGAACGTATGGATCGCCGTGCCGTCGATCGGGTTGACGCGGCTCGGGTCGATCATGTCACCGTAGTAGCCCTTGATCGCCGTCTTGACCTGGTCGATGTTCTGGATCTGGTCGGCACTCGTGGGGACGGCCGGCGGCGGGGCGACGGCGTCACGAATCAGGCCGATCGCCGAGCCTGGAAGCGCCAGGATGATCAGTAGGGCAGCTGCCAACGCAGCCAGGACAGCAGTGCGAACGGGGCGCCTGGGGCGCAATGAACTGGGCGAGCGGGTCACGAGGGACACCTCCGTAGTTCGAGTTGTGAATGATTGACGTTCCACCATCCCGACGCCGCTGCAACCGGGATGTGACGCCGGCTAGTACAGGTCACGGCGAATGATCGTGCCGGCGTTTCCTGCGAGGATCTGCGCCGCGTCGTGCGCTGCACCGATCGCGGCGGTTCCGCCGGTCCGCTCGACGAAGCGGCAGCCGGCCTCGACTTTCGGCCCCATCGACCCCGTGGCGAACACGTGTCCGCGCAGCTCCTGCGGCGTTGCCCGGTGGATCGTGCGAGCCTCCGGCGTGCCCCACCCGAGCTGAACGGCCGGCACGTCGGTGAGCATCAGGAAGTCGCCGGCGCCGAGGGTGCGCGCGAGGAGCTCGCCGGCGAGATCCGTGTCGATCACGGCCGGGTCACGTGCAGCGCACACCACGAGCACGCCGGCCCGAACGAGGAGCTCGATCGCGGACAGTTCGACGATCTCGCTCGGCTCCGGGCCGTCACGGCCGGAGGCGACCTCGATCGTCACGGTGACGATCTCCCGGCCCGGCAAGCGGCTCCGAAGCTCCTGCTCCAGGGGGCGACCGGCCCGCTCGCCGGTTTCGATCACGACGACGTCACGGTCGCGGGCGAGCCCGGCGAGCGCGTCGAGCCCGCCGGGTGGCAGCGAGGCGTTGCCGCCGAGCGCCACGACGACTTTCCGGCGCGCAGCCGGCGGATCGGGGATCGCCTTCCGGAAGCGCGTGCGCCACGTGATCATGTGAGGCTCCTCCACGAGGGAGACTGGCCCCCGCCCGGGCGGCGTTCATCCGTGCGGCCCCTGAGTCGGACGGTGCCGACTACGGATCTCCCTAGGCCAGCACGGTGACGAGCACCGAACGGGTCCGCGGCCCGTCGAGCTCGCAGAAGAAGACGCCCTGCCAGGTGCCGAGCGCCAGCTCTCCGTCCTCGAGCGGGATCACCACCTGCGGCCCCATGAGGGCCGCGCGGATGTGCGACGGGGCGTTCTCTTCACCTTCCTCGATGTGCCGCCAGCCCCAGCCCTCAGGCGCGATCCGCTCGAGCGCCATCTCGAAGTCGCGGGCCACCAGCGGGTCGGCGTGCTCGTTGATCGTGAGCCCCGCCGTCGTATGCGGGACGTAGACGAGCACGGCCGCACCCGACGCCCCCCGCACCGCCTCTCGCACCCGGCCCGTGATGTCCAGGAGCTGCGTGTGCCGCTCGGTCTCGATCGTCAGCTTCTGCACGGGGCCGTATCCTAGGGACCGGTGACTCCCGAACCGCAAGCGATCGACGCATTCAGAGACCGGGCCGACCGGTTCGTCGCCGACATCGACGAGGAGTACTACCTCCACTTCGCCGGGTTGAAGGACACCCTCGACGTCGAGCAGGTCTACGAGCGCTACGTGGAGCTGACCCGGCTCGAGACGGCACAAGAGATGGAAGGCGCCCCGGTCGAGCTGTGGCGCTTCGCCTGCGAGGGCTTCCTCGGCAACCTGACCCGTGAGCATCAGGCGCGCATGGCGAAGGTGGAGGCCGACCTCGAGGCGACCGTCGACGGGGAGACTCACCCCTACCGGATGCTGCGAGTCGTGATGTCGAACGAAGCCGACCGCGACAAGCGTGAACGGCTCGAGCAGACCCGCCTGCGACTGCTCGACGAACATCTGAACCCGGTCTATCTCGAAGCGGTCGAGATCGACCGTGAAGCCGTGCAGTCGCTCGGCTCCGAGAACTATTACGAGCTGTACAAACGCTTCGGCTTCCGCCTCGACGAGCTGCGCGAGGAGTGCAGCGCGCTGCTCGACGAGACGGAGAAGCTTTGGGAACGCGAGGGCGACCGGCTCTTCCGTTCCCGGCTCGGGATCGGGCTCACGGACGCGCGCCCGTGGGACGTGGCTCGTCTCTTCAGGGCGCCCGAGCTCGACCAGCTCTACCCGTCGGATCGCATGCTGCCCGCGCTCGAGGCGACGCTGACCGACCTCGGCGTCGACCTGCGCTCGCAGTCCAACGTCCACCTCGACCTCGAGTCGCGTCCCTCCAAGACGCCACGCGCCTTCTGCGCGCCGATCGAGGTGCCGGGCAAGGTCATGCTCGTGATCCAGCCGATCGGCGGCAAGGACGACTGGCAGGCGCTCTTCCACGAGGCGGGGCACACCGAGCACTACGCGCACACGAGCGAGTCGCTGCCGATGGAGGCCCGGCGGCTCGGCGACATGGCCGTCACCGAAGGCTGGGCGATGCTGATGGAGCATCTCGTCACCGAGCCCGCGTGGCTGAACCGGCGACTCGACGTCGCACGCCCCGCCGAGCTTGCACATGACGGCGCCGTCTCGCTGCTCTATTTCGTGCGCCGCTACGCCGCGAAGCTGATCTACGAGATCGAGTTCTTCCAGACGGACAACGTCGGGTCGATGCGCCCGCGCTACGCCGAGATCCTCGGCGACGCGCTGAAGCTGCCCGTCAACGCCGAAAGCTTCCTCGACGACATCGACGGCAGCTTCTACGTGACCGGGTACCTCCGCTCCTGGGCGTTCGAGGCGCAGCTGCGGGAGTTCCTGCGCGGCGAGCTGGGCAACGACTGGTTCGCCAAGCGCGACGCCGGCGACCTGCTGCGCGAGCTGTGGTCGCTCGGTCAGGGCCCGACCGCGGACGAACTGCTCAAGGACGTCACCGGTGCGAAGCTCGAGATGGCCTCGGTCGCCGACCGGATCCGGGAGGGGCTCGGCAGCTGATCGCGCCCACCGCTCGCCCCCGCCCCTTCTGATTCGTCTCCGTCCCTTCACGTCGTAGGCTTGTCGAGCCGCCGATGCCGTCTTCGTTCGCACATCTCTCCGACGAGGCGCTCGTGGCGCGGGTGGCACAAGGCGGCGAGCAGGCGCTCGCGGAGCTCTACGACCGCTTCGGCCGCACCGCCTATGGGCTCGCTGCGAGGGTGCTCCGTGACCAGGCGCTCGCCGAGGATGCCGTGCAGGACGCCTTCCTCGGCGCCTGGCGCACCGCCGCCGCCTTCGATCCGACGCGCGGCACGGTGTCGACCTGGCTGCTGACGCTCGTGCATCGACGCGCGGTCGACCTCGTCCGGCGCGAGGACCGGCGGCGCACCGACGTGCTCGACGACGCCCCGGTCGCCTCCGGGGAGACGACCGGCGAGCAGGCGGCGGTGCGTGAGGAGCGCCGCCGCGTGCAGGCCGCCCTCGCCCAGCTGCCGCGCGACCAGCGCGAGGCGCTCGAGCTCGCCTACTACGGCGGCCTGACGCAGTCGGAGCTCGCCGAGCGCCTCGACGTCCCGCTCGGGACGGTCAAGAGCCGCATGTTCGCCGGGCTCGCCAAGCTCCGCGACCTGCTGGCCGAGTGAGTCGCCGCACCTTCCTGGAGCACGTTCAGCGGGCGCTGGACGAGCTGCCGCCGCACCTCGCCCGCGCGCTCGAGAACCTGGCCGTCGTCGTCGAGGACGAGGATCCGGACGATCCCGACCTCTTCGGGCTGTGGCAGGCGGATGAGTTCCTGCCCGACAAGATCACGATCTTCCGCAAGCCTCTGGTGGCCGCGTTTCCGGCTCCCGCGGAGCTGGAAGAGGAGATCAGGATCACCGTCCTGCACGAGCTGGCGCACTACTTCGGGATCGACGAGGACCGGTTGGACGAGCTCGGATACTCGTAGGAATATCGAGGTGGCGCCGGGCGTTTTACCGAGATATGCGAACGCTGAACAACATCAGACAGGAGATCGATCGGCTCTCCGAGCGCCGGGTCGACGTGATGCGGGCGCTCTCCGAGGGGTACGACGGGACGCTCAAGGCGGAGCATCTCGACCTCGAAGAGCAGATCGCGCAGCTCTGGGAAGAGCAGCGCAACGCACGCGCCATGCTCCGGCACGGTGACCGTGATGTGATCATCCAGAGGGCGCGCCAGGACGAGCGGCTCTCACGCGCCGCCTAGGGCGGCCACGTACCTCACTCGGGTGAGGCGCCCCCGGAACGAGCCGGGGGGCGCCTCAGGAGACGGTGACCGTCAGCCTGAGGGAGTTGTCCGGGCCAAGCGTCTGCAGGCCCATGTCGGCGGAGGACTGGATGTTCGTCGCCTGGATCACGTAGACGCCCCGCTTGGCGAACCTGATCGTCCGCTGGGTGCCGGTGTGCAGCGTCGCGTCCCCGAGCGCGAGCTGCGGCCCCTTCACCTGCACGAGCCGAAAGTCCATCGGGCACGACACCCGAAGAGTGATCTTGTCGCCGTGTTTGAGCTTCAGAGCCGTCGCAGGGCCGTGGGCGTGAGCGGCCTGCCAGATGTGGCAGCCGCTCACGGTATGCACGATCGCGAGCTGCACCGTCTTGGACGGAGCCGCGACCGCGAACACCGCGCCGACGAGTGCCAGGAGCTTCATGGCACTACCGTAGAACGCCGCAAGCCCGCGGGAATCGGTAAATACCCGTTGTGCTGGAGCGGTGGACCCGCGGTGTCGTGCGCTTCCGCGCCCTCGTCCTCGCGGGCTGGCTGGCCGTCCTCATCGTGGGGGCCTTCGCCTCGACGCGGCTCTCGCCGCTGCTTGCCAACTCGTTCTCCGTGCCGGGCACCGACTCGGAGCGGGCGCGGCAGATCCTGCAGAGGCGCTTCGGCGAGCGGCCCGACGGCACGTTCACCGTCGTCTTTCGAACGCACGACAAGCAGGGCTTGGCCGGGCGCGTCGCCCGTGCCGCCCACACCGTCCCGACCGGCCGTCCCGGCGCGCTCCATGCGGCCGGCGGCATCGTCTTCGCCGACGTCAGCACGTCGCTCGACCTGCAGCACGCGAAGCGCTACACGAAGGCGCTGCGGCGTAGCCTGACAGGCAGCCCGCGAGCGCTCGTCACGGGCCAGCCGGCCGTCCAGGCCGACCTCGACCCGATCTTCGCGGCCGACCTCCACCGCGGCGAGGCGATCGCCGTCCCGCTGACGTTGCTGGTGCTGATCGCCGTCTTCGGCCTGTCGCTCGCCGTGGCGATTCCCTTCGTCGTCGCCGCCTGCACGATCGCCGCGACGCTCGGGCTGCTCTATCTCGTCGCACACGAGCTGTCGATGGTCACGTACGTCCGCAACCTCGTCGAGCTGATCGGGCTCGGTCTGGCCGTCGACTACTCGCTGCTCGTCGTGCACCGCTACCGCGAGGAGCTGCAGCGTGGCCTTGCCCCCGACGCAGCTGTTGTGCGCACGGTCGCCACTGCGGGCCGGGCGGTGGTGTTCTCGGGCGGCGCGGTCGCCGTCGGGCTCGGACTACTGCTCGTCGTGCCCGTCCCGTTCATCCGCTCGATGGGGATCGGCGGCCTCCTGATCCCGGTCGTCTCGGTCGTGGCCGCGCTGACGCTGCAGCCCGCACTCCTCTCCCTGCTCGGCGAGCGGCTGGGCGGCCGCCTCCGCGGCGGCGCGTTCTGGGGCAGCCTCGCCCGGGCGATCATGCGGCGGCCCCGGACGTTCCTGGCCGCCGGCAGCATCGTCATGGTCGCGCTCGCCCTGCCGGCGGCAACGCTCGAGCTGACTCCCGGCTCGCTGACGGGGATCCCCTCGTCGGCCGAATCCGTGCAGGGGTACGACGCGCTGCGAAACGCCCTCGGCGGTGGCCTCGTCACGCCCACGCACGTCGTGATCGCCGGCGGCGGCGCGGCCGCGACCGAGCGGCTCGTGCGCGACCTCGCTCGCGATCCGGAGACGCTCGTCGTCGCGCGCGGCAAACATCCGCCCTACGTCGCGGAGGACGGGCGATACCGCCAGGTGATCGTGGCGAACCGCCACGAGTGGGGCGCCGCAGCGACACGGCGATATGTCGAACGGCTGCGCAACCGGCTGATCCCCGCGGCGCGATTCCCAGCCACGGCGAGGGTGTACGCGGGCGGCGCGCCGCCGCAGGGAGTCGACTTCGTCTCACGCACCTACGGCGCCGTCCCCTGGCTCGTTCTGTGGGTGCTCGTGTTCACGTACCTCGTCCTGCTGCGGGCGTTCCGCTCCGCGGTGATCCCCTTGAAGGCGTTGGTGCTGAACGGCCTCTCCGTCGCCGCGACGTACGGCGTGCTGGCACTCGTCTTCGCCCATCCGATCGAAGCGTGGATCCCCGTCTTTCTCTTCGCCGCGCTGTTCGGGCTCTCGATGGACTACGAGGTGTTCATGGTCTCGCGCATTCGCGAGGCGCACGACGCGGGGGATGACGACGTCGGCGCCGTCGCGCGAGGTCTCGAGCAGACGGGAGGCATCGTCACAGCGGCCGCCGCAATCATGGTCGCCGCGTTCCTGGGCTTCGTCGTGGGCCGGATCGAGGGCCTGCGCGAGTTCGGCGTCGGTCTCGCCGTTGCGGTCACGCTCGACGCGACGATCGTGCGGGCGATCCTCGTCCCGTCGGCGATGGCCGTGCTCGGCCGCTGGAACTGGTGGCTGCCGAGAAAGGCGTGAACCTGGTTCGCTGCGAGAACCAGGTTCAAGTCTTCGAGGAGGGCGTGAGGGAGGAGCGCTGCAGCACCCCTCCCCCACGTGCCGGGACCACCTACTTGACGACCGTGATCGCCAAGCGCATCGCCGGCAACTGGTACCCGAGCGCGAGCCCGGGAAGGTCGGAAGCGTACGAGAGCATCGGGATCATCCCGTACGGCGTGTTCGCGTACGACGGCTGCTGCGTGTAGAGCAGCGGGTACATGTCGATCAGGTGCGTGCCGGGCGCGCCGGACGCGACCATGTCGAGCACGGTATCGCCCTGGCTGTTGAACCCACAGCCGTAGCCCATGTAGGCGTTGTCGTAGTCGACCGCGATCGTGTTGTCGAGCTGCGTCCAGCCGAGCCCCTTCAGATGGATCGTGAAGTGCTGGCCGGCGTGCAGCGTCAGGTCGGAGATGGGCTGTGCGGACGCGAAGCTGCGCTTCACGAAGAACGGCACCTGCGCCATCGTCGTCCCGCCCTGGACGAGCTGCACGGCATGCCAGCCGCCGAGCCCGTCGGGCACGGTGAGCTTCGTCTTCAGCGTCCCGTCGGCCGCCGCAGTGGCGGTGCCCAGCGGAATGGCCGAGAACGCCCAGCAGGTGCCGGTGCAGTTGACCCGATTGCCGACGACGGTCGCCCACTGCAGGATGACCGGGGCGTTCGGGGTGAGCCCGCTGCCCGAGACGTCGACCTTCGTCAGGATCTGGCCGCTCGTGACGCTCAGCGACGCACTCGCCGTCGTGGTGCCCGCCGTCGACTTGACAGCGTTCAGAGTCGTCGTCGGCGACATCGTCGGCGTGACGTTCATCGGCCAGTCGATGCGTGAGGCCGGCCTGCCCGCGTCCTTGGTCACCGTGAAGATGAACTTCTTGCTGACCGCCCAGGGGTTCGGCGACTGCGGGATGTTCATGTAGCCGAACGTGACGGAGTCGTCGAGGTAGATCACGTGCTTGCCGACAGGCCCGGAAGCACGGATGTGCGCCACAGCGACACCGCGCGACCAGTTCGCGGTCAACTGGCCGGCGAACTTGTTGTCGTAGTTGAGCGCGACGGAGCCCTCGTAGAGCGAGGAGCCGAGACCGGAGTACGTGATCGTGATCGGCGTGCCGATCGGTCCCTTCTTCGGTGTCATCGTCGCATGGCGCGCGATCAGGAAGCCGCCCTTCGCGACCTGCATGCCGTCGACGACGGCGTAGATGTCGTGCAGTCCGCCCCAGTCGTGCGGAGCGGCGAGCTTGATGCTGAATGCACCGGTTGCGTCGGTGTGCGCCTTGGCCAGCAGGACGGGGAACTTCGTCGTCTTGCGGCCGAGATAGTCGACGCTGTCGGGGCGCGCGTCGAGCATCCAGTCGACGTTCGCCGTGCTCCAGGTGAGCGTGACGTCCTTGTCCGCCGGCAGGCCTGCGCCGGAGATCGTCGTCTGGGTGCCGGCGACTGCGATGTCGGGCGTCGTCTTGAGCGTGAGCATCGTCGCCGCGGGCTTGCCGGGGTCGACGAGCGGTCCCGGCAAAGCCGAGACACCCGGGATCGTCGGTGCTGCCACCGGCCCCGAGGCTGCGAGGGCGGACGCCGGCACGAGCAGCGCTGTGGCTGCCACAACTGTGCCGACGACACGCTTGATGGTGAGGGTCATGGTAGGTGGTCCCTTCCTGCTTGTTGGATCGCTTACGGGATGATCGTGATCGGGTAGTCGAAGATCCCCGTCTTGCCGGCGTCGGTCTTGAACGCGACGTGGATCGTCACGTCACCGAGCGGGAAGGTGGGCGGAACGATCCACGGCGCGGACCAGAAGAACACCTTGTTGCCGACGGCACCGTGGGCGCCGTAGGTCACCGGTGCGGTCGGCTGACCGGGGATCGAGTAGGTGGCGGTGTCAACGTTGTCGGTCGAGAGCGTCGTGCCCGCCGAGAGGTCGAAGCCCCACACGCGGACGACGACCTGCTCGCCGCGCTTGTAGACGTTGGCCTGGGAGCAGCCGACGGGGCGCTTGGGCGCTCCGACCGGCGAGGTGCCGTTGACCGTGTCCATGTACAGCGAGATGGATGGGTCGGACACCGTCGGCGCCGCGAGTGCCGCAGGCCCGTTGCCGAGCGTCGTCTGCGGGGTGTTGGTGACCGTCAGCTGTGAGGTCGCGACCGGCATCTGCACGAACTGGCCGATCCGCTTGCTCT
>JADGPE010000078.1 GCA_017882605.1 Thermoleophilia bacterium | reverse complement strand
GATCTCGCCCCAGAACTCCTGCTCGTCCTCGTCGAGGAACTTCGGGTCGACGCGCTGCCACTCGCGCGCGATCACCATCTTGCGCCGCAGCACGTCGGGAGTCACGGGGACAAGCCACGACGCGGGCGTCAGCTTGCGGCGTGCGCGGCGTTGAGTGCGACGGCGCGGAGCGGGCGTCACACGCGCGCCCTCGCGGTAGAAGTCCGCGTCGAGCAGCGAGTGCAGAGAAACGACACGTTCGTTGGACGTGGCAGCCTTCGGCGTGAAGTCGACGACGATGCCGGCCTCTTTCCGCGGATGGATGCGCATGATGCGCCCGATCCGCTGCTGGTAGACGCGCTTCGACGCTGTCGGCGCGAGATGCATGACGATCGTCGCGCGCGGTGAGTTCCAGCCTTCGGCGAGCAGCATCGCATTGATCAGCACGTCGATCTCGCCTCGCTCGTACGCGGCCAGGATCTCGGCGAGCTTGACCGGCGGCGTGCGGCCCGACACCGCCTCCGCCTTGATGCCGGCCGCGCGGAATGCGGTCGCGAGGTTGTACGCATGGTCGACACCGGCCGCATACACGATTCCCGGCGTGTCGCCGAACCGCTCGCGGTAGAGCGTCGCCGCCGCCATGTTCAGCGCTTCGTGGTCGAGGGCCTGCGCGAGAGCGCGTTCCTCGAAGTCGCCGCCGACGATCGGTACCTGGTTGATCGCCGCGACGGGCGGGACGCGCAGGCAGCGCAGCGGTGCGATCAGGCCGCGACGCGCGGCGTCCGCGAGCGGCAGGTCGTCGACCGAAGCAGGGAACACGTCGGACACCTGCTTGGCGATCAGCTCCTCCGTCGCAGTCATGCCGATGTAGATCGGCTCGCTCAGAGAGCGGATCGCGGTCGACGTCTTCTCGCCGAGTGCGGTGTGTGCCTCGTCGCAGATGACAAGCTGGTACGCGTCGCGTGCGATCTCGTCGACATGCCGCGCGAACCAGGCGTACGTCTGGATCGTGATCGGGTTCGACGGTCGCGGCGCGGTGTGGCCCGTGAGCACCGCGTCGTGGAATCTCGAGCCGTACCCGTGCTCTGTCAGCTCGCGACGGAACTGGTCGACGAGCAGGCGGCGGTGGGTGAGGATCAGGACGCCTTCGGTGCGCGCCGCCTCGACGAAGCCGGAGGCTGCGATCGTCTTGCCCGACGCGGTCGGATGGCGGAAGCGGTAGCGGCGGATCGCCCCGGGGTCGGCCTCGACCGGCAACGGTTCGACGACGTCTTCGTCGGCCTCGACGTCCGGATCGAGCTCGAGCTCGTCGTCCGCCTCTTCGTCCTCGTCCGCCTCGTCGTGCCCGTTGCCGTTCTCACCCTTCTGGGCAGCGGCGATCAGCTCGGTGAGCATCCCGGCGAGCGCGTCGACCTGATGGCGGCGCAGCTCGGTGCCGGACGCCAGGTGCGGCGGCTTCTCCGACAGGACGCGTTCGAGCCCGAGCAGCAGCGCATAGCGCACCTTCCACTCCGGCGACGGCGCGTCGTGGCCCGCGTCGATCTCCGCGAGAGCGTCGTCGAGCGCGCGGCGCCGTGCTGTTCCAGCCGCCAGTACGACGCCCGGATCTTCATCGGGGCGAAGGAAGGGCTCGCCGGCCCATGGCTCGGCTCGGAGGGCGTCGGCCCGGATGGCCAACGCGTCCGCCGATTCGCTCGGAGAGTTCGTAATGGTTTCTGCCAATGCCTGCGGCACGTCGTTCGTGCCGCCTCCTCAAAGGGTCGCGCCCGCGGGTTCAAGCCCCGTTTCGCGTAGCGCACGGGGAGAATAGCCGATGCGGCGGACGTTCGTCGGTGCGCCGCACCCAGCCTGAATACTGCAGGGGTGGAGCAGGGAGCCTGGAATCGCCCGTCGCCGCGGCTGCGGCACGTCCGCCACGTGGGGGCTCTTCTCCTGACGGCTGCCGGAACGATCGCGGCGGTCGTCCTCCTGGCCCTGAACCGGAGCGCAGGAGTCGCGGTCGCTGGTGCGCTCGCCCGCGCGGCGCGGCGCGCATGAGCCTCTTCGCCGGCACCGCCGAGTGGTACGCGCGCTACCGCCGGGTCTATCCGCAGGAGCTGATCGAGCAGCTGGCGGCCGCCGCGCGCCTCGGCGGCACGGGGCGGCTGCTCGATCTCGGCACGGGAACCGGCCAGCTCGCGGTGCCGCTCGCGCCGTACGTCGCCGGGGTCGTCGCGGTCGACCCCGAACCGGAGATGCTCGCTCTGCTGCCCGCCGGCATCGAACGACGGCAGGCGCGCGCGGAAGACCTCGACGAGACGTGGGGCACGTTCGAGCTCGCCACGATCGGTCGCGCGTTCCACTGGATGGACGGCGACGTCGTCATGGACCGGCTTGCGCGCGTGACGCGACAGGTTGCGCTCGTCGGTGACCGTCTCGAGGAGAGCGAGTCGCAGTCGATCCTGCTCGCCGTGTCACGCGAACTCTTCGGCGAGCGGCCGCGCATGAAGCAGCCGACCGTCAAGTACGACCAGGCGCTCGCCGCGTCGGCCTTCTCCGACGTGCAGCGGCTGACGGTCGAATACGAGCTCACGCGGACCGTCGACGACCTGATCGGCTTCGCGTACTCGACCTCCTTCGCGTCACTCGCGCGCGTCGGCGCGCGCCGGGAGGAGTTCGAACGTGAGCTGCGTGACCGGCTGAAGCCGGTATATCGCGAGCGCGTCCGGGTGGATGCTTTTCTAGGCCGCCGCGGCGACGAGTGACTCGAGCCGCCCGACGAGCCACGGGAGCTCGCTGCGCTCCGCTTCGAGCACCTTTCCCTGAAACTGGATCAGCACGGCGCCGTCTGCCGCCAGGTGATCGCCGGCGCCGGCGATCAGGCGCCGGTAGTGGTCGAGCCCGTCGCCTGCCGAGAACACTGCGGCTGCTGGTTCGTCCTCGTACCCTGGGGTGCCGGGGGCGAGGTAGGGGAGGTTCGCGACGATCAGGTCGAGGTCGCGCGGCAGCCCGTCGAGCAGGTCGCCCTGCACGACATGGACGCGCGCGCCGAGCCGGTCGGCGTTCAGCGAGGCGAGGTCGAGCGCGCGCCGGCAGGTGTCGCTCGCCCACACCTCGATCTGCGGCGCACGCAGAGCGAGCGTGATCGCGACGGCTCCGGAGCCGGTGCCGACGTCTGCGAGACGTGCAGGCTCACCCGCGATCCGTTCGAGCGCCGCGTCGACGAGGTGCTCGCTCGTCAAGCGCGGCGAGAAGACCCTCCCTGGGTCGGTGACGAACGTCAGTCCTTGGAAGCGCATAGTCATCTCCTCTAGTACAACGTAGCCGGATGGACTGGACTTGCTTTGCGGCAGAGAAGCAATCCCGCTATCAGGAGCCGCACGGAGAGCTGGACGAACGCGGGATCGTCCGGCAAGGGAACGTTGCCTACGCAGCTGCGCTCGGCCTGCTGATGGCCGACGATCCCGCTGCCGGCGAGTGGTTTCGCAGCGCCGCCGAGCGCTGGCGCGAGAGCTGGGACGCCGGAGCGGGCGGGGACTCGTGGGGCCGCCCGGTCGGCGTCCTCAAGGCCTCGCTGCTTGCGCACGACGACGAGGCGGTCGTCGAGTACGCGCGCTGGACGCTCGAGCTCGGTGCCTCGACTGCAGAGTCGCCGATCGGCCGCTATGCCGCGACGATCGCGTTGCTGACCCTCGGTCGCTGGGCGGAGGCGCGTCACGTCGTCGAGTCGTTGCGCAGCCGCGACGACTTCCCCCGCGATGTCGCCGATGCGCTCGCCTTCATTTCGGCGCACGACGTGATCGGCTACTGCGAGTCCGTCGAGTCGGTTGTGACGTCGTTCGAGACGCGCGACGAGTTTCTCGAGGACGTCCCGGTCGCCGACACGGCGCTCGTGCTCGCGGAGCTGGCGCGACGGCGCCACATCGACGAGTCGCTGCCGCGGTCGCCGACGCTGCCCGCCTTGCCCGTCTAGTCGGTGTCGCCTTGTTCGATCGCCGGGTGGAACGCCACCGTGATCGTCTGCTGCGGATGCGACTCGTCCTCGAGATCGGTCAGCTTCTCGACGAGCTCGTTCAGCAGCTTCCGCACCGTGTCGACGTCGAGCTTCGTGTGCACCTGCGCGCTGCGGAACTCGCCTGCCTCCGCATGGAGGTCGAACCCGCGTTGCAGCTCGCGCAGCTGCGCCGCCTGCAGTTCGCTCGCCAAGCCCGCCGCGCGGATCTCGGGGCCTACCTTGAAATGCTTCGCAACCGGGCGGTAAGGCTTCTCGCGGCCGTCCGACGCGGCGAGCTCGATCAGCCCGGCGCGGTGGAGCATGCGCACGTGGAAGTGCAGGTGGCCGGGGTCGACCGACAGTCGCGCGGCCAGCTCGCGGTTCGTCAACGGCCCATCAGCGTCGCCGAGCACCTGGAGCACCTTCAGCCGAAGCGGGTGGCCGAGCGCCTTCAGCTGCTCGGGGCGTTCGATCTCGAGGACGTCACGCGGCGAGTGCGACGGGGACGGTGCGCTCATCAGCTGCCTAGTTTGGACGCTGCAGGCGCATCGAGGAAGACCTCGACCGAAATTGGTGCCAGCCGGGCCAGGCTCGCGGGCACGGCTCGGCTGATCTCGCCGCCGAACGCCCGCGCCACAGCCTCGGCCTTTCCGTCGCCGGCGACGAGGAAGACGATGCGTCGCGCGGACTGGATCGTGGGGATGGTCATCGTGACGCGGTCGACGAACGGGTCGAGGCCCGGTGGGCCCCAGGTGGCGCGGCGGTCCTCGACCTCGAGCTGCGGCGAACCGGGGAAGAGCGAGGCCATGTGGCCGTCGCTGCCGAGCCCGAGAAGAAGCAGCTGCAGCTCGACGCCCTCGAGCGCGGCGTCGTATTCGCCGGCGGCGGCCGCGGGGTCGAGCTCCCCGCGCATCCTGTGCACCGACTGCGGCGCGACGGCGAGCCGGTCGAGCAGCGTCTCCTGCGCCAGGCGGAAGTTCGAGAGCTCGTCGTCGGGCGGCACGCACCGCTCGTCGCCCCACCAGAGCGTGACCTTGCCCCAGTCGGGCTCCAGCTCGGCTGCACGCTCGTAGGCCTCGCCGACGGATGCTCCCCCCGTGAGCACGATCGAGCCGCCCCGGGCCGCCTGTTCGGCGAGCAGTCCGGCGACGGCCTCGCCGGGGTCGTCGACGATGTGCAGGTCAGGCTGCCGCGACACGGGGCAAGGGTATGAGACCACGGCCGAAGCCCGCCAGCAGGTAGATGCTCGCGAGCCCGGCCCACTCGTCGTAGGGCTCGAGCAGCACGTCGGCTTCCTCCGGCTCGGCCCAACGGCCCCAGAGTGCCGATGCCAGCTTGGCGAGACCGAGGTCGCGCGCGAGCCCGTGCTCGTAGCGGCCCAGGCCCTCGAGGCAGACGATGCCCACCGACCAGGGGCCGAGCCCGCGCTCACGCCCGAGCCGCGCAGCGACGGCGCCCGAGGGTTGCTCCTTCAGCCGCTCGAGATCGAAGGAGCGGCAGAGCCGGATCAGGCAGGAGGCGCGGCGTGCACCAAGACCGAGGCGGCCGAGTTGGGCCGGTGAAAATCGCGCGAGATCGGCAGACGTCGGCGGGGCATGCAGGCCGCCGTGCTCGGGCGTCGCGGCGCGGATGATCGTGCGCTCGATCTGTCTCGCGCGGCTTGCCTGGATCAGCTGCCCGGCAACGGCGCGGAGGAGGGCCTGCGCGACGGTGCCGGTGCGCATCGGCCTGAGGCCGCGCAGCTGTCGCAGCGTCTCGCCGAGCAGCGGGTCGGCCGCGAAGCGGCGCAGGAACTCCGAGTGGTCGTCGTCGAGCCCGAGTGCGAAGCGCACGTGGTCGACGCCAGCGTCGCTCGCTGCTGCGACGACGATCGTCCCGTCGGCGCGCTGCACCGCGTGCACCCGCTCGAGGCGGTCCTCGACACGCACCGTCGCGCGATAGGTGCCGCCGGCGACGACCCGCGTCGCGTCGGAGGCGAGGCGGCCGGAGAGGCGGAGGGAGTACGGCCCCTGCGGGCGCAGCTCGGCGCGGACGGTCATCTCCGCCCGAGTCTAGGGCTACAGTCAGCCGATGCTGCGCCGGGTCGCGTCTCGGGTGTCCATGCGGAGCCGGCGGCGCAAGCTCGACCTCTTCGTCGAGCTGCTCGGGCCCGGGCCGGAGACGACGGTGGTCGACGTCGGGGTCACCGACGCGCCGTTCGGGGCCGGCTCGACGGACAACTTCTTCGAGGCGCTGTATCCGTGGCCGGAGCAGATCACGGGGGTGGGCCACACCGAGCTCGATCGGTTCGCGGCCGCGTTCCCGCAGGTACGCGCCGTGCGCGCCGACGGCCGTGAGCTGCCCTTTGCCGACAGCGAGTTCGACCTCGGCTTCTCCAACGCCGTCGTCGAGCACGTCGCCGGCGGACGCGAGGGCCAACGACGCTTCGTGCACGAGCTCTGCCGCGTGTCGGGCCGCGTGTTCGTGACGACGCCGAACCGCTGGTTCCCGCTCGAGGTGCACACACTCCTTCCGTTCGTGCACTGGCTGCCCGCGGGGGCGCGCGAGCGACTGATTCCCTTCGGCGACGTGCTCGACCCGCTCGGGCCGAAGGAGCTGGCCGCCCTCTTTCCTTACAGCGTGCGTGTACTCAACACCGGCATGACCCTGATCGCGGTCGGTCCACAGTGAGAAAACCTGTCTGGGCGCTGCAGGTCCTGATCGTCGGCCTGGCGTTGCACAACGTCGTGATGGCGCTCCTCTGGCGCGCCGGAGTGCGCGGCACCGCGCTCACGATCGTCTCGGCGTGGAAGGACGTGCTCCTCGTCGTCGCGCTCGTGCTCGTCCTGCCGAACATCCGCCGCCCCCTCGTGCTCGCCGACCGGCTCGCGCTGGCCTTCGGCGCGCTCGTCGTCCTCTACGGCGTCCTCCCGCAGTCGTGGCTCGGCGGCGGAGCGACCCACAAGGGCGTGCTCTACGCAGCGCGACACGATCTCCTGCCGGTCGGCGCGTACTTCCTCGGCCGCGGCCTGCAGCTGACCGAGCGCGAGCGGACGCGCGTTTGCCACACGGTGCTCGCCACGGCGGCGTTCGTCGCGGCGTTCGGGCTGATCGACGTCTACGCGGTGCCGCTCTCCTTCTGGCGGCACGCGTCCGGTTGGTTCTCCGACCAGCTCGGGCTCGACTACACCGGCCTCTCGGGCCTGCCGGAGAACTTCGTCTACAACGCGGGGAACGGCGTCGTCTTCCGCCGCCTCACCTCGACGTTCCTCTCGCCGCTCGCGACGTCCTATCTGCTGCTCGTGGCGCTGTGCTTCGTGCCGATCCGCAGACGCTGGGGCCCGCCGCTCGCGCTGCTGCTCTTCGCCGCGCTCCTCTGGACGCACACGCGCTCCGCACTGCTCGCCCTCGTCTTCGTGCTGCTCGTCCGCGCGCTGCTGCGCCGCTCGGTGCGGC
>JADGPE010000006.1 GCA_017882605.1 Thermoleophilia bacterium | reverse complement strand
CCATCCGTGCGAGTACATGGCGGCGCTGATCAGCTCGGTGATGTCGACGAAGGACCGCGTGCCGATCTACGTCAACGCGTGTCACGAGCTCGGTATCGAGGTGCTGCCGCCCGACGTGAACGAGTCGCAGGTCGACTTCGCCGTCGTCGAGGGCAAGATCCGCTTCGGCCTCAACGCCGTCAAGGGCGTGGGGGAGGGCGCAGCGAGCGCGCTGATCGCGGCGCGCACCGAGGGCGGCCCGTTCGAGTCGATCTGGGACTTCGCCGAGCGCGTCGACCCGATGGTCTCGAACAAGCGCGTGCTCGAGGCACTCGTCAAGTGTGGTGCGCTGCCCGGCTCGCGCAAGGGCAACCTCGAGGTGCTCGAACAGGCTGTCGGCTGGGGGCAGAAGCAGCAGGCCGACCGGCTCGCGGGCCAGGGGTCGATCTTCGACCTCGGCCCCGCTGAGGACGACAAACCCAAGCACCATCCCGCGACACCGACCGACGAGTACGAGAAGAGCGAGCTGCTGCGCCTGGAGAAGGAGGTGCTCGGGTTGTACGTCTCCGAGCATCCGCTGTCGGGGATCCGCGACCAGCTGCGGCGCAAGTCGGACGCGACGGTCGCCGAGCTCGAGCGACGGCGCGACGGCGAGGTCGTCACGATCGGCGGCATCGTCGCTCACGTGCGGCACATGACCACGAAGCGCGGCGACGCGATGGTCTTCCTGCGCCTCGAGGACATCACCGGCAGCGTCGAGACCGTCGTCTTCAGCCAGACCTACGACAAGGCGCGCGAGCTCTGCACCGCCGACCGCATCCTGATCGTCAAGGCGCGCATCGACCGCAAGGAGGGCGAGACGAAGCTTGTCGCGCTCGAGCTGACCGCCTTCGAAGCGGTGCCCGACAGGCGCGAGGTCCGGCTCGTGATCGACGCCACGAAGGCGGCGAGGGGCACGATCCGCGAGCTCGCACAGCTGATCAAGGACTTCCCCGGCGAGTCGCCCGTCTACGCCGACCTGATCACCTCGCAGGGCAAGAAGGTCTACGCGTTCGGCCCGCAGTACAAGGTGAAGCCCGCACCGGACTTCTACGCCGAGGTGAAGATGCTCCTCGGCGACTCCGCGGTCGCCTAGCGGTGTCTGACACCACTGGCCTGGCCCCGCGCCAAAGGCAAGGCCCCGCGCAGCTCCGGGGCGCCGGGGTTAGGTACCGGGCCAAAAGTCTGGCCTCTCCCAGCCGTCCGGAGGAAGTAGGCCGGAGGCGAGCCGTGGTAGAACGAGTGAGGACGAGCGTTCGGATTCCGTTAATTGTCAAGATCCCCCGGCCTGGGGAGAACCGTCTCGTTCGTTGTACCGAAGGAAGGGGGGAGAAACGAACCAGATGTCCACTGCGGAAACCAATCTCACGCTGACGGAGCAGGAGCTCGTCGA
This sequence comes from Thermoleophilia bacterium, assembly GCA_017882605.1. Taxonomy (GTDB): domain Bacteria; phylum Actinomycetota; class Thermoleophilia; order Gaiellales; family Gaiellaceae; genus PALSA-600. The sequence continues at coordinate 43,288 of JADGPE010000006.1, read as the reverse complement.
GCACTGGCGCTCGTCGGAGCTGGAGCGGGCCGGCTATCCCGCCGATATCGCTGCCGAGCTCGCGTCGCGTTCCGACATCGACCTGCACCGCGCGGCAGAACTGCTCCAGCGGGGCTGCTCGCCCGAGCTCGCAGCGTCGATCCTGCTCTAGCCCGGAGGCCGACCCGCGAACCCGGTTCGGCTCCGCCGGATCAGGTTCGATAGCGTCAGCCCGTGCTCTTCTCGATCCCCTCGCCGCACACCGGCGTCGTTCACCTCGGCCCGCTGCAGCTGCACATGTACGGGCTCACGCTGCTCGTCGCGATCCTCGCGTGCATCTGGCTGACCGGCGTCCGCTGGAAGGCGCTCGGCGGCGAGTGGGATCTCGTCACCCGGGTGGCGGTGTGGGGTGTCACCTTCGGCGTGATCGGGGCGCGCGCCTACCACGACATCACCTCGTGGAACGAAGTCCCGACGCCGAAGTGGCAGGGGATCTTCGAGGTCTGGCGCGGCGGCCTCGGCATCTGGGGCGGCATCCTCCTCGGCACGCTGGCGGGCGCCGTCGTCGTGCGCCGCGCGGGCTACGACGTGGCGAAGTTCCTGGACGCGGCGGCACCGGGCCTCCTGCTCGCGCAGGGGATCGGCCGGATCGGCAACTGGTGGAACCAAGAGCTCTACGGGAAGCCCACCAAGCTGCCGTGGGGGCTCGAGATCGACACGGCCCACCGCCCGCTCCAGTACCTCGACCGGGCCACGTTCCACCCGACGTTCCTCTACGAGCTGATCTGGGACTTCGTCGGGGTCGGCCTCCTGCTCTACGTCTCGCGCCGCTTCGCGATCAGGGCGCCGGGGCTCTTCGCCCTGTACGTGGCCTGGTACTGCTTCGGCCGCTTCTTCGAGGAGCTGCTGCGGGTCGATCCCGCGCACCACATCGCCGGGCTGCGCCTGAACGCGTGGGTCTCGATCATCGTCTTCTTTGCCGCAACGACGTACTTCGTCGTCCACCAGTTCGGCGCGCCGGCGCCGCCGCGCCGCCGCCGGAAACCGGTGGAGGACGAGCACCGGCCCGCAATGGCCATCCCCAAGGGCCGCGTCCGGCACGGGCGCTAGCCTGCCTGGGTGGCCGTCGCCGTCCGCGAGTTGGAGCTGGACCTCGATGCGTTCGAGGGCCCGTTCGACCTACTGCTCTCACTCGTGCTGCGCGAGGAGCTGCCGCTTCAGGAGGTCGACCTCGCCGAGATCGTGATCGCGTTCGTCGAGCACCTCGCCGACCGGGGTGAGCTCGACCTGGACGCCTGCGGCGAGTTCCTCGTCCTCATCTCCGCGCTGCTCGAACTGAAGGCGCGCGCGATGTTCCCCGACGAGGAGGCCGAGCTCGCGGAGCTCGAGCCCGAGGAGGCCGCCGAAGAGCTCGCCCGGCGCCTCGCGGAGTACCGGCGCGCGAAGGAGGCGGCGCAGTTCCTGCGCGGCCGGCTCGAAGCGCGGCGCGACCTCTATTTCAGGCTCGGGCCGGCGCCGCTCGCTCCTCGTCCGGAGCGCAAGCTCGCGCCACAGAGCGCCGACAAGCTGGCCGCGGCATTGCGCGTGCTCTCGATCGAGCCGCCGGCGCCGTCGACCGCGCACATGGCGCTCCGCTTCCCGCCGACCTCGCAGTTCCTCGAGCGCTGGCGCTCGCTGCTCCGTCGCCGCTCCCGCTTCGACTTCGACCAGGAGGTCAAGGGCCTCTCGCGGGTCGAGGTCGCCGTCGCCTTCCTGGCGCTCCTCGAGTTGCGCAAGCAGAACGAGATCGCGATCGCGCAGGCCGCGCCGTTCGCGCCGATAAGGATTTCCCGTGCCGACGCTGAAAGGAGTCTCTCGTGGACAGCCCACTCCGCCTGATCACCACCGAGGCCACGCCGGCCGCCGAGCTGGCGAAGGTCGTCGAGGCGCTGCTCGTCGTGGCGTCGCAACCGCTTCCCGTTGAGGAGATCGCCGCCGCCGCCGAGGTGGATGTGACCCACGTGGGCGAGGCGCTGGAGCTCCTGGCCGAGCGCTACTGCGAGGAGACGAGTGGGATCGTGCTGGAGCACGTCGCCGGCGGCTGGGCGTTTCGCGCGTCGGCTGCCGCGTCGGAGGCCTGTTCGCGCCTCTTCGAGAAGCCGACCGAGAAGGGCCTGTCTCAGGCCGCACTCGAGACGCTCGCGATCGTCGCCTACCTGGGGCCGCTCAGCCGGCCCGAGATCGCGCGCATCCGCGGCGTCAACGTCGACGGGGTCGTCGCCGGCCTGGCCGAGCGCGGGCTGATCAGCGAAGGCGGCCGCGAGAACGAGTTCGGCGCGATCCGGTATCGCACGACGCCGCTCTTCGAGCGCATCTTCGGGCTCGAGTCGCTGTCCGCGCTCCCGCGCGTCGACGACCTGGGAGCGGACGTGACCGAGATTCGCGCGCGGCTCGAAGCCGTCGCCGAGAAGCGCCCGGCTTAGGACACGAACCTGGTTCGCTCCGCGAACCAGGTTCGAGCGTTCGACCGACCGCTACCGTGCACGTCGTGGACGTCACGGAGAAGAGCTTCGAGACCGACGTGATCGAGGCGTCGAAGGACGCGCCCGTCGTCGTCGACTTCTGGGCCGAGTGGTGCGGGCCGTGCAAGTCGCTCGGGCCGTTGCTCGAGGAGGCTGCCGCCGAGAAGGGCGTCACGCTGGCGAAGGTCGACGTCGACTCCAACCAGGCGCTCGCGAGCGAATACGGCATTCGCGGCATTCCCGCGGTCAAGGCGTTCCGGAACGGTCACGTCGTCGCCGAGTTCGTCGGCGCGCAAGGCCGCGCGGCGGTCGATGTGTTCCTCGACGAGCTGACGAAGCCGCCCGTCGCCGCCTCGGTCGACGACCCGGAGCTGCAGGCTGCGCTCGCGGCCGGCGACTACGAGCGCGCGTTCGAGCTGCTGCTCGGGCGGGTCGACGACGATCCAGACGGCACCCGCGAGCTGATGGTCGCCCTGTTCGGCGAGCTCGGGCACGAGCATCCGCTGACCGTCAAGTACCGCCGCCGGCTCGCGACCGCGATCTACTAGACCACCTAGCGGTCGAGCTGCGGCCGGAAGCCGTGGATCGTGGCGTGCTCGACGTGCCAGCCGCGCACGCCGTGTCGATCGAGTTCGACCGTGAGGATCCCCGTGCGCGCCGTGTCCGGCGAGCCGGACGGGAAGACGAAGTTGCCGAGCGTCCACGCGATCACAGTGTGGCGCGTGGGGGAGCTGACCCGGCCGAAGACATGGGGGTGAGCGCCCAGCACGACCTGGGCGCCCGCTTCGAGCGCCGCCGCCGCGAGCTGCTGCTGGCGCGCCGACGGGTCGGGGTGGAGCTCCGTGCCCCAGTGGAACCAGCAGACGACGACGTCGGCGCGCCGGCGGGCCGCCCGCACGGCGGCTGCGACCGTCTCGGGCTCGGCCTTCGCCGTCCCGGGTGAGCCCGCCGTTGCGTTGAAGCCGGCCGGGTTGACGTCCGAGAGGCCGACGAAGCCGATCCGCAGGCCGCCTGCTGTCACGATCACCGGCCGGAGCGCCGCAGCGGCGTTCGCGCCACCTCCGACTGTCTCGATGCCGGCGGCATGCGCAAGCTTGATCGTGTCGAGCAGCCCGACCGAACCGAAGTCTCCCGAGTGGTTGTTCGCGACCGTGACCACGTCGAGACCTCCCGTTACCCGTGCGCTTCGCAACAGCGCCGGTGGGCCGCGGAAGTGATACTCCTTGTTCGCGACCGCCACGCCCCGGGTCGAGACGGCACCTTCCAGGTTCGCGGTCGTGACGTCGGCCGCGCGCAGCGTCGCGCCCACTCGTGACCAGGGATAGTCGCCGCCGAGCGTCGACACGCTCGCCCCGACCTGCTCTCCCGTCGTCACGTCCCCGACGGCGGCGAGCACCACCGGTCGCACGTGCAGCACGCCGGCTCTCGTCGTCGCCGAGCCCCAGGTCACCGAGACGGCGTGGCGGCCCGGCCGGGGAGCTGCGAAGGTGAGCCGGAAGCCGCCCAGGCGGCCCGAGCGCACCGCGGCGACACTGCGGCCGTCGAGCCGGGCGCGCACGAGCTCGTGCGCGCCGGCGAAGCCCGAAAGCACGACGCGAACGCCGGGCGCGACCCACACCGGGAGTGTGGAGGACAGTTTGACCGGTGTGGTGACGGCGGCCGGTGCCGCCGCATTTGCGCTCGGCCGCACGAACAGCACCGCGAGGAAGCTGCCGAGGACGACGACGAGCAGCCCGGCCAAGGCGGCGACGCGCGACATGAGGATGGTGTTCGGCCGCCCGGCCCAACCTCCTCGCGGCCAAACCAGCTTCAATGATCAGATGCGCCTCAATGCGTGGCTCGCACGGGCCGGAGTCGCCTCGCGCCGCAAGGCCGACGAGCTGATCAAGGCCGGCCGCGTCACCGTCAACGGCGAAGTGGGGCAGCTGAACACGTTCGTGCAACGCACCGACGAGGTGAGCCTCGACGGCGTGCCGCTCGCCAAGCAGCGCCTGGCGTACATCCTGCTGCACAAGCCCGCGGGCGCCGTCACGACCGCCAGCGACCCCCAGGGCCGGCGCACCGTTGTCGAGCTCGTCGAGCACTCGTCGCGCGTCGTGCCGGTGGGGCGTCTGGATGCCGACACGACCGGTGCGCTGCTCCTGACGAACGACGGCGAGCTTTCGCACCAGCTCGCGCACCCGAAGTACGAGGTCGACAAGGTCTACGAGGTCGAGACGTGGACGCAGCCGAGCGACGCCGACCTCGAGCGGCTCCGCACCGGTGTCGAACTGGATGACGGGCCGACCAGCCTGGCCGGCGTGCGCCGCCTGGCCGGCGCGCGAATCGAGCTGACGATCCACGAAGGCCGAAACCGCCAGGTCAAACGGATGTTCGAGGCGATCGGCCACCGCGTGCGCTCACTGCACCGCAGCCGCTACGGACCTCTGACGGTCGAAGGGCTCGAGCCCGGCCGGTGGCGCGAGCTCGAGCCCTCCGAGGTGGAGCAGTTGCGTCGCGTTACGAAGCGGGATTCGCCAACGCGAGCGTCAGTGCTCCCCAAGCACGACGCCCGGTCGAGTGACTGACGGCGGCGATCGTACGAAACCCGTGGCGTTACGGTCGGACGAACCCCATCCGCTCGTACATCTGCTCGAGCGTCGGCGCTGAGGTTTGGCGTGCTTTTTCCGCGCCAACCCGCAGCAGCCTGCGCAATTCACCCTCGTCGGCGCGCAGCTCCTTGTACCGGGCCTGCATCGGCGCGAACAGGTCCACGACGGCCTCGCCGACGTCGCCCTTCAGGTCGCCGTAGCCCTTGCCGGCGTATGCCTGCTCAACGTCCGGGATCGGCCGGCCGGCTGCGACGGACATGATCTCGATCAGGTTCGAGACGCCCGGCTTCTCGTCCGGGGCGTAGCGAATCTCGCGCTCGGAGTCGGTGACCGCGGTCTTGAACTTCTTGCGGATCACGTCTGGCTCGTCGAGCACCAGTACCGTGCCCTGCGTGGTGCCGCCGGTCGTCGACATCTTGTTCGAAGGCTCCTGCAGATCCATGATCCGGGCGCCCACCGTGGGGTAGACGCCGCGCGGGATCTTGAACGTCTCGCCGTAACGTGCGTTGAAGCGCTGGCCGATGTCGCGCGCGATCTCGAGGTGCTGGCGCTGGTCGTCGCCGATCGGGACGATGTCGGTCTCGTAGAGCAGGATGTCGCCCGCCATCAGCACGGGATACGTGAAGAGCCCGGCGGAGACGAACTCCTTGCCTTCGCCCTTTTCCTTGAACTGGGTCATCCGCCCGAGTTGTCCGAACCCGGTGACGGCCGAGAGCAGCCAAGCCGCCTCGGCGTGCGCGGTCACGTGGCTCTGCAGGAAGAGAGTGCAGCGGTCCGGGTCGAGCCCGACCGCGTAGAGGAGCGCCGCGAGGTCGAGCGTGCGGTCGTGCAGGTCGCGGGGGTCGTAGTCGACGGTGATCGAGTGCAGGTCGACGATGCAGAAGAAGGCGTCACCCTCGTCCTGCGTCGTGACGTACTGGCGCATTGCGCCGATGTAGTTGCCGATGTGCTTGGCGCCCGTTGGCTGGATGCCGGAGAAGACACGCATGGAAGTCACCTCTCGTCGGTCGTGGTCGCGCCGGGTCGAATCAGCGGACGAGGCGGCTCTAACGCAGGGCTCCGCCTCGCCCGCGGCGCCATGACCAACCGGTCCGGGAGGCGAAGATCACGCTCGCAGAATAGAGGAAATCGGCAACTACACTGGGATCGATGACCGTGACGCCTTCGACCTGGTCGCCCCGCTCCTGGCGGGACCTGACCGCGCTCCAGCAGCCGCAGTGGCCCGACGGCGCTGCGGTCGACGCTGCCGTCGAGCGCCTGAAGGCGAGCCCGCCGCTCGTCTTTGCCGGTGAGGCGAGGGCTCTCCGCGACCAGCTTGCCAAGGTGATCGACGGCCGCGCCTTCCTGCTCCAGGCGGGCGACTGCGTCGAGTCGTTCAACGAGCTCTCGACGATGCGCATCCGCGAGAAGCTGAAGATCATGCTGCAGATGTCCGCCGTCCTGACGTACGGCGCGACGTTGCCGGTGGTGAAGGTGGGGCGGATCGCCGGCCAGTTCACGAAGCCGCGGTCCGAGCCGTTCGAGCGCATCGGCGACGAGGAGATCCCCAGCTTCCGCGGTCACATGATCCACGACGACGCTCGCACCGCCGAGGCGCGCGTCCCCGACCCTCGACGGATGGTCGAGGGTTACAACCAGTCGGCGTCGACGCTGAACTTGCTCCGTGCGTTCACCAAGGGCGGATACGCCGACCTCACGCAGGTGCATCTGTGGAACAAGGACTTCGTCTCGTCCTCGCCGGAGGGGCGCCGCTACGACCAGCTCGCCGGCGAGATCGAGCGTGCGCTGGCGTTCATGGCGGCGTGCGGCATCGACCTGGTGAGCGAACGCCGGCTGCACGAGGTCGACGTGTACACGAGCCACGAGGGTCTTCTGCTCGAGTACGAGGAAGGTCTGACGCGACAGGACTCGATCACGGGCGATTGGTACGACTGCTCCGCGCACCTGCTCTGGATCGGCGAGCGCACGCGGCAGCTCGACGGGGCGCACGTCGAGTTCTTCTCCGGCGTGCACAACCCGATCGGCGTCAAGATCGGCCCGACCGCGACTCCCGCCGACGTCGTCGAGCTCGCCGAGCGCCTCAACCCGCTGCGGGTGCCGGGTCGGCTCACCTACTACGCGCGGATGGGCGCCGAGCACGTTCGCGAATTACTGCCGCCGCTGCTGCGTGCGGTGCGCGACGAGGGGCATCCGGTCCTCTGGGCCTCCGATCCGATGCACGGAAACGGGATCCGCACGGCGACCGGCGTCAAGACGCGTCGCTTCGACGCGATCATGGCCGAGCTCGACGGCTTCTTCAACGCGTGCTGGGAGGTCGGCGTCTGGCCCGGCGGCGTGCATCTCGAGTTCACCGGCGAAGACGTGACGGAGTGTCTCGGCGGTGCCGACGACGTGCTGGAGGAGCACCTCGCGTCGCGGTACGAGACGCTGCTCGACCCGCGCCTGAACGCCCGCCAGTCGCTCGACCTCGCGTTCCGCCTGGCCGAGCTGATGCGCGCGCCGCGCTGATGAAGATCGCAATCGTCGGCACGGGGCTCATGGGCGCCTCCGTCGCGCTCGCCGCGCAGCGGCGCGGCGACGACCTCGTCGGCTGGGACGCCGACCCGGACGCACTCGCGGCCGCGGTCGCCCGCGGCGCGGTGCAGGCCGCCTCGAGCCTCGAGGACGCGGTGGCCGGCGTCGAGCTCGTAGTCGTAGCGGCCCCGATCGCGCACCTGCCCGCGACGGTCGCAGCCGTCCTGGCTGCGAGCGGTGAGGCGACCGTCACCGACGTCGGCTCGACGAAGGCGTCAGTGGTGAGAGCCGCGAACGGCTCGCCGCGCTTCGTCGGCGGCCATCCGATCTGCGGATCCGAGACGCGTGGAGCCGAGAACGCAAGTGCCGGCCTGTTCGAGGGCGCAACGTGGTTCCTCACGCCGGTCGCGCACACCGATCCCGCCCGCCACCGGCTCGTGCACGGATTCGTCTCCGATCTCGGGGCGACGCCCGTGGCGATCGACGCCGATGCGCACGACCGGCTCGTTGCCATGACGAGCCACGTGCCCCACGTGCTCGCGAACATCGTCGCGAACCAGACCGGCGCATCCCGGGTCGACGGGCACGAGCCGCTTGCCCACGCCGGCGGCTCACTGCGCGACATGACACGCATCGCAGGCGCGAACCCGCGCATCTGGGTCGACATCTTCCTCGACAACGGCAATGCGATCCGCGGCGCGCTCGCCGAGCACCGGCGCCTGATCGAGCAGGTCGAGGCTGCCCTCGAGCAGGGCGACGCGGGCTTTCTCGCCCGCTGGATCGGCGAAGCCTCCGGCAACCGGCGCCGCATGCTCGAGCGGGAGTACCCCGACCCGGGCTCGCTGCAGCGGCTGCGCGTGCATGTGCCCGACCGTCCCGGCGTGCTCGCCGGCATCACACAAGCGCTCGGCGCGGAGCGGATCAACATCGAGGACTTCGAGCTGCACCACATGTCGCCGGAGCGCGGCGGCACGCTGACCGTGCTCGTCGAGGGCGAGGGCGAGGCCCAGCGCGCCGCGACGCTGCTCGAGTCGCAGGGCTACAGCGTCGTCATCTCACCGGTTCTCGAAGCAGAGCTGCCCGATGAGGGTTGAGCCGGCGGTCCGGCTCGAGGGCCATTTCGCAGTTCCCGGCGACAAGTCGATCTCGCATCGCGCGCTGCTCCTCGGCGCGGTCTCTGACGGCGACACGGTCGTGCGCGGCTTCGGCCGCTCGGGCGACACCGCTTCGACGCTCGCCGCGGTGCGTGCGCTCGGCGTTGAGGTCGACGACGACGGCGATCAACTCACGGTGCACGGGGTCGGCCTCCGCGGCCTGCAACCCGCATCCGTCGACTGCGGCAACGCGGGCACGCTCGCGCGGCTCGTGGTCGGATTGCTCGCATTCCAGGAGGGAAGCTTCACGCTGACCGGCGACGAGTCGCTCTCGGCGCGGCCCATGGAGCGCGTCGCCGAACCGCTGCGGCGGATGGGCGCGCAGATCGAGACGACGGACGGGCACCTGCCGCTGACGATCACCGGCGGACCGCTCGAGGCGATCGACTACGAGCTGCCGATGGCGAGCGCGCAGGTGAAGTCCGCGATCCTGCTGGCCGGGCTCGGCGCCAACGGCAGGACGACGGTCGTCGAGCCCGCCCCGACGCGCGACCACACCGAGTTGATGCTGCAGGACGCAGGCGCGCGCGTCAGCGTCAGGTCGGGCTCCGTCAGCGTCGACCCGCCCGAGCGCCTGCACCTGGGCTCGGTCGACGTCCCCGGTGACTTCTCCTCGGCTGCGCCGTTCATCGTTGCTGCGACGTTGATTCCCGAGTCGCGGATCACGATCCACGATGTCAGCCTCAACCCACGCCGCACGGGGCTGCTCGATGTGCTCGAGCGCATGGGCGGACGGGTCGGGATCCTCCAGCGTCGGCGGATCGGCGCCGAGCAGGTCGGAGACCTCGAGGTGCGGGCAGCCGAACTGACCGCGACGACGATCCATTCGAGCGAGGTGCCGTTGCTCGTCGACGAGTTGCCGCTCTTTGCGCTGCTGGCATCCCAGGCGCGCGGCGAAAGCTGGGTGTACGGCGCCGGTGAACTGCGCCACAAGGAGACAGACCGGATCGAGGCGGTTGTCGACGCGCTGCGAGCGGTCGGCGGCCGCATCAAGGCACACGAGGAGGGCTTCTCGGTCACCGGGGTCCCGACCCGGCCGAAGGGTGGCAAGGTCGATGCGCGCGGCGACCATCGGATCGCGATGCTCGGGGCTGTGGCAGGGCTTGCGAGCCGCGAGGGCGTCGAGGTGCAGGGCGCCGACACGGTGGCGATATCCTTCCCCGGCTTCTTCGACCTCCTGGAGGAAGTCACACACCGATGATCGTGACCATTGATGGACCGGCAGGCGCCGGCAAGAGCACGGTCGCTCGCAAGCTCGCGGAGCGGCTGGGCTTCAGCTACCTCGACACGGGGGCGATGTATCGCGCGTTGACGTGGCTCGCGATGCGCGAGGGGCTGCCCCTCGGAGAGAGCGATGCACTCGGCGACCTCGCGCGCCGCAATCCGGTCACGTTTGACGAGGTCGGCCGCGTCTTCATTTCGAACACCGACGTGACGTCGGCGATCAGGCATTCGCGGATCGACCGCATGGTGCCGGTCGTCGCACGCCACCACGAGGTGCGTGAGGTGATGCGCGAACGGCAGCGCGAGCTCGGCCATCAAGGAAACGTCGTCATCGAAGGCCGCGACATCGGGACGGTCGTCGCGCCCGACGCCGAGGTGAAGGTCTACCTCCACGCCGATCCGGAGATTCGCGCTGCGCGCCGCCAGGCCGAGCGCCCCGACATCGGCGGCGATGCGCTGGCGACCGATCTGCGCATTCGGGACGCGTCGGACCGGGTGCGCATGCAGCCGGCCGAGGATGCGGCGCTGATCGACACGACAGACCTCGAGGTCGACGACGTCGTGTCGCGGATCGAAGAGCTGATCCGCAGTCGCTCGTTAGCGACGTCGTGACGACGCAGGACTTGACGTGGGGGATCGGCCGCTACTACATGGGCTGGCCGGCCCGGCTGTTCACGCGTGCGCGGGCCTACGGGCGCGACCGCGTGCCTGCGACCGGGGGCCTCGTCTACGCGATCAACCACATGCACTGGATCGACATCCCGATTGTCGGTGCACTCTCTCCGCGCAATGTCAGCTTCGTCGCGAAGGCGGAAGCGGCCCTCTTCCCCGGGCTCGGCCGCTTCCTGCGCTGGCACGGCACGATCGCCGTGCGGCGCGGCGCCTCGGACCGCGATGCAGTCCGCATGATGCGGCAGACGGCCCGCGACGGCGGTGTCGTCGGGCTCTTCGTCGAGGGGACACGGCTGAAGGCTGGCCGGCCAGGACCGGCGCAGCCCGGAGCCGCGATGGTGGCGATCCAGGAGGACGTGCCCGTGATCCCGATCGCGATCTACGGCACCCAGTTCTGGAGGATCGGCAACTTCGCGCCCTGCTCGATCGTCTTCGGCGAGCCGGTGCGGTTCGAAGGGCTCCCCAAGGGCGGCCGCGGCTACAAGGAAGCGACGACCGAGATCGAGCGGCGGATCAACGTGCTCTTCGACTGGCTCGCGGAGATCCATGCCAAGGGACGCCCGGCCGGCGTCACTCCACCACTGTGAGCAGCACCGCCGTCAAGCTCGAAGGCACCGTGGCGATCGTCGGGTTCCCGAACGTCGGCAAGTCGACGCTCGTCAATCGGCTCACCGCGACGCGACAGGCCGTCGTGCACGAGACGCAGGGCACGACGCGCGACCGAAAGGAGCTCGTCTGCGAGTGGAACGGCCGCAGTTTCCTGCTGATCGACACGGGCGGCGTCGACATCGCGGACCCGAGCCCGATCACGAAGCAGATCGCGCTGCAGGCGCGCGCCGCGATCAAGGAGGCCGATCTCGTGCTCTTCGTCGTCGACGCCCGCGCAGGCGTGACGCCCGGCGACGAGGAGCTCGCGCAGATCCTGCGCGAGGCGAAGAAGAACGTGCTCGTGCTGGCGAACAAGATCGACGATCCGGCCCAGGAGAGCCTCGCCCTCGACTTCCATCGGCTCGGCTTCGGCGAACCGTTCCCCATCTCGGCGCTGCACGGGTCGAACACCGGTGACCTGCTCGACGAGATCCTCGACCTGTTGCCCGGCGAGTCGTCGCGGACGGTGGAGGAGGACGCGATCCGCGTCGCGATCCTGGGCCGGCCGAACGTCGGCAAGTCGTCGCTCTACAACAAGCTCGTCGGCTCGGAGCGCACGATCGTCTCGGAGGTTCCGGGGACGACGCGCGACACGATCGACACGGTGATCGAGCACGCTGGACGGACGTTCCAGCTGATCGACACGGCTGGGCTACGGCGCAAGCGCAAGCAGCGCCAGGGCATCGAGTACTACTCCGAGCTGCGCGCACTCGAGGCCGCGGGACGCGCCGACGTCGCGCTCGTCCTGATCGACGCGGGGGAAGGCATCGTCGAAGGCGACATCACCGCCGTCGAAGTCGCGCGCAAGGCTCACTGCGCGACCCTGATCGTTCTCTCCAAGTGGGACATCTCGGAGATCACGATCGAGGACGTGCGCCCCGAGCTTGCGCGCCGGCTGCGACAGCGCCCCGACTTCATCACGATCTCGTCGCTGACGGGGCGCGGCGTCTCGCGGCTGCTCGGCAAAGTCGAGGAGCTGTACGACCGCTACGTCTCTCGTGTTCCGACCGCGGAGCTGAACAAGTTCATCGCCGAGCTGAAGGAGATGCGCCAGGCGCCGTCCAAGGGCATGCGCCGGTTGAACCTGCTCTACGGAGCGCAGGTGACGTCCCGGCCGCCGCGCTTCCGGTTCACCGTCAACGACCCTGGCCTCGTGACGCGCGACTACGCCTACTGGGTGGAGAATCAGCTGCGCGAGCGCTTCAACCTGGAGGGTGTGCCGGTGGTGGTCGATTTCCGTGAACGCTCGTGAGAGTCGTCGTCGTGGGCGGCGGGGCGTGGGGCGGAGCGTTCAGGCGCCTGCTGCGCGACCGCCGGCACGATGTCTTCGTCGCCACGCGCGCGACGCTGGACGACGCGCCCTACGAGGAGGCCGACCTCGTCGTCATCGCCGTGCCGAGCAACGCGTTTCGCGAGGTGCTCGGGCACGTGCACGGCACTGCTCCGGTCCTGAGCCTGGCGAAGGGGCTCGACCCAGCGACCGGGAACCGGCTCTCGACCGTGGTGGAGGGACGGCCGGTCGCGGTGCTGTCGGGGCCGAACATGGCGGAGGAGGTTGCGATGGGACTGCCGGGCGCTGCGGTGATCGCGTCCGAGGACGAGGAGCTCGCCCTGCACCTGCAAGAGGCGATCAACTCCAACACGTTCCGTGTCTACGTGAACAACGACGTGGTCGGCGTCGAGCTGTGCGGTGCTGCGAAGAACGTGATCGCGCTCGCGGCCGGCGGCGTCGACGGGCTCGGGCTCGGCGACAACGGGAAAGCCGCGTTGATCACGCGCGGCCTCGTCGAGATGGCGCGGCTCGGGGAGGCCTGCGGCGCGGAGGCGGAGACCTTCTCGGGACTCGCCGGGATGGGCGACCTGATCGTCACGTGCTTCCACCCGCTCGGACGCAACCGCCGCGCCGGCGAGCTGATCGCCCGCGGCGCGACCCCTGACGAGGCCAGGGCGCAGATCGGCCAGGTCGTCGAAGGGCTGAACACGGCGCCCGTGCTGCGTGATCTGTCGCGGCGGATCGGTGTCGAGCTGCCGATCACCGAAGGCGTCTGCGCCGTGCTCGACGGCATGTCGCTGCACGAGCTGGCCGGCTCCCTGATGGGCCGGCGGCCTACCGAGGAATGAGCGCGGCCGTTCACGCTACCCTTGCTCGGATCAATGGCTGAGCGCAGCTTCCTCTTCACCTCGGAGTCCGTCACCGAGGGGCACCCTGACAAGATCGCCGATCAGATCTCGGATGCGGTTCTCGACGCTGCGCTCACGAACGACCCGCTGAGCCGCGTCGCCTGCGAGACGCTCATCACGACCGGCCTCGTGGTCGTCGCCGGGGAGATGACGACCGAGGAGTACATCGACATCCCGCGCATCGTGCGCGAGACGGTGAAAGGGATCGGGTACACGCGCGCCAAGTACGGTTTCGACGCGGACACCTGCGGCGTGATCGTCACGCTCGACGAGCAGTCTCCCGACATCGCTCAGGGCGTCGACACGGCGTACGAGCTGCAGCACGACCCCGGCGACGACGATCCGCTCGACAGGGTGGGTGCCGGCGACCAGGGAATGATGTTCGGGTACGCCTCCAACGAGACGCGTGAGTTGATGCCGCTGCCGATCATGCTCGCGCACCGCATCACCAAGCGGCTTGCGGAGGTGCGGAAGTCGGACGTGCTTCCGTATCTGCGCCCGGACGGCAAGGCGCAGGTCTCGATCCGCTACGAGGTCGACGCCGACGGCAACCAGGCGCCGGTGGAGATCGAGCGCATCCTCATCTCGACCCAGCATCGTGAGGGCCTCGATCCGGAGACGATGATCAAGCCGGATCTGATCGAGCACGTCCTGCGCCCGATCCTGCCGCGAGATTTGTACGACGAGAACCACCTCGAGGATCCGACGTTCTTCTACGTCAACCCGACCGGCAAGTTCGTGATCGGCGGACCGATGGGCGACACAGGCCTGACCGGGCGGAAGATCATCGTCGACACCTACGGCGGCGCGGCCCCGCACGGCGGCGGCGCGTTCTCCGGCAAGGATCCGACGAAGGTCGACCGGTCGGCGGCGTACGCCGCCCGGTACGTGGCGAAGAACGTCGTCGCCGCCGGCCTTGCCGACCGCTGCCAGATCCAGGTCGCCTACGCGATCGGCGTGGCGCATCCGTTCTCGATCCTCGTCGAGACATTCGGCACCGAGAAGCTCGACGTGTCGCGGATCGAGGAGCTCGTCAAGGAGCATTTCGACCTGCGCCCCGCCGCGATCCTGCGTGACCTCGATCTGCGGCGCCCGATCTACCAGAAGACCGCTGCGTATGGCCACTTCGGCCGCGACGACCACGACTTCTCGTGGGAGCGCACCGACAAGGCCGCCGCGCTCCGCGCGGCCGCCGGGCTCGCTGCGGCTGCTGGTGTCTGACACCTAAGGTGTCAGACACCTTTTGAGGGGCGAGTTGCCGAGGGTAGTCCAGGGCCACTCTTCGACGTTCTTGACCATTCCGGCGCTCACTGGGTTGAACTCGACGTATCGGACGGTCGCTTGTAGGTGACGTTCGTCTCGGATCGTACGCTCGGTGTAGCGCGACTCGAACACTGCGCCGCGTCGACCGTGGCGTTTGTTGAAGGCGCGTGCGTACGCGCCGTTCAGATCTCGCATGCCGTCTGAGACGCTACCGAGTGTCGGTCGGAATACGAGGTGATAGTGAGTCTCCATCAGGCAGGCGGCGTACCACTCCCAGTGCTCGCGGATCCCGACTCGCCGGAGGCGGAGCGAAAAGTCTTGGAAGTCGGTGTCTTCTCGAAAGATCGGGCGGTCGTCGACGCCGTGGCCCGTCAGGTGATAGATGCGGCTCGAGTCGTAGCTGCGAGGGGCGCGGCCCATCCACCAAGTCTGGCTGTGACGTCCGTGATGCTTGTGACAGCTCGCAAACGTGTCTGACACCTTTTGGTGTCAGACACCTACACGCGCTTGACGAAGAGCCCGGCGGCGGCTTTTTCGCCGATCGCCTTCTCGCTGCCGTTGATCGCGACGCGAAACTGCCCGGCGGACGGCTCGGCTGCGCGCAGCTCGACCGCGGTGCCAGGCGTCATGCCCTGGTCGTAGAACCAGTGCAGCAGGTCACCGTCGTGCTCGGCGAGCCGGACGATCGTCGCGTGCGCTCCCGGCTCGAGCCCGGACAGCGGCTCGAGCTCGCGGTTCTCCGCCTGCTCGAAGTCGGGGTCGACCGGCCACCCGTGCGGGCAGCGGTCCGGATAACCGAGCTTGACCTCGATCCGCTCGACCATGTCGTCGGTGAACGTGCCGCCGAGCTCGTCGGCGTGCACGTGCGCTTCGGCGGCCGTGTAGCCCATGAAGTCGGTGAGCAGCCGCTCGATGATGCGGTGCTTGCGCACGACCGTGCGCGCGCGCTTCGCACCGGCGGGGGTGAGGATCGCCTCCTTGTGCTCGCCCCGCTCGACGAGCCCCTCGGCCTCGAGGCGCTTCAGCATCTCGCCCGCCGAGGCGCGTGAAACGCCCAGCATCTCAGCGACCCGCGAGGCGATCGTCTGCGACGTCCCGGTCGTCGCCGGACGGTATTCGCCGATCGGAAACGCCAGGAAATAGATCGTCTCCAGGTAGTCGTCGATTCCGTGACCGGCAGCCATCGTCCGGATCGTAGTGTGGGAACCTTCTGTAAGGTGACCCTTACAAAGTTCGCATGAGCACTGCCCAGACTCTCATCCTCGGCGCGATCGCCGGGCTCACGATCTTCGTCGGCCTGCCCATGGGCCGCGTCCGCTCGACCTCCCTGGCGTTGCGCGCCTCGCTCAGCTCGATCGCCACGGGCATCCTCGTCTTCCTCTTCTGGGATGTGGTTTCCCACGGGGTCAGCCCGGTCGACGCCCATCTCGAGGCTCACAAGTGGGCCGGGTTCGCCGGGTACGCGGCCCTGCTCGCTCTGGGCTTCACCGCCGGGATGATGAGCCTCGTCTACTACGACAGCTGGCTGAAGTCGAAGCGCGCGACCCCGCTCGTCGGGCCCGGCGCGGCCGCTGTGGACGAGTTCAAGCATCGCTCGTGGTTCGAGACACTGACGCCGGGCCGGCGTCTGGCGCTGCTGATCGCGACCGGCATCGGTCTGCACAACTTCGGTGAGGGCCTTGCGATCGGGCAGTCGGCAGCCGCCGGCGAGCTCTCGCTCGCGCTCGTCTTGATCATCGGGTTCGGCCTCCACAACGCGACCGAGGGCTTCGGAATCGTCGGCCCGATGTCCGGCGAGTCCGAGGTCCCGAGCTGGGGCTTCCTCGGCCTGATGGGCCTGATCGGGGGCGGGCCGACGTTCCTCGGCACGTTGATCGGCCAGTCCTGGGTCAGTCCGGCGCTCGAGGTCGTGTTCTTCGCGGTGGCCGGCGGCTCGATCCTCTATGTCGTGATCCAGCTCTTCGAGGTCTGCAAGCGCTTCGCGATGCCGAAGCTCGTGGCGTGGATGCTCCTCGTCGGCTTGCTGCTCGGCTTCGGCACCGACTGGGTGCTCGTGGCCGCCGGGGCCTGAACTAGCCTGACGTGCTCCTGTGGGGCACTTCTTTCACGCGGTCGGCGTCTTCTTCCACCATCTTGCGGCGGTGCACTGGCAGTTTCTCGGCCTGGCGATTGCCTGCCACATCGTCAAGCTCCTCTTCCGGTCGGTCGCCTGGTGCAACATCGTGCGGGCGGCGTATCCCACCGACCGGCTGAAGTACCGGACGGCGCTCGGCGCCTACGTGGCCGGTGTCGGTGTGAACTCGATCGTCCCCGCACGCGGCGGCGACGTCGTGAAGATGTATCTCGTCAAGCATCGGTTGCAGGACGCGACGTATGTGACGCTCGCGCCGACGCTCATCGTTGAGACGCTCTTCGACTTCTTCACCGCGGGGGCTCTGATCGCGTGGGCCCTCGCCACCGGGGTGCTGCCGACGCATCAGCTCTACTCGCGCATCCCGGCCGTCGACTGGAAGTTCTTCCTGCGTCATGAGCGGGCCACCACGATCGCGCTCGCCATCCTGCTCGCCGTCGCGGTGGTCGGATTCGTCTGGGCGCGCCGCCGCTACGCGGAGTTTCGGGCCCACGTTCGCCAGGGCTTTGCGATCCTCGGGAACCGCCGCCGGTTCATGGTCGCCGTGATCGTGCCGCAGGCGATCTCGTGGTTCCTGCGCATCGCGTCGCTCTTCTTCTTCCTCAGGGCCTTCGGCGTGACGGCGAATCTGCACAACGCCCTGCTCGCGCAAGTCGTCGATTCACTGGCGACCCTCTTCCCGGCCACTCCCGGCGGTGCGGGGACGAAGCAAGGGCTCACCGAGTTCCTGTTCCGAGGGCGCGGCGTCTCACACACGCTCCTGCTCGCGTTCAGCGTCGGCATGAACATCGCCCTGGTCGTCGTGAACCTGCTGATGGGGCTGATCGCCATGGCACTCACGGCGAGAACGCTCTCGTTCAAGCGGCTGCGCTCGCGTGCGCGAGCCGAAGAGCAAGCGGTCTAGTTGCCGTACGCATCGGTGTACCCGCTCGTCACGGCGCGTGCGGTCGCGCGAGAGTTCACATACGAAGTTCCCGACGACGTCGCGGTCGGCGCGATCGTCCGCGTGCCGTTCGGGCGTTCGCGTGCGCGTGGGATCGTCGTCTCGCTGCACCACGCTGCGCCCGCCGGCGTCGACGTGAGGCCGATCGAGTCGGTGATCGGCGAGATCCCCGCCACGCTCGTCGAGCTCGCGCTATGGATCGCCGACTACTACGGGTCGACGCCGGCGCGCGCGCTCGCCCTGGTCGCGCCCGAGACGCCGAAGCGCCGCAAGGAACAGGCGCCGCCCGCCGAACGGCAGGGCCTGACCGGCGAGGCGGAGCCGCTGCAGCTCTCCGACTCCCAGATCGCGGCGGTCGACCGGATCGTCGGAGGCAAGGGCAACTTCCTCCTCTACGGCGCGACGGGCTCCGGGAAGACCGAGGTCTACCTGCAGGCGTGCGCCGCGATGCTCGAGCGCGGCTTCGGCGCGATCGTGCTCGTGCCCGAGATCGCGCTCGCTCCTCAGACGGTGGGACGCGTGCGCGCGCGCTTCGGTGACCGCGTCGCGATCCTGCACTCGGCGCTCACGGACGCCGAGCGCCGCGACGAGCGGGAGCGGATCGCGAGCGGCGAGGCGCGCATCGTCGTCGGCGCGCGCTCGGCGATCTTCGCGCCGATCCGCGGCCTCGGCCTGATCGTCGTCGACGAGGAGCACGATCCTTCCTACAAGCAGGACTCCGATCCTCGCTACGACGCACGCACGGTCGCTGCCAAGCGTGCGGCACTCGAAGGCGCCGTGGCGGTGTTCGGCTCCGCGACCCCGCGCCCCGAGAGCTGGGCCGCGCTCGAGCATCTCGAGCTCGGCGGCCGGCTCGGCGCCGACCTGCCGCCGGTGAGCGTGATCGACCTGCGGCGCGAGGCGGGCTACCCGCTCTCCGCGCCGCTGCTGCGCGCGCTGCGCAGCGTTGCCGACCACCGCGGCAAGGCGATCCTGCTGTTGAATCGCCGCGGCGTCGCCCCGGCACTCCACTGTCGAGCGTGCGGGACGACAATCCGCTGCCCCAACTGCGACGTCTCCCTCGTGCTCCACGGCGACACGTCGCTGCGCTGCCACCATTGCGGCTACGAGCGCCACGCGCCTGCGACGTGCGAGGCGTGCGGCTCACCAGAGTTGGCGCGCCTGGGAGCCGGGACACAGAAGCTCGAGCGCGAACTTCAGCGCGAGCTGCCGGAGCTCGAGTTGATCCGGCTCGACGCCGACGCCGTTGCGAAGCCCGAGCAGCTCGCCACGTTGCTGGCGCGGTTCCGCGATGCGGAGGGCGCGGTCTTGCTCGGCACGCAGATGGTGGCGAAGGGTCACCACTTCACCGGGGTCGAGCTGGCTGCGGTCGTGGACGCGGACACGGGTCTCGGTCTGCCGGACTTCCGTGCCGAGGAGCGGACGTTTCAGCTGATCACGCAGCTCGCCGGCCGGAGCGGCCGGGATGCTCCCGGGCGCGTGCTCGTGCAGTCGTTCCAGCCCGACGCGCGCCCGATCGTCTATGCCGCCCGTCACGATGTTGCACGTTTCCTGACGGAGGAGCTCGAACGGCGCAAGGAGCTCGGCTACCCGCCGTTCGCGCACCTGGTGCGGATCGTCGTGAGCGGGCCGGCGCTCGAGCCGGTCGTGCAGGCCCTCGACGAGCTGAAGGCCGGGATCACCGGCGCCGACCTGCTCGGGCCGGCGGCGCTCCTGCGCCTGCGCGGCAAGTACCGCGCCCAACTCGTGGCGAAGACGACACACCCGCGCCGCATCGCGTCCCAGGCCGCGCGGCTGCTCGCCGCGGCCGCGCCGAACATGCGCAAGGCGAAGCTGACCGCCGTCGTCGACGTCGACCCCCAGAGTCTCTAGCCGAGCCGGCGGCGTAGACTGGGCCGATGCGTGACCGCCTGCCACTTCTGATCGGCTTGGCTTTGCTGGCGATCGCGGTTCTGCTCGGGTCGGTCGCGATCGGTCGCGGCATCCGCGCGCGAGGTAACAACAACGTCGTCACGGTGACCGGCTCGGCAAAGCAGCAGGTCACTTCCGACTTCGCGATCTGGGATCTCTCGGTGACGAGCCAGCAGACCGAAGCCGCTGCCGCTGCGAAGCAACTCGCCGGCTGGACCGCGACGATTCGCTCGTTCCTCGCAGGCCAGGGGATCCAACCGGACGAGGTGACCGTACAGCCCGTTTCGACGCAGGTGATCAATCCGACCAACAACAACGGCACGTCGACGGAGGTGATCGGCTACCAGGTGACCCGCAACTTCGAGGTGCGCTCGGCACGGGTCGCGGTTGTCGCCAAGACAGCGGAGGCCAGTGCCAGCTTGATCGTGCACAGCATTCCGCTCCAGGCGCAGCCACTCCAGTACGTGTTGACCAAGCTCGGAAACATCCGCCCGCGACTGCTCGCCGAAGCGGTCCGCGACGCGCAAACCCGCGGGAAGGTGCTCGTCGAAGCGAGCGGCGCGAAACTCGGCAAGCTGCGGGACGTGCAGGTCGGCGTCTTCCAAGTCACCTCGCCCAACTCGACGCAGGTGAGCGACTACGGCGTCTACGACACGTCAACGCTTCGGAAGGACGTCACGGCCGTTGTCAACGTCACCTTCGCGCTGAAGTAGAGGCGTCCAGTCGGGACGTGGCGGGGGACAGTCCCCGGACGCGGCTCGGGAGGACGCGTCGATCCGGCACCATGGTGGTGTCGTGACGAAGCGGCCCGAGGAGATGATCGGCGAGTGGGGGATCCGCGATGTGACGCCGGCGTCACAGGCCGAGCGTCGACGCCTCGAGGCCGCGCAGGACCTGAATCCGCTCGTCGGCCGTCCGCTGCCACGCCGCATCCGGCGCTTCCGCCCCGAGGCCGACCGCTATCTCGCCTCGCTCGGCGGCCCGCTCCCGTACATGCGGCGGCTGAAGCAGATCGACGACGAGATCGAGCGCCAGACGGCCCTGCTCGCCGCGGCCCACGCCGAGCACGGCTCCGACCCGGCCGTCTGGCGGCGGCTCGCCGAACGCTGGAACTTCAGCGAGGTGAACGACCTGATCGAGCGCCACAACCGCTGGTACCCGGTCGAGGCGCGCCTGGCCATGGACCCGCGGACCCGCGACTACGTCAAGGTCGGCGGCCGCCCCTACCGGCGGGAGCTACTCAACGCCGCCTGGATCCTCGAGCGCTTCCCCTACACTGCGTCGCCGTGAGCGAGCACGACCACGACCATGAGCACGATCCTGACCACGAGCAAGAGGGCGAGGACCCGCGGGCCGAGGCCGAGGCCGAAGCCCGTCGCCGCTTCGCGCTCGGGCAGATCCGCCAGTACGGCGATCCGGCGCTGAAGCTCGTGGCTCACGAGGTCGTCGACTTCGACGACGACCTCCGCCGGCTCGTCGACCGGATGACGACGCTGATGCACGAGGCGCAGGGCGTCGGGCTCGCCGCAACGCAGGTCGGCGTGCTCCGCCGCCTCTTCGTCTTCGAGCCCGACGAGGACGGGCCACGCGTGATCGTGAATCCTGCCGTCGTCGAGCGCGCGGACGAGACCGCGACCGACGAGGAAGGCTGTCTCTCGCTGCAGGGCGTGCGCGTGCCGGTCGAGCGGTCGCTCACGGTGACGCTCGAGGGCAAGGACGCGAACGGAGGAGACGTCCGGTGGGAGCTCGACGAGTACGGCTCCCGCGTGGTGCAGCACGAGCTCGACCACCTGGACGGCGTGCTGATCATCGACCGCACCGACGACGAGCACCGCAAAGAGGCGCTCTCGACGCTGCGGCCCCGCGCCGTCTTGCGCTGATGCGGATCGGCGTCGCCGCGACGGCGCCGCTCGGCGCCGACGTGCTCGAGCGCCTGGCCGAGACGCACGACGTCGCCTGGCTCCTCACGCGCCCCGACGCGCCGCGCGGCCGCGGACGCAAGCTCGCGCCACCGCCCGCGAAGGAGGCGGCGCTGCAGCTCGGCATTCCAATCCACCAGCCGGAGCAGCCGGAGCTGCCCGCCGCCGTCGAGCGGGTGGTCGTCTGCGCGTACGGCCTCTACATCCCGACCCGGCTGCTCGCGCTCTCGCTCTGGCTCAACGTGCATCCGTCACTGCTGCCGCGCTGGCGTGGGGCGGCTCCCGTCGAGCGGGCGATCCTCGCCGGGGACAGCGAGACCGGCGTGACGATCCACGAGACGGTCGAGTCACTCGACGCCGGCCCCGTGGCCGCGGAGGAAGCGTTCCCGATCGGCGAGCTCGACGCGGGCGGCGTCTTCGAGCACGCCGCGGAGGTCGCCGCCCGCCTGCTCGAGACGGTGATCGAGTCGCCGTCGTTCGTCCCGCAGGCCGAGGAGGGAGCGACGTATGCCGAGAAGATCACGGCCGCCGACCGCGAGCTCAACCTCGACGACCCGCTCGACGCGTGGCGCCGCGTCCGTGCGCTCTCTCCGCACATCGGTGCGTTTGCGACGTTGCACGGACGCCGCGTGACGATCTGGCGCGCGCGGCTCGAGGACGGTGGTCTCGTGCCCGAGCTCGTGCAGCCGGAAGGCCGGGGCAAGATGACCTACGACGAGTTTCTGCGTGGTGTCCGGTGATCGCGCCGGCGCGCAAGGCTGCATACGCGGTCGTGCGTCGTGTCTTCGAAGAGGAGGCCTACGCCGACCGGGCGCTCGCGTCCGCCGTCGAGGGGCTCGACGCGCGGGACCGGGCGCTCGCGCAGCGCCTCGCCTACGGCACCGTGCAGCTGGCGCGAACACTCGACTTCGGGATCGAGCAGCTCGGCAAGCGACCTGTGCGCAAGCTCGATCCGCCGGTGCGTGCGGCGCTGCGGCTCGGTGCCTATCAGCTGGCATTCACCGATCAGGCCGAGCATGCCGTGGTCGACGACACGGTCGAGCTCGTGCGCGCCGCGCGGCTCGAGCGCGCCGTGGCGTTCACGAACGCCGTCATGCGGAGGCTTGCGCACGGCTTCCAAGGACTCGTCGCCTCGCTCCCCGAGGGGCCTGTGAAGTACTCGTACCCGGACTGGATCGCGGAGATCTGGGCGCGTGACTTCGGCGGCGAGGTGGCGCTCGAGCTGATGCGCGCGCAGAACGAACCGCCGCTCCTCGAGGTGCACGCCGCCGCCCCGGTCGGGGAGCCCACGGACGTACCGGGTGCCTATGTCGTCGACGCGGTGGACATCGGGCGCATGCGGCCGATGAGCCGCGCATCGCAACTCGCGGCGCTCGTCGTCGGCGCGCAGGCGGGCGAGCGGATCCTCGACCTGTGTGCGGCGCCGGGCGGCAAGTCGATGCTGCTCGCGGGTGAGGTGACCGCGGTCGAGTTGCACCCCGGCCGCGCGCAGGCGATGGCGAAGAACGTCGGCCCGAACGTCCGCGTCGTCACCGCCGATGCCCGCGAGCTCGACGAGAGCGGGTTCGACCGGGCGCTGGTCGACGCGCCTTGTTCCGGTCTGGGCGTGCTCGCGCGGCGTCCCGACCTGCGCTGGCGCGCCCACCCACTGCCGGAGCTTCAGCTCGAGCTGCTCGAGGCGGCCGCCGCGCGCGTCAAGCCCGGCGGCACGATCGTCTACTCCGTGTGCACGCTGAACGCCGACGAGAACGAGGCGGTCGTGGATGCCTCGGGGCTCGAACCACTGTCGCTTCGCTCCGAGTGGCCCCAGTACGCGCACCCGACGCGGCCCGAGTTCCTGCTCACCCTCCCGCATCGCGACCGGACGAGCGGGTTCTTCATCGCCCGGTTGAAGTCGTAGGATCGGGAAACGGTGACCTGGCAAGACTGGATCCGGACCGTCGAGGTCGAACCGTCGTTCTACGCTGCTGACTTCGCGCAGCTCGGCGACCAGGTGGAGCGGCTGCTGCGTGCCGAGTGTCGCGTCTTTCACTACGACGTGGGCGACGGGCACTTCGTGGAGCCGATCACGATGGGGCCGGTCGTCCTCAAGTCGATTTCTCCGCTGATCCACCGCTCGGGGGGTGTGACCGACGTGCACCTGATGGTCGAGAACCCGGCCAAGTACTTCGAGCCCGTCGCCGACGCCGGCGGCGACAGCGTCACCTTCCATTACGAGGCTGTCGAGGACGTCGACGCGACGATCCGTGCAGCGCGCGCGCATGGCCTGCAGGTCGGCGTCGCCTTCAATCCGGAGAGTGAGCCGGAGGATGTCGCGGCGGTGACCGGCGACGCCGACCTCGTGCTCTGCATGGCGATCCATCCCGGCTATGGGGGCCAGAAGTTCATGGAGCCGACATACGACCGTGTGCGCCGCCTGCGGCTGGCGCTGCCGAACACGGTCCACATCCAGGTCGACGGCGGCGTCGGAGACGAGAACATCAAGCGGATTCACGACTGCGGCGCGACGCTGCTCGTCGCCGGGACCGCGATCTTCGGAGACGACGATCCGGCAGGCGCCTACCGGCAGCTCGTCGACGCGCTGGCGTGACGCTCAGACGAGCGATCGAGCTCGCCCGGGCGGCGCACGACCGGGCGTATCCGAAGCCGACCGTCGGCGCCGTGCTCGTGCGGGACGGGACGATCGTGGGTGAGGGGGCGACGGAAGCCGCAGGCCGACACGGCGAGATCGTCGCGCTCGACGTGGCAGGGGAGCGTGCGCGAGGGGCGACGATGTACGTGACGCTCGAGCCGTGCGCCCACCACGGGACGACGCCGCCGTGCGCAGAGGCGATCGTCGCAGCCGGCGTCTCGCGTGTCGTCTTCGGTGCGCACGATCCCAACCCTGAGGCGGCAGGTGGGGCCGACCGGCTGCGCGAGCGTGGCGTCGAGGTCGAGCACGCCGACTCGTGGGAGGCACGCGCCCTGAACGAGGCGTGGCGCACCTGGGTCGCGCTCGGCCGGCCGTTCGTGATCTACAAGGCTGCGCTGACGCTGGACGGCAGCCTCACCGTCCCCGGGGAGCGTTGGGTGAGCGGCGAGGAGAGCCGCCGCCTCGTCCACGAGCTGCGCGCGCAGGTCGACGCGGTCGCGGTGGGCGGCGGGACGGCCAGGGCGGACCGCCCGCGTCTCGACGCTCGGGGCGTCGACACACCGCGCGGCCAGCCACGCCGGCTCGTCTTCTCGCAGGGGCCGCTTCCGGAAGGGCTCGACCTCGAGCTTCGCAGCGGCGCGCTCACGGACGAGTTGCGCTCGCTCGCCGAGGAAGGCGTCCAGTCGCTGCTCCTGGAGGGCGGACCGACGCTCGCGACGGCGTTCTTCGAAGCCGACCTCGTCGACAAGCTGCTCGTGTTCGTCGCGCCGACCCTGGCCGGTGCCGGGCCACGTCTCCTCGCTTCGCTACCCTCCCCGCGCACACTGTCGCACCTGTCTGCAAGGCCGGTCGGCGGCGACGTGCTCCTCGAGGCGTATGTCCATCAACTCTGACTCCCAGCGCTCGGACGACCAGCTCGTCACGCACCTGAGCCACTGGCTGACGCGCCAGCTCGGCAACGACGAGTTGCGTCGCAAGGTCGAGGAGATCGGCACTGACGAGCTCGCCCCCGGCGGCCGCGACGCGGTCAAGGAGCTGCTCGCCGAGCTCTCGACCGCCGTCCCCGGCGAGCGCGCCCAGCTCGAGGTGCTCGTCCGCGAGACCGTCGAGACGCTCGTCTATGGAGACTAGGTGTTCACCGGTCTGATCCGCGAGATCGGGGTGGTCGCTGCCGTCGACGGCGGCGCCGACGGCGTTCGGCTCACGATCCAGGCGCCCGCCACGGCGTCCCAGGCTCAGCCCGGCGACTCGATCGCGATCGACGGTGTCTGCCTGACCGTCGTCGACGTCGCCGGCAACACCTTCGCGTTCGACGCCGTGCCGGAGACGCTCGAGCGCACGAGCCTCGGAACCCTCGACCCGGGGTCGAGGGTCAATCTCGAGCCGGCGCTGCGCGCCGGCGAGCCGCTCGGGGGCCACTACGTCCAGGGGCACGTCGACGGCGTCGGCAGGGTGCGCGGAATCGTCCCAGAGGGCGACGGAAAGCGAATCTGGTTCGACGCGCCGCCCGACCTGCTCCGCTACGTCGTCGAGAAGGGCTCGATTGCCGTGCAGGGCACGAGCCTGACCGTGGCGGCAGTCGACGACGCCGGCTTCGCCGTCGCGCTCATCCCGCACACGCTCACCGTGACGACGCTCGACGCGCTCGAACCTGAAGATCGTGTGAATCTCGAGGCAGACGTGCTCGCGAAGTACGTCGAGAAGCTACTCCCCCGCTAGCCTTCGCTCATGGCTGTGATCACGCCCTTCGCGACGATCGAGGAGGCGATCGAGGACATCCGGGAAGGCAGGATGGTCGTCGTCGTCGACGACCCCGACCGTGAGAACGAGGGTGACCTCACGATCGCCGCCCAGTTCGCCACGCCCGACGCGATCAATTTCATGGCGACACACGCGCGCGGACTGATCTGTCTCTGCCTCACTGAGGAGCGAGCGGACTATCTCGGCCTGCGCCCGATGACCGACAACAACGAGGCGCCACTCGGCACCGCGTTCACGGTCAGCGTCGAAGCGCGCGAAGGCGTCACGACCGGTATCTCGGCGGCTGATCGGAGCCGAACGATCCAGGTCGCGATCCATGCCGACTCGACGGCGCACGACCTCGTGCAGCCGGGGCACGTGTTCCCGCTGCGCGCCAAGCCGGGCGGCGTGCTCGAACGGATCGGGCAGACGGAAGCTGCGGTCGACCTCGCTCGCCTGGCCGGGCTCAACCCGGCCGGCGTGGTCTGCGAGATCATGAACGACGACGGGACGATGGCCCGGGTGCCCGATCTCGCACCGTACTGCGAGCGGCATGGCCTGAAGATGGTCACCGTCGCGGACCTCGTCGAGTATCGGCGTCGCCACGAGAAGCTCGTCGAGCGCGGCGCCTCTGTGCAACTTCCGACCGAGTTCGGCGAGTTCACGGCGATCGCCTTTCGCGAGAAGCTGACCGGCAAGATCCACGTCGCGCTCGTCAAGGGGGAGGTCGACGGCACGGACAACGTGCTCGTGCGTGTCCACTCCGAGTGCCTGACGGGCGACGTCTTCCATTCGCTGCGCTGCGACTGCGGCGAGCAGCTCGAACAGGCGCTCGCACAGATCGAGGAGGCCGGGTGCGGCGTCCTGCTCTACATGGCGCAGGAGGGACGCGGGATCGGCCTGCTGAACAAGCTGCGCGCCTACGAGCTGCAGGAGCAGGGCATGGACACGGTCGAGGCGAACCTCGAGCTCGGCTTCCCGGCCGACGCGCGCGACTACGGGATCGGCAACCAGATCCTCGCGGACCTCGGGCTGACGACCCTTCGCATCCTCACGAACAACCCGAAGAAGCTGACGGGGATCGACGGCTTCGGGCTGACCGTCGTCGAGCAGGTGCCGATCGAGGTCGCGCCGAACGCCGAGAACCAGCGCTACCTGCGCACCAAGCGGGATAAGCTCGGTCATCGCCTGCACCACCAGGACTTGAAGAATCTCGAATACGAACCGGAGGCCGAGTGAGCGAGTTCGACGACCAGACCAAAGTCCCGCCCGGGAGCGACACGCCGCTGACGGAGCCGCCGCCGGTCGAAGCGCAGCTCCCGGTCGGCGAGGACACGGACCCGAGTGGAGAGTCGGTCGCAGACGACGACGTCGACGGGGACCCGTTCGCGGGCTGGCCCGCTGCAGAGTCCGCTGTGGTGATCGAGGACACGCCGCAGGACGGTGCCAGTGTTGAGCACGTACGCGGAGAGATCGACGTCCCGGACGGCTACACCGTGCTCGAGGGCACGCCGCTCGGCAAGCGGAGGTCGGTCGGCGTCGTCGTGTCGCGCTTCAACGGCGGCGTGACGAGTCGGATGCTCCAGAACGCCCTGGATGCCCTCGCGGACGCGGGCGTCTCGCAGGACGCGGTCACCGTCATGCCGGTGCCGGGCGCCTTCGAGCTGCCCCTGGCGGCGATGGCCCTCGCCAAGACCCGCCGGTACGCGTGCATCGTCGCGCTCGGCGCGATCGTGCGAGGCGACACACCGCACTTCGACTATGTCGCGGCCGAGTGCGCGTCGGGGCTGCAGCTCGCCGGAATTGAGACCGGCGTCCCGGTCACCTTCGGCGTCCTGACTGTCGACACCGTCGAGCAGGCCGAGGAGCGGATCCACAAAGCGGGCGAGGCAGTCCGCTCGGCCCTCGAGATGGCGGATCTCTTCGCCCGCCTCAGGGCCAGCGCCAGCCAGTAGCGCCTCAACCGCTACACTGCCGACCGCGATGAGCAAGATCTGCGCAATCTGTGGGAAGAAGCCGTCGTTCGGCAACCACCGCTCACACTCGATGGTCGCCACCAAGCGCCGCTTCGATCCGAACCTGCAGCGAGTCCGCGTCCTGCTCAAGGGCTCGCCGACCCGCGCGTACGTCTGCACACGCTGCCTCAAGGGCGGCAAAGTGCAAAAAGCCGTCTAGCGCTAGCTGGGAGCAACCTTCCAGGCCGCGTTTCGGGTCTAATCCGCAGCGGTGGCGGATGACCTTTCCCTGGACCTCGAGCGCGGCCGGCTCACGATCGCGCGTGAGGCGGTGGCGGAGATCGTCGCCGAGCGGACACTCGGATGCTACGGCGTCGTCGGGCTCTCGGCGGGCACACGCGTCGGCCGCATCTTTCGCCGCGAGGGGATCAGCATCGACGGTGACGCACGCGCGCTCCGCATCCAGGTGCACATCGTGGTCGCGCACGGCCTCAACCTCGCCGAGGTCGCATCGACCGTCCGGTCGCAGGTGGCGTACGAGGTCGAGCGCCTGACCGGGCTGAAGGTCGCCGCCGTCGAGGTCGTCATCGAACGCGTCAGGCAGAGCGCATGAACGCCTCAGCAGGGATGAGGCAGCGCATTCGCGAGCTGGTCGAAGGCGCGCGCGCCTCGATCGAGGCGAACCGCCGCCGCATCGACGACCTCAACGTCTACCCGGTACCGGACGGCGACACGGGCACGAACCTGACGCTGACGGTGCGCGCGATCGACGAGGCGCTGCAGCAGGACGGGCCGGATGATCGCGCAGGTCTGGCGAAGGAGGTCTCCCGCGCGGCGCTGATGGGCGCGCGCGGGAACTCGGGCGTGATTCTCTCCCAGATCGTGCGCGGCGCGACCGAGTCGCTGGCCGAGAGCGACGACCTCGCGCGGGCGTTTCGCTCCGCGAGCGACGCCGCCTACCGGGCGGTGAAGAGGCCCGTCGAGGGGACGATGCTGACGGCCATCCGCTCGATGGCCGATGCGGCCGAGCATGGCGCCGACCTCGCGGGCATCATCGCGCGCGGTGAGGACACCGTCGCGCAGACGCGCGACATGCTGCCCGTGCTCAAGGAGGCGGGCGTCGTCGATGCGGGCGCCGCGGGGCTCGTCGAGATCGTGCGCGGCATCCACGCCGCGATCAGCGGCGAGGCGCTCGCCCCACCGCCCGAGCACGAGGAGGCGTTCGGGATCGAGGCGATCCACCAGGAGCTTTCGCGCTACCGCTACTGCACCGTGTTCGTCGTCGAAGGCGAGAGCCTCGACGCCGACGAGCTCGAAGGCGAGCTCGAACGCCTCGGCGACTCGCTGCTCGTCGTCGGCGACCGCAGTGCGCTCAAGGTGCACGTGCACACCGACGACCCCGGGCGCGCGCTTTCGCTCGGCATCGCACGCGGTGCGATCGGCGGAGTCGAGATCGCCAACATGCACGCCCAGACCCAACAGCGCGAGGAACGCCTCCTGCATGCCGTTCCCGCCGACAGGGAGGCGTGTGCGGTCGTCGCAGTCTCGTCCGGCGTGGGCAACCGCACGTTGTTCGAGAGCTTCGGCGGGGTCGTCGTCGACGGCGGCCGGACGATGAACCCGTCGACGGCGGATCTTGTCGCCGCGATCGACGGCGCGCCTGCGGAGGAGGTGATCGTGCTGCCGAACAACGGCAACGTGATCCTTGCCGCGGAACAGGCGGCGGCGAACGCCGCGAAGGTCGCGCGCGTGGTCCCGACGCGCTCGTTGCAGGCTGGGCTCGCGGCCCTCGTCGCGTTCGATTCGTCCCGTCGAGCCGAGGACAACGTGGCTGCGATGCAGGAGGCGTCCGACGGCGTCGCGACCGGTGCCGTCACCATCGCCTCGCGCGACGTGCAGCTGAACGGCGTCGCTGTTCGGAAGGGCAAGTGGCTCGGGCTCGCAGACGGCGAGCCGGTCGCGGGCGGAGAGACGTTCGACGAGGTCGCGCAGGCCGTGCTCGAGCGGTTGTTGCGCGAGCCCCGCAGCGTGCTCACGCTGCTGACCGGGGAGAGCCCACCGGTGCTCGACGGTCTGCTGTCGCGGATCCAGTCGGAGCATCCCGACCTCGAGCTCGACGTGCACCAGGGGGGCCAGCCGCACTATCCGCTCCTGCTGGCGGCCGAATGACCCCGGTCCGAGTGCTCGTCGTGGAGGACAACGACGCCTTTCGCCAGACGCTCGAGCTGCTGTTCGGGCTGCGCGAGGAGATCGAAGTGGTCGCGAGCGTCGCGACAGGCAACGAGGCGCTGACCGTCGTTCGCGAGCTGCGGCCGGACGTCGTCCTGATGGACTACCGCATGCCGGGGCTGAACGGAGCCGAGGCCACGAGGCTCGTGCTCGAGGCCGACCCGACCACGCATGTCGTCTGCCTGAGCGCCTCGGTGACCGCCCAGGAGGTGGCGGAGGTGCAACAGGCGGGGGCGGTGGCGGTCATCACGAAGGACGAGGACTTCGACCGGCTGGTGGCATGCGTCTGTGAGGCTGCCGGGCAATGAAGCTGACGGCCGACAACACCGCGGTCGTGCTCGACTCGACCGCCGACTTCCCGGACGCGCAGACGCGGTTCTCGAACTTCCGGATCGTGCCGCTGTACGTGCGGTTCGGGGACGAGAGCTTCAAGGACTACGTCGAGATCACCCCCGACCGCTTCTACGAGCGACTGCAGACCGACTCCGAGCTGCCGACGACGTCGCAGCCGACGCCCGGTGATTTTCTCGCCACGTTCGAGGAGCTCGCGCCGCGGTACGAGCGGATTCTGTCGCTCCAGATCTCCTCGACGCTCTCCGGCACGTTTGCGAGCGCCCAGGCAGCTGCCGAGCTGCTGGGTGGAGACGCGGTGCGCGTGATCGACTCCCGTACCGTGTCTGCGTCGCTCGGGATGCTCGGTATCGGGGTGCAACGCCGCCTCGAGCGTGGCACGACCGACGAGGAGATCGACGCCTACGTCGCGCGCTACCAGCGCGACCATCAGCTGCTCTTCACCGTCAACACGCTCGAGTACCTCGCCCGGGGCGGCCGCATCGGCCGGGCGGCGGCGTTTGCGGGGAATCTCTTGAACGTGAAGCCGATCCTCACGATCCGGGACGGTGAGGTGATCCCGCTCAAACGCGTGCGCGGCAATGCGAAGGCGTTCGCCGAGTTCCGGGCGCTGTTCGAGTCGACCTCGGCGGATTCGCCGAACTTGAAGGTCGGGATCGCGCACGCCGCGGCCCCGGAGCGTCTGGCCGCCCTGCGCGAGCTCGTCGAGCATGTGCGACCGCGCGCCGAGATCGAGATCGCGACACCGCTCGGGCCCGTGGTCGGCACGCACGCCGGTCCAGGCACGGTCGGCTTCTTCTGGTACGAAGACGCCTGACGGCGCGCGCTACTTGAGCGTCTTCAAGTAGGCGACGAGCGCGTTCAGCCGGTCGGGCGGGATGATGCCGCCCCAGTGCGGCATGCTCACGATCGGCGCCTTGCCGAGCACGCTCCCGCTCCGGATCACGTCGGCGACCTTGGCGTCGGTATTGAACTGCTTGCGGAAGTCGAGGCCAGACAGGGGCGGGACCGTCTTGTCCGGCGACTCGGGATTGGGCACGCCGCCGAGCCCGTTCGGGCCGTGGCAGTTGATGCACCCGTAGGTGACGTAGAGGACCCCGCCCTTCACCGCCGCACCCTGGCCCTCCGGCACCGGGGGCGGGGTGGCGGTCGGGACCGCCGGCAGGCCGGCGCGGATGTAGGAGATCAGGTCGCTGACCTGGGTGTCGGAGATGACCGCGCCCCAGACCGGCATGTACGGCCGCTTGGGGTTCGCCGACTCGCCGAGCCCGTGGTTGATGATGTGTCGCAGCTGGGCCGGTGTCAGCTGGGAGCCCACGTTGGTGAGCGCAGGGACAACGGACGAGACGCCGCCGCGGCCCTGGTCGCCGTGACATTGCGCGCAGGCGAACTGGACGAAGATGTGCCCGCCCGCGGCGACCTGAGGATCGACTTTCGCGGAGGTCGACGCCGCTGCAGTCGTCGTCGCCTTCGGATGCTTGGTGTCGCGCCCGAGAAAGAACCCGGCGATCGCGGCGCCGAAGGCGAGCAGCACGGCGACGAGGACGATCAGCCCGGCGACCGCGTCGGCGGGCCAGTCGCGCTTGCTCGGCTTTCCCGACCGCGGCACTGGGAGCACTTTACGACTCCGCCGAGCGCTCGTCCACCCGCCGGGAAGACAAAGGTTTCCCAAAGACGTCGATAAGGGTTCGGTCGCGGCCATTCCCTGCCGAGGAAACGCTGCTTCACTGGCCTCTATGCGAAACGCACTCGATCGCCTGGCCACCCATTTCCCCGGCGGTCCGCAGGGCAACCGCAACCTGACGGCGCTGCTCGGCGCGTTGCTGCTCGCAGGCACGGTGATCGAGTTGGCGACTCTCGTTCTCGGGTTGCAGCAGACCCTGGCTGTGCACATCTTCGTCGGCGTCGCGCTGATCCCGGTCGTCGCCCTGAAGCTGGCGTCGACCGGCTGGCGGATGATTCGGTACTACACCCGCGCAGCTGCCTATCGCGCCGAGGGGCCCCCACGGCCTCTGCTCCGCGGGATCGCGCCGCTCGTCGTCGGGTCGACGGTCGCCCTGCTCGGAAGCGGCGTCGGTCTTGTCTTCGCAGGCCCGCACGCGCAGTTCTTCCGCAGCGTCCACTCGGCAAGCTTCGCCCTGTTCCTGTTCGTCGTCGGAGCCCACTCGATCGCGCACCTGTCGAAGCTGCGCCGGTTTGCACTCGCCGACTGGGCGCGCGGCCGTCGCACACGGGGCCACCTGCTCCGGCGCGGACTGGTCGGGTTCGCGCTCGTCGCCGGCGGCGCGGTCGCGGTAGCGGCGCTCGAGTCGTCGGGCCCCTGGCTGACGGCGATTCGCCACAGCGTCGGCGGCTGACCCGACCGAAAGCTCGGCTCAGTCGTCGGCGCCGTCGGAGTGGTGGTCGTCCACGTGGACCTGCGCGGGCTGCGGCAGGTCCGCGACCGGGCTCAGCCGGCCCACGGGATCGTGCTCGCTCCCGCCGTAGCCGAGCAGCAAGACGTTGATCACGACCGTCGCCGCGAGTGTCGCGAGCAGCACGACGAGCAGCCATTTCACGCGGCGAGCTCCAACCGCAGTGCGCGCAGCTCGGAAGCGCGGTTCGCCGCGAGCGCGGAGAGCAGCCGGCCGTCCGCGTCGACGTAGCGCGCGGTGAACGAATCCTCACCGCCGTCGAGCTCGACGGCGTGCCACTGCTCGGCATGGCCGACGTGCTGGAGCCGCAGGCCGAACTGATCCGACCAGAAGTAGGGCGTCTCGTCGTACGGTGTCAGCTCGCCGGTGATCGCTGCGGCGACCGTCCGGGCCTGACCGGCGGCGCTCGTCCAGTGCTCGACGCGCACGTGGCGGCCCTGCGAAGGCCGCCACCACGAGGCGACGTCACCCGCCGCGTAGACGCCGGGGGTCGAACTGCGTCCGCACGCGTCGACCTCGATCGTCTCGCCGACCGTTCCGATCCCAACCACGACGACGTCCGCGGCGAGCAGCGTTCCGTCGGTGAGCCGCACTGCGCGCACGCGATCCTCGCCGACGAAGCCCTCGACGCCGATGCCGAGCCGCAGCTCGACGCCGTGCGCGGCGTAGCGAGAGGCGAGCAGGCCGCCCACCTCGGGGCCGAGCACGCGCTCCAGCGGTGCGGCCATCGGCTCGAGCACGACCACGGAGCCGACGCTCGGCGCGAGTGTCGAGGCGACTTCTCCGCCGATGAAGCCGGCGCCGACGACGACGACCCGGCTCGCGGGTGTCAGCTCGGCCGCGAGAGCGCGCGCGTCGTCGAGCGAGCGCAGGTGGTGCACGCCCGGCGGGCCGGGAAGCCGGCGCGCCTGGACGCCCGTCGCGTGCACGAACGCATCCCAGGAAACGAGCTCTCCGCCGACCATCGCCGTTCCCAGTCTAGGGTCCAGCCCGGCGACCCGGCAGCCGAGCAGGAGCTCGATCTCCTGCTCGGCCCAGAAGGAGCCGGGACGCAGGCTGACGTCGGTGCGCTCACCGGCCAGCAGGTCCTTCGAGAGCGCCGGTCGTTCGTAAGGAGCGTGCGGCTCGTCGCCTGCGACGACGACACGACCGCTCCAGCCCAACGCACGGAGCGACTCGGCGCACCGTGCGCCCGCCAGCCCTGCGCCCGCGATCAAGACCGTGCTCATGCCGCCCTCACCTCTTGCACGAAGATCGCGCCCATCGGGCACGCGTCGGCGGCGTCGAGCGCGGCCGGGTCGTCGGTGTGCGTGA
The DNA here is from genome assembly GCA_017882605.1 of Thermoleophilia bacterium. Lineage (GTDB taxonomy): Bacteria > Actinomycetota > Thermoleophilia > Gaiellales > Gaiellaceae > PALSA-600. The sequence goes on along the minus strand of JADGPE010000006.1, from coordinate 9,022 downwards.
CGACAACGGTCGCGACGCCACCCTTGTCGAGGCGGAACAGATCACGTGCGGCATCGACGCAGGCGCCGTAGCCGCTGCACAGGGAAGGATCGATGGTGATCTCGTACTTGCTCATGTGAGTTCTCCTTTCGGTGCCGCCCGGCGGGCGGGAGGAACGAGTGCGCGCCACGCGGTCGCGGCGACGACGAAGCCGATGGCGCCCAGGTAGAGGTTGCGAACCCACGGCTGCGTCGTGTCGGTGCCGGCAGTGATCCCGTGGATGCTCGCGAGGCCGAAGAGCGCGTAGGTGAACCAGTGCAGGCGCCGCCAGACGCGCGCGCCGATGCGCTTGCGCAGCCAGAACGAGGACGTGATCAGGACGAAGAGCCAGCCGCCGATCACGCCCGTTGCGACCCCGGCCGGGCGATAGGTCACCAGGCCGGGCACGACGAGCCCGGCGAGGCTCACCTTGACCGTCGTGTCGAGCACGAGCGCCACCGCGTGGAGGGCCAGCGCCCCGAGGCCGGTCAGCGCGAGCGTCTTGTGGATCTCGGCGACGTGGGCCGCCTTGAGGCGCGCGAACGGCCGAGACTTCAGCACGAGGCCTGCGAGCACCGACAGCGTCAGGACCGCGTAGGCGGTGAGGCCGGCGGCGCGCGCGATCAGCCAGAACGTCGGGTCGTGGTGCATCAGGTGAGCCCCCCGGTGGTCAGCGTGCGTCCGTCGGCCGTGACGAGCACGGCGGGCAGGTCACGCTCGAGCGCCTCCAACGAGCCGGCGAAGAAAAGATCCTTGGCGAGCACCTCGGCGTCGACGGCATCGGTGCCGACCGCGGTGACCCGGATCAGGTCGGTCTCTGCCGGCCGCCCGGTCGAAGGATCGATCAGGTGGTGCTGCTCGACGCCCGCGCGGCGCCAGCGCCGGCGGTCGCAACCGGATGTGGCGAGCCCGCCGTGCGTCAGGCCGAGCGTCAACGTGTCGTCGACGGCGACCGCCCACGTCCCTTCGGCGGGGACGCCGCGCACGGCGACGTCCCCGCCGGCACTGACGAGGGAGGGAGCCGTCAGCGCAAGCAGTTGAGCGATGCGTTCGGCGGCGAACCCCTTGCCAATGCCGCCGAGGTCCAGCTTGAAGCCGGGCTCGAGCTCGATGCGCCGGCCGGTGACCGTCACGCCGCCGCGACAGCGCGACCACGTCGCGGCTGCGGCGGTGTCTCCGACGTCGTCGAAGGTCCGGTCGTAGCCGGCACCGACGAGAGCGTCGTGGACGGTCGGATCGAAGCGGCCGCCGGTTCGCTCACGGGCGGCGAGCGCGAGCTCGACGACCTCGGCGAGGTCCTGCGACGCGTCGATCGCACCGTCGCGGTTCAGCTGCGACAGTTCGGAGTCGGGGCGAAAGCGCGACATGATCTGTTCGAGCCGCTCGACTTCCGCTTCAGCCTCCGCGAACGCACGGTCGGCTGCGGGAGCTTCGACGACGAGCTCGAAGGTGGTTCCCATCGCGCGGAAGTCGTGCTTCGTCATGACGTCTTGGTGATGACGAGGGGTGGGAGCGTGACGACGCGCGCCGGCGCGGCCGCCGCCGCCGCAGGAGCAGGGATGGCTGCCGACACGGCCTGGGCCTGGACCTGCGCTTGCGCGTTGGCGGCCGCGGCGATGTTCGCCCGGGTGATCGCGAGCTTCCGCTCGGCGAGCGCGACGCGGTACGCGGCCCAGCGCTGGTCGACGAGCTGCTTCACCTGCGCCGACTGGCGCTGCAGGTACTGCTGGCGGGCGACGACCGCGGTGAGGCGGGGGTCGGCCGCTGCCGCCTGCTGCCACGGGTGGGCGGCGATCGTCGCCCAGGCGAGGAAGAAGACGACAACGCCGACGACGACCGTCCAGAGGCGTGCGATCTGACTAGTCATCGAGGTGGCTCCCGTTGCCGGCGGCGGCCAGTTGCGTGCTGCCGTCGCCTTCGCCCTCGTGATCGCCGCTCTCGCCGCCGTGGCGGTGCACGATGCGTACGATCGGCTTGGCGCGGACGTAGGTCACCCGCGGGGCAGCGGCGGCGGCCAGGGCGGGAGCCGGGGCGGCGGGCGCGGAGCCGGCGGGCTGCGATGCCGGCCGAGGGAGGGGCGGTAGTGCCGGCGGCTTGCGCTTCAGCTGGGCTCGGAGTGCCGCCTCGGCCCGGGCGAGAGCCTGGTTCTGCCGCTGAATCTGCACGGCGCTCACCTTGGGCGCCGCATTCGCGCGGAGCTGCGACGAACGCAGAGCCGCGTAGGTCCCTGCGACCGCTGCCGTTGCGACCGCGAGAACGAGGAGAAGAGCGTGTGTCCGTTTCATGCCTCCAAAGGTAGAAGCCGATTGGAAAGCAGGGGGCCATGCGCCTCCGAAGCGTTGGCAAAGAATCGGCGAACTCCGGGCCGGGCCAACAGACCACAGACGGACGACGGATCCCGCGCAGCCCGGCCGGCTCAGGCGATGCCGCTCATCGAAGACTCATTCGTCGAGGGGAACACTGCGCCCGTCCTGAAATCCACGAAGGAGAATGATGAAGCGTTTTCTCGTTTTGCCGGTGCTGTTCGCCGTGGTCGCTGTCGCGGGAACGCTCACGGCGAGTTCCTCCGCCCACCGCGTTTCCGGCCCTCCGAAGGTGCTGATCTCTGCGACGAAGACGGGGTACGCGTTCGACAAGAAGACCCTCACAGCCCCGGTGGGGACCGAGTTCCTCCTGGTCTTCACCAACCACTCGACACAGAAGCACAACGTCAGCCTCGAATTTGGCGAGCTCGAATACGGCGCGACGCTGACGATCGGGAACTCCTCGACCGCCACGATCTTCACGTTGAAGAAGGGCGTGTACCACTTCTACTCATCGGTCGGCAAGGACGAGAACAAGGGCATGTCCGGAACGTTGACCGTCCGCTAGCTGCTCCCGCCGAAGCCGCACGCGTCTCGCACGTCGTACCGTCCGCCGTTCAAGGTGGGCGCCGGCGTGCGGGTCGCGAGGGGCAGCCGTGGGAGTCGGATCCTGCAAGGTGGACGATGCGACGTGTTCATCCCAGCGCCGCGCACCGTGCGCTTGCGGGCCGGCTGAGCGCGTCGAGCAACTGCTGCAATCCGAGCTGAAACTCGAGCTCGATCGGGCCCGGCCGGCTCGCGGTCAGTTGCACGTCGCCGTCACGTGCCTCAGAGATGCAGCCCGGCCGGGCGCGCCAGTAAGGCGAGTAGCGGATCGCAACGTGGTAGGTGCCCTTGGCTGCGACGACGAAGCGCGCCTGGGTCGGGCCGAGCGATACGACCCGAGCCGGTCCCGGGCCGTGAATCAGCGGGGTTGGCTGCGGGACTTCGAGGATCGTCGTGCCCTTCAGTCGCGCGACCACCCGCAAGAGACCGGGATGGGTCCCGATGAGCGTCGACTCGCGCTGCGCGCTGTAATCCGGTGGGCCGTCGGTGAGGACGACGAAGCGCACAGCCGTCCGGCGCAGCCAGGTCAAGTAGCTGTGCGGAGTGAGCCGTCCGTACAGGACCGAGTTCTGAGGGAAGTCGTCCTGCCGGTACCAGCCCCGCGCGAGCGGGATGCCGGCTCGGGCGAGGTAGAAGGCGCCCCAGTGCCCGGCGGTATCGACCAGCTCGACGCGATAGTCGGGAGTCAGCCGGCCGCGGAGCACATCGACGGTGGCCGCCCAGAACCGCGGCTGGCTCGTCGGGTCTCTCACGTTGTGGTCGAGGCTCCAGGCCAGCGGGGTGAGGTTCCAGCACGCCACCAGCGTGAGCGCGAGCACCGTCAGCCCGCGCGGGCGCCAGGAGCGGAGGGCGCCCACCAGCAGCGCGACCGGCAATGCGAGGTAGCGCAGTCGCCCGACGTTCTCGCCGAGCGCGGATGGGACTACGAAGGATGCGAGGTTGGCGATCAGGTAGAGCGCGAAGAATCCCGCCAGCAGCCTGCCCCGCTCGAGCTTCCACGTGGCGGTGAGCCCGAGGATGCAGAACGCCGCGACCGGCAGCAGCTCGACCAGCGAGAACGGGAAATGTCCCCCGGACGGGAAGAGGAGCATCAACAGACCTTCGATCCCGGCGGAGACGGCCACTGGAATTGCAAAGCGGGCGGTCTGGCGCCACGTATCGCGGTTCTCGATCGCCGCGCCGCCGACGAACAGCCCGAGGAAGAGGAGCGCGAGCGGGCTCATCGACAACGTCGCGAGCACGAGCACGGTGAAGAGCCAGAACCGTCGTGCCTGCACGGCGAGGACGGCGGAGATCGCGAAGGCCATCCCGACGAGAAACGGCAGTTCTCCCGAGATCAGGATCAGCGGCCAGATGACGGCGAACGCCCGTGTGGGCCAGCGCGCCGCTTCGCCCCACTGCCGGGCGACGACGACGGTGAAAACCGTGGCTGCCACGGCGACGGCGGCCAGGGAGACTGCCTTGATCCCGACCAGTGCAGCCAGGGGATAGAACCCGATGCTGTACGTGACGAAGCTGTAACGGCCGGCGTACCAGTAGTTGTTCCAGAACGAGAATCCGTGCTGAATGAAGAAGCCGCGCTGGTAGAGGTGTGCCGCGAGATCGCCGCCGGGAGGAAGCACGAAGAGCACGACCGCGGCAGTCGTCAGCGCGGCGAGCGCAGTGAGCAACGGGCCCCGGCTCGTCGCCGGCAAGGGCTGGCCGAACGTGCTCAACCCACCGCTGCCTTCGCCGCCGGACGGATCGACGCGATGTCGGCGAGCCAGGCGTCCAGGAGAGCGAGCTCTTGCGGTGCGACCCACCCGCGGGCGACCAGGAGCTCGTACGAGCGTCGCATGTTGGCCGCGATGCGAGAGCGTCCCGGCTCGAGCTCGAGCTCCTGCAGGGCAGCACCCATCTCACGGTTCGAGACGTACCCTGGGACCTCGTCGCGAAAGTCGCGCATCAGGTCGTGCGGGTTCCGCCACTGGCGCACCGTCGCCTCGCGGAAGAGCACGTTCCAGCCGTTCTCCCAGGCGATCCGCTGGGCGACGAAGCTGCGCCAGATGTCCGTCATCCGGAACGAGCAGTACGCCGGCAGGTACATGAGGGCGTAGGCATCCGGCCACCAGCTCGTGTTCTGGCTGTTGAACGGGCACCACACGCCGGGGGCGAGCGCGACGCTCGCTCCGCGCTCGAATTGAAACGGGAGGTCGAGCACGAGCCGGTAGACGGCGTCGACGTCCGGGTCGCCGTCGACGAGGCCCTGCTGGATCGGGCACGAGGTGCGGGCCACGCCGAGCGAGTGGCGAGGTGGAGGCGCGATCCGTGCTGCGTCGAGGGGAAGCCCTCGCGGCCAGATCCTCGCGTCGGAGAAGTACGAGTACACGTTGACCCAGCCCGGGCTCTCGACGACCGCGGCCGCTTCCGTCTGCTCCCGTTGTTGCCAGAAAGCGCTGTAGGCCTCGGTGTCGTCGTCTGTCTCGACGATCGTCGTCGCGCCTCGCTCCATCGCGATCAGGTAGCCGACGTTCTTGCGCGCGTAGTGTCGGGTCGGGCAGGCGTCGGCGGTCCCGAGACCGAGTGTGCGTTGCCGCTCGAGCCCGAAGAAGTCGCAGCCTGGAAGCTCGAAGCCGGCGGGGCTCGCCTCGTCGCCGACCAGGATGAAGTCCAGGCCGGCCGCGGACGCAGCACGCGCGAGCCGCTCCAGCGCTTCTGTCGGCGGAGCGATCGACGTGACGACGAGCGCGCGCGTCACAGAGCCCTCGCGAGCCGGCGTTCGGCCAGCCGCCCGAGGTTCACGAGTGCCTCGCCGATTGCGCGCGCACCGACCTTGTGGCTCGACGAGTCGTAGTGAATCGGCACCTCGGTGAACCTGAGGTGGCGGCAGTGCGCCTTGATCTCGGTCTGGAAGAACGGGCCGTGCGACCGTATGCCCCGGGCGAGGACGTGCTCCAACGCCTCGCGTGTGAACAGCTCGAAACCGCCGGTCATGTCGGTCAGGTGCGTACCGAGGACGAGATTCGTCAGCGCGGTCCCGCCGCGGCTGATCGTGCGCCGCCAGGGCGTTCCGAGATTGACGGCACCGTTGACGAAGCGGCTGCCGAAGACGCAGTCGTTTCCGGGCATCGCATCGAGCAGCAGCCCGATCTCGGCCGGGTCGTGGCTGAAGCCCGCGTCGATCTCCAGGATCCAGTCGCAGCCGGCGGCCAGCGCCTCGCGATAGCCGCGCACGTAGGCATCTGCGACGCCCCGGCATTCCGGCGCCCAGACGACGTTCAGCTCTGGGCGCTCGACAGCGTGGGCTTCGAGCAGTGCTCGCGTCTCGTCGCGCGAGATGCTGTCGAGCACCACGTACAGCGTCACCGCAGCGAACCGGAAGCTCGCGCACGCTGCCAGGACTCGGTCCACGAACGCGACGGCGGTTGCCGCCTCGTTCGCCATCGGCGTGACGACGCCCAGGTGCACGGCCGCCGTTCCCGGGGCGGTGGCGCTACTGTCAGGTTCCATGCGACAGCGGCTTCGGCTCGTCGGTGTCGTGACGGCGCTGGTATGCGCCGCCGCAGCTCCGGCCCGCGCGCATCCACCGGTCGAGACGCTCGGACGCGGGGCCGACACGGTCTGGGTGCTGTGGCCGCGCGAACGACCCGTGAGCATCGTCGTGTTCGGCCACGGCTGGAGCACGCCGTTGCCGACCGACGGTTTCGCGCCCTGGATCGCGCATCTGCGGGCGCGCGGCTCGATCGTCGTCTACCCGCGCTACCGCGTTGGTGCCGAGTCCGTCAGCGGCGCGCTGCAGGCGTTCGAGACAGGCGTTCGGACCGCCTTCGCGCGCCTGCGGCAGCTCGAGTTGCCGGTCGTCGCGATCGGGAAGTCCTTCGGTGGCAGTGCGGTCTTCGCGTATGCCGCGGCTGCAACGGCGTGGCATGTTCCGGCGCCCAGCGCAATCCTCAGCGTGTTCCCCGCGCTGCCGCTCGCACCGCTGCCGGCGGGAGGCATCGCCCGGCGAACGTTCGTCGAGCTCTTCGTCGGCGACGCGGACACGACGGCCGGCAGCGCCGGCGCGGACGCGTTCTGGCGCTGGCTCTCCGGGCACCCAGCGTCGAAGAAGCGCTACGTGGTGATCCGCTCGCAGCCCGGTTTCGTCGCAAACCACGATTCCGCGCAGCGCTCGGATGCGCTCGCCCGGCGCATCTTCTGGGCTCCGCTCGACCGTCTGATCGAACAGGCCCGCCGCTCCGGGTAGCTCAACCAAACGGAACGCTCCGCAGCGCCGCTTGCGTCGTCTTCCGGTAGATGGCGAAGAAGTCGCGGTCGTCGGGAACGAGGTACCGGTTGGTCGACTGCTGGTAGTTCGGGACGACCTTCGTGGCATTGGCGACGCCGCCCCGGCCGTAGGTCACGAGGCTCGGCCATTCGGCGTTGATGTCGAGCTCGACCGCCCGGACGGCGCCGGCGTGCAGCAGTGCGGCGGCCAGGCTCGCCGCGGTCTGGTCCTCGGCCGCGAGGTAGATGAGGTTGCCGTGGCGGTCGATGCCGACGCCGGACCGCCACACGCGTACCGCGTTGCCGAGCGTGCTGCCCCACAGCGAGTTGTCGGCGAGGAGCGGGTTGGGACGGCCGCGGTCCACGATCAGGGGCAGGTTCTGCCGGGCCAGGACCGCCGTCCGCCCTGGCAGCGCGTCCCCGTGCCAGCTGAAGATGTCCACGCGCCCGTCCTGGTAGGCGACGATCGTGCCCTGCCCAGGACGAAGCGGTGCCGCTGAGTGACCGTTCACGAAGAAGCCGCCGTGGCTGTCGCGGTTCATGAAGCCGCTGTTGAACGTTGCCAGGAGCCGCCACCGCTGCGTCTGGGGCACCTCCATCGGGCCGCGCGGCGAGGCGTTCGGCGGCTCGTAGCGCCCCGGGTAGAGCGCGAGCTGGGTGCGGGTGTGGTCGAACCACGCGACGTAGGCGACGATCCGCGGGTACACGGGGTCGGTGCGGAACGTCGTCACGAGGACAGGCGGCGCACCGGCGACGACGCGCTCCGTCGAGCGCCAGACGCCCTCCCCTGGGAGCGCGGGCCGGATCACCGGCGCGATCCTCCGGGGGTGATAGCCCACCGACCGTTGCGCGGGCCGGACCGGCCCGACTCCGACCGTCGGGAGCGTGCGCAGCGGCGGGCCGCCTTTCTTCGGCGCGTGCCAGGTGTACCAGACATGTTCCGCCTCGTTGACGATCCAGGCGCCGTGGTGCGTCCGCACCCACTCGACGCTGCGAATCCCGAGCGGCAGGCTCGACGGCCGGAGCATCGTCGTGACGTACGAGTAGACGACCGGCGTGAACAGCACAACGATGACGGCGGCCGCGAGCCGGCGGCGGCGTGCCCGATGCCGGCGTTGCGCGGCGGTCCGGCGAGCCTCGATGCGGGCGACGCGCGGCGTCAGTTCCACCGCCATCACGGCGGCGTGCGCCTTCTCGGTGGCCGGCACAGTGCGAGTGTCGCAGCCGTCAGATGAGCGTATGGTGAATCTCCGAGGTCGCAGGAGCCTCCTCCATCGTCGATCGCCGGCGCCGCCGCATCCGTGGGGCCTCGCAGTTCGGCCTCGGAAAATTACCTCTCCGTCACGCGAGCGGGCAGAGTGGGTCAACCGTCGTCGTGACGCCCGCCCAGCGAACGCAGCGCCGGAGCCAAGTCCGGCCGCCAGCAGGTCGAGGCCGATGTCACGAGGTTGGAGTGGTGGCTGCAGCGACGGTAACCGACATTCCGGGGCGTCGGCGATCGCAGAAGGTTCATGCACGTCTCACCACGTAGGGCGACAATGGGTGCCATGCGTGTGCTGGTGGTGGAGGACGAGCGGAAGCTCGCGGATCTGTTGGCGCGTGGACTTCGAGAGGAGGGACACGCAGTCGATGTCGCGTCCCGCGGCGAGGACGCCGTCTGGATGGCGCAGTCAGCACCGTTCGACGTGATCGTCCTGGACGTCATGCTGCCCGGCATCGACGGCTTCGCCGTCTGCCGCAAGCTGAGGGCGAGCGAGGTCTGGTCCCCCGTCCTGATGCTGACGGCGCGCGACGCGGTCGAGGACCGGGTCGAAGGCCTCGATTCGGGAGCGGATGACTATCTCGCCAAG
>JADGPE010000005.1 GCA_017882605.1 Thermoleophilia bacterium | reverse complement strand
TCCGCTCGCGACGCTCATCCTCGACCAGATCTCGGTCAAGACGGTGCTGCTCGGCTGCAACGGCCTCGACCCGATCGGAGGCGTCACGAACATCAACCTGCCCGAGGCCGCGGTGAAGCAGCGGATGCTGGCCGTGGCGACGCGCAAGGTCGTGCTCGCCGACGGGAGCAAGCTCGGCCGCGTCGAGGTGGCACGGCTGTGCAGCGTTTCGGACGTCGACTTGATCATCACCGGCCGGTCGGCCGATCCGGAGGTGGTCGAGGCGCTCCGGGAGCGCGGCTGCAACGTTCGCGTCGTGGGCTAGCTGACCGGCTTCAGGACGCTTGGCCGTGCACGAAACGGACGCCGAAGCGCGCGGCTCCCGGTGACGACCCGCCGACGAGACCTGCGCCGACGGACTGGGCGATCGCGCGTACGCGCGGCTCCGCCTCCGGGCGCCCGAGAACGACGACGGCGCCGCCGCTCCCTCCCCCGCTGACCCGCGCTCCGATCAACCCCTCGCGCATGCCGGCTTCGCTTACGACTTCGACGATCTCGTCCGTCCGCGGCGCGCCGAGACCGCAGAGCGAATAGCCGGCGTGCGACTCGTACATGAGCTCACCGATCCGGCGGAAGGCGTCGTCGTCCGCCTTCTCGTCGAGGAGAGCGAGGAATTCGCGCGCCCGCGCGTGCTCCTCGAGGGGGAAGAGCGTCGCGGCACGCACTCCGTACTCGACCGCCGGCTCGACCGCGCTCACCGGGTCGGTGATGCCCTCGCGCAACCGGAGGAAGTCGGCGCCGAGCATTCGTGGCGGCAGCAACCGAACGTTGACGTCGTCGCGCTCGAGCTCCGCGAGATGGCCGGCTGCACACTCGAGCAGTGCGTAGCCCATGAACGCCGCGCAGCGAACCCGACGATAGACGTCGCCCGAGACCGCGTGCGGCAGCCCCGAGTCGATCGCCCAGGCCGCGAGAGTGGGCGGCAGCGGCACGGACGCGACGATCTCGGCAGGACGGCACAGGAGAGCGAGCAGTTCGCCTTCTTCGCCGTACATGACGGTCATCTGATCCATGGCGCCGCACGGCGCGCCCGCGAAGATCTGCTCGGCGCGTTGCGCGAGCAGCGCGAGCTCGCGCGACGCGCGCGACGCACCGAGGCAGGCCGTCACGGCATGCAGGACCGCGATCTCGACGGCTGCCGACGAGCCGAGTCCCTTCGCCTCCGGGATCGAGGAGGAGATGAGCACGCGCAGGCCGGCGAGCGGTAGGCCCTGCTCGCGAACGAGGAGCGCAACGGGGCCGAGCACGTACGCGCCCCACGCGTCCTGGCCGGTGAAGGTCGCCGCGAGCTCGTCGAACGAAGCGTGCGCAAGTGCGTCTGCGTCCGCTGCGATCCGCCGTCCGCCGCTGACGGCGACCACGCGCCCGTCCTCGGCCGGCTGCGCGGCAGCGAGCGCTGCGACACGCAGCGGCAGCTCGAGCACGAGCCCGCCGGAGTAGTCGGAGATCCCGCCGAGGATGTCGAGCCGGCCCGGCGCGCGCGCGACCGCGACCGGTCTGCCGGAGGCGAAGAACGCACTCGAGGCGACGTCGAGGCAGAACGACTCGGCGTCGCCCGGATCAAGGCGCGAGGGACGTTCGACGGCCGGCGTCGTCACCATGGGCGAAGTCTCCCCGATCGACCGGCGCCTGGCGAGTGAAACTTTCGCCCGTTCGGCTTGACGTGGGGCAGGAGCCGTGGCCCAGGGGTCACAAACCACGGCCCGCGCCCCACGGTTTGCGCGAGGGGAGGTGGGTATGTCGCCTCGCTCTCACCCTTACGCCCACCGCTTGCATCCGGATCGTCAAGGGACGCTGGACACGCGGTCGGCCCCCGGGATACAACGGTCTCCATGCCCGGCGACACCGATCCCGCAGCCGCGCGGGAGCAGGAGAGCACAAAGCCGTCCGTGCCTCAGGGCACCGTCACCTTCGTCTTCACCGACATCGAAGGGTCGACGGAGCTGCTCAAGCGGCTCGGCGACCGGTACGCCGGCGTGGTCGCGGATCACCGCCGAATCCTTCGGAGGAGTTCCTGAGACGAAGCGGCGTCGAGATGGACACGCAGGGCGACGCGTTCTTCTTCTCCTTTGCGCGCGCCCGCGACGCAGTCGCCGCGGCGGTCGCGACACAACAGCGGCTTGCGTCACACACCTGGCCGGACGGCATCACGCTGTGCGTCCGGATGAGCCTGCACACCGGCGAGCCCGTCGTCGGCGAAGAAGGCTACGTCGGTATCGACGTCGTACGCGCGGCCCGGATCTGCGCCGCCGGCCACGGCGGCCAGGTGCTCCTGTCCGCCGCCACGGCGGCGATCGTCGGCACGGCGCTCCCCGAAGGCGTCCGCGAACGCGACCTCGGCCAGCACCGGCTCAAGGACATCGACCAGCCGGAGCACCTCTACCAACTCGACGTCGACGGCCTGCCGTCAACCTTCCCGCCGCTGCGCACGCAAGGCGAGGAACCACTCGACTTCGAGCACCGGCTCGAGCAGCGGATCAACTCCTACGTCGAAAGCCGCATCGAGCAGGCACTCGTCGGCCCGGGCGCTTTCCCGGCGGAGCTGGCGTCCGGACTGCCGAAGCTCGCCGCCGGCGGCCTCGCGATCGCGTTCCTCAGCCTCTGCCTGCTCGCCGCGGTCGTGGTCGGAGTCGTGCTGCTCGTGCGCTTCCTGTTCTGAGCCGCAGCCGCTTCGCTACGCCACCGCCGGCGCCTTGACGCTCGCCACGTAGCCGCGCACGTCGCTCGCAGGTTCGGTGTAGGCGTCACCGAGCGTCGACTCCATCGCAGCGAGGTACGACTCCGCCCAAGCAGGGAGCTCATAGTCGATCGCGCGCAGGAACTCGAGCGTCGCGGCGAGCCGGATGTCGGCGATCGACGGTGTGTCGCCTCCGATGAACGTCCTGCCTTCGAGGAAGAACGTGCGGTAGACCTCGAGCGGCCGCGCGACTGCAGCCTCGGCTGCGGCCTGCGCCCGCGCCTTCGCATCCGCGTCGGCATCGGAGGCGCCGACCTCGCCGGCGTAGTGCGGGAAGTTGAGCGCCGGATAGGTGGCGCGCGCGACGTACGGGTAGAGCGTCCCGATCAAGTAGAACATCGCGCTGTCGACCATCGCGCGCTCGGCCGGATCGGTTGGGTAGAACCGGTCGAGCCCGTGCTTGTTGCAGAGGTACTGCATGATCGCGCAGCTCTCCCAGAGCGAGCCCCGCGGCAGTCCCTCGTCCTCGAGGAGCGGCGTGAGATCGGCTGGGTCCTTGGCGAGGAACTCGTCTGTGCCCTTCTTCCCCCACATGTCGATCTCTTCGAATTCGAGGCCGGCGGCGCGGACGAAGATACGAACGGTCAGGTTGTTGACGCTCGGCTTGAGAACGCTGATGGTGGTGGTGGCAGCCATGTGCTCCTCCGCTAATAGGGGTCTTTGGGGGACCGGTCGTCCGAGAGCGAGGCGCGCGACCGGGCCACGAGCGCCTCGACTGCATCCGCAAGATGCTCCTGGTCGATGTTGTAGTCGTTGCGCCCGACTCGAAGCTTGTGCGCCTCGAGCAGCACATCGGCGTGCGTGTAGCCGAACGGCGGCTCGAAGCGGTACGACGCCAACTCGATCAAGAGGCCCAGAGGGTCCTCGAAGTAGATCGAGTCCATGAAGCCACGGTCCTTGACGCCGCTGTGGCGGATCCCGCGCTCGTCGAGCCGCTCGACCGCCTGATGGAACGTGGCTTGCGAAAGCGAGAACGCGATGTGGTGGACGCAGCCCTGATCGGTCGAGGTGCGGGTCGGGTCGGCTTCGCGCTCTTCGTTCGTGAACACGGTGATCAGCCGTCCGTCGCCGGGATCGAAGTAGAGATGGCTTTCGGCTGCGTTGTCGAGGTTCGGCTGCTCGAAGACGAACGGCATGCCGAGCACGCCCTCCCAGAAGTCGATCGACGTCTGACGGCCGGCGCCGACGATCGTGATGTGGTGCACGCCCTGACTCTGGAGCTTCCTCATCACCGGGCCACCAGTCTGGACTTGTACTCGCTGCGTTGCAAGCTGCCCCACGGGACGAGCTCGACGTCCACCTGCACGACGAGCACGTCGCGCAGCCGCGCGCCGATCAGCGCAGCGAGCCCGTCGTCGGGCGCCGCATCGGGGGACAGCTCGACGGAGACAGGCAAAGGCGGCTCCTGCTTCACGCCCGCCCGCAGAGGCCTGACGAGGATGCGCCCGCTGACCGCCGGCGCGAACCCGCTGACCACTTCGCGGACCGCCGAGGGGAAGACGTTGACGCCGCGGACGATCAGCATGTCGTCGGTTCGGCCGAGGCAACGGACGCGAGGCGCCGTACGTCCGCAGGGGCAGGGACTCGTCCACACCTCGACGTGGTCGCGCGTGCGGAAGCGCAGGAGCGGCGCGGCCTGGTGCCGCAGATGCGTGAGCACGAGCTCGCCGGTCGCGCCGTCGCGCCACTCGCGCGCCTCGCCCGTCTCGGGATCGATCAACTCCGCGTGCACGAAGCCGCGCGCACCGAGGTGCATGCCCGACTGCTCTTCACACTCGCCCCAGAGCGACGGGCCGATGTCGCCGATTCCCATCGCCTCCGTCACACGTGCGCCCCACCCGTCCTCGAGGGCTGCGCGGAATGCGGGCTCCCCTCCACCCGGCTCGCCCGCCACGAGGACCCGCGTGACGCTCGACCCGCGCAGATCGCCCAGCTCGACGAGGTACGCCGCGTACGACGGTGTCAGCACGACCGCGTCGGGCTCCAACTGTTCGATTGCGAGCAGCACGCGTTCGCTGTGGCCCATGCCGACGGGAATGTGGCAGACGCCGAGTCGCGCAAAGGCATCGAGCGCGGCGCCGGCCACGAACGGGCCGGCGTTGTAGGTCGTGACGACGCGCTGGCCACGGGCAAGGCCCGACGCCCCATAACTGCGGGCGGAGCCCGTCACCCAGTTGTCGAGGTCGCTCTCGGTGAGCGGGATGTAGCTCGGCGTCCCGGTCGTGCCGCTCGTCGAGTAGATGCGGACGAGGTCCGACGGCTCGACGCAGAGGTGCGCACCGAATGGTCTCGCCGGCGTGCAGGTCGCCTTCACCTCGGGCTTCTCGGTGAGCGGCAACTGCGCGATCTCACCGACCCCGACGGCGCTGCCGAAGCCGGCAAGCTTCTCGCGGTAGAACGGCGAACGTTCGAGGAGATAGGCGAGCTGTTCGCGGAAGCTCGCAGCGTCGAGCGCGAGCTGTTCGTCCCAAGGCACGCGCTCGGCGTCAGTCATCGCGGTATTCGATCGCGTCCTCCGCCTTCGCCGCGAGCAGGAAGCCGATCGGCCGCTCCTGCTCCTCGGCGAGATGCGCGAGCAGGCTCGCGGTGCGCGCGAGGATCGGAATCGCCTTCACGATCGCGGGCGAGTAGCCGAGATCGAGCATCACCGCCGCGATCGGCAGCGAGACGTTGAGTGTGAGCGGCTTCGCCCACGTCTCGGCGACGGCGGCGCGCAGCTCTCGCGCGAGTGCGACATGCCGGCCGCTGACCCCGCGTGCGTCGGCCAGGTCGAGAATCCGCTCCGCCCGTGGATCGAGCGGACGGTGCAGCGGATGCCCGAATCCGGGAACCCTGCCTCCGGCCGCGTGAATCTCCCGCACGACCTGCGCCGGGTCACTCCCGTCGGCGTCCATCGCTGCGAGCAGCCGGGCGCATTCCTCCGCCGCACCGAGGATCACAGGACCGGCACCGAGAATCCCGGCAGCGACTGCTCCGTGCAGCGAGGCGGGATCCGCCGCTAGCGTCATCCGCGCGGCGATGTTGCTCGGCATCAAGCCATGCTCGGCAATCGAGACGAGCAGCAGGTCGAGGAAATAGCGCTCGTCGCCGGTCGGCTCGCGCCCCGTCAGCAGCAGGTGGAAGTACTCGGTGAAGCTCAGCCGGCCCATCAGATCTGAGGTGAGATCGCATCCGCGCACCTCGATCCGGTCGGGAGAGGCGCGGCTGATGCGCGTGACGGGCTCACCCGCCTTGCCGATCTGCATGACCCATACCTACGCGTTACGGGCCGTCGTCGTCAAGCGGAGGTCAGGACGAGACACATCGGCGTTGGCTTCAGAGAACCGTCAGAGAGGTCTGGTCTTCTGTGGCGATGATTCAGGCGCGTGACCTCACGAAGGATTACGGCGACAAGCGCGCCGTCGACGGCCTGTCCTTCGACGTTCGCCCCGGCATCGTCACCGGATTCCTCGGCCCGAACGGATCGGGGAAGTCGACGACGATGCGCCTCATTCTCGGTCTCGACCGACCGACGAAGGGCCACGTCACGGTCAACGGCAAGCCCTATCGTGAGCATTCCGCGCCCCTGCACGAGGTTGGCGCGCTGCTCGAGGCGCGCTCGGTGCACACGGGACGCTCGGCGCGCAATCACCTGCTCGCGCTCGCGCAGACACACGGCATCGCCCGCAAGCGAGTCGACGAAATGATCGATCACGTCGGGCTGCACGAGGTGGCCCGCAAGCGGGCGGGTGGGTTCTCGCTCGGCATGGGCCAGCGGCTCGGCATCGCCACGGCGCTGCTCGGCGATCCCCACACCGTGATGCTCGACGAGCCCGTCAACGGGCTCGACCCGGAAGGGATCCAGTGGATCCGGATGCTGCTCAAGAATCTCGCGGCGGAGGGTCGTACCGTCTTCGTGTCGTCTCACCTGATGAGTGAGATGGCGCTGACGGCGGACCACCTGATTGTGATCGGCCGCGGGCGCCTGATCGCCGATGCGAGCGTGCCCGAATTTCTCGCGGGTGCGTCGAAGCCGCTCGTGCACGTGCGCTCCCCGCAGGGAGAGCAGCTGAAGGGCGCTCTCGCAAGTCCTTCCGTGACGGTGGCGGTCATCGAGCCCGGCCTGCTCGAGGTGAACGGTCTCACCGCCGCGCAGGTCGGCGAGGCCGCTGCGGCCCACGGCATCGTCCTGCACGAGCTGACACCGCACCAGGCGTCGCTCGAGGAAGCGTTCATGGACCTGACACGCGACGAGCTGGAGTTCGCGGCGACATGAGCGCGATCGCTTCCCCGTCTGCTTCCAGCCGCGAGCGGGTCACCCAGTCTCGCGTGATCCGCTCCGAGTGGACGAAGCTCCGCAGCGTGCGCTCGACGAGCTGGTCCCTCCTGGCGGCGACCGTGCTGACGATCGGCTTCCCGATCCTCGCCTCCGCCGTGATCTCAGCGCACTGGGGACATCGCAGCCCCGGCGAGCGCGCGCATTTCAATCCGATCGATCCGGCGCTCGTCGGCTCGCAGATCGCCCAGCTCGCGATCGGCGTGCTCGGCGTACTCGTGATCAGCGCCGAGTACTCGACCGGCATGATCCGAGCGTCGTTCACCGCCGTCCCGATGCGTCTTCCCGTTCTGTGGGCAAAGGCCATCGTCTTCGCGGCCGTCACCTTCGTACTGATGCTCCCAGCGGTGCTGATCGCATTTTTCGCGAGCCAGTCGATCTTGTCGCGTCACAACGCGAACATCGCGTTCTCCGACCCGCACGTCGCACGTGCCGTGATCGGCGCTGCGCTGTACCTGACCGTGATCGCCCTCTTCAGCCTTGGTCTCGGCGCGATCATCCGCAACACCGCCGGTGGCATCGCTGCGTTCGCCGCGGTCCTGTTCGTGATCCCGCCGCTGATGAACGTGCTGCCTGCGAGCTGGAACGACGCGGCGTCGCGCTACCTGCCGAGCAACGCGGGCCGGGCGATCCTCTCGATCACCCACGACTCGGGCAGCCTCTCGCCCTGGGTCGGCTTCGCCGTCTTCTGCGGGTACGCGGCCTTCACCCTCGCCGTTGCCGCCCTCCTGCTCGTGCGGCGCGACACCTAGTCGGCAGATCGCGCATCATCCGCTCGCCCGAGAAGCTTGAGTGAGCAAGCATCTGCTACCGTGACCGCCATGGAGCTCGGCGTCTACACCTTCGCGGAGCTGACCTCGGACGAGGTCAGCCCACAGGAGCGACTGCGCGATCTGCTCGAGGAGATCGAGCTCGCCGACCAGGTCGGGCTCGACGTCTTCGGCGTCGGCGAGCACCACCGACCCGATTTCACGGTGTCGGCGCCCGCGGTCGTGCTGGCCGCGGCCGCTGCGCGGACGAAGACGATCCGCCTCACGAGCGCCGTCTCCGTGCTCAGCTCCGACGATCCTGTGCGCGTCTTCCAGGACTTCAGCACGCTGGACCTGCTCTCCCACGGGCGGGCCGAGATCATGGCCGGCCGCGGGTCGTTCATCGAGTCGTTCCCGCTCTTCGGATACGACCTGCGCGACTACGACGAGCTCTTCGAGGAGAAGCTGCGCCTGCTCCTCGCGCTCCGCGAGTCGGAGCAGATCAGCTGGCCCGGCGGTCACCGTCCGGCGATCGAGAGCCGGGGCGTCTATCCCCGGCCGCTCCAGGATCCGCTCCCGGTCTGGGTCGCAGTCGGAGGCTCACCGGAGTCCGCTCTGCGCGCAGGAACGCTCGGCCTGCCGATGGCGCTCGCAATCATCGGGGGCCTGCCCGAGCGCTTCGTGGCCTTCGCCGACGTGCACCGCCGCGCGGGCGAGCACGCAGGCCACCAGCGCCTGTTGCTCAGCATCAACTCACACGGCTACATCGCGGATACGGCGGAGCAGGCGCGCGACGAGTCGTTCCCGTTCGTCGCGGCGATGATGGACAAGATCGGGCGGGAGCGCGGCTGGCCGCCGCACACACGGGTCGACTACGAGGCCGCTGCCACCCTGCGTGGTGCGAACTTCGTCGGCAGCCCCGACCAGATCGTCGAGAAGATCCTCTACCAGCACGAGCTCTTCGACCACGACCGCTTCCTCGTGCAGTTCAGCGTCGGGACGATGCCGCACGCGAAGATCATGCGATCGATCGAGCTCTTCGGCACGGAAGTCGCGCCCGCTGTGCGGCGCGAGCTGTCAATGGTTTCCGCCGCCTGACGCCGTGCCGAACGGTTCAACCTCCCCCATTACTTTCTTTTTGATAGCTTTATTGCTCGTCTCCTTCCTCGCATCGAGACGGCTTGGGGGCACTACCGGCCGGACCGCCCACGACGAAGGGCGGTCCGGCCTTCAACTTCTGCCGGGAACGCCTCGGCCGCTACCATCGATCCAGGCCGCCGAAGTAGTCGGCCGCCGGTCAACGAAGACCTCGGGCACAGCCCGGGGTCTTTTTTCATAGTCCAACAGGAGGTTCACTCTTGCCATCAACACCTTCGTCCGCCCGGATCACGACCATCGATGACGACGTTCTCGTGCGCGCCGAACGATCGGAAGGAGAGCACGTGCGGCGTCACCAGTTGTTCCTGATCGAAGCTCTCGTCGATCGCGGCTGCTCGGAGCGCGAAATCGTCGACGCGCTGCACGACGACGACGATCGCAGCTAGGCGGTCGACAGCGCGACGGCACCGTTGACGGCGCCCGAGCGCAATCGCGCGAGCGCCTTGTTTGCGTCGCCCAACGGGAATGCCTCGACCTCCGTGCGCACGGGGATCCGCGGGGCGAGCGCCATGAACTCCTCGCCGTCTGCCCGCGTGAGGTTCGCGACCGACCGGACGATGCGCTCCTCCCAGAGCAAGTCGTACGGGAAGGCCGGGATCTCGCTCATGTGAATCCCGGCGCAGACGACACTGCCGCCTTTGCCGACTGCGGCGAGAGCCGCGGGCACGAGCTCACCTGCGGGCGCGAAGATGATCGCCGCCTCGAGCGGCTCGGGCGGCTGATCGAGCGAACCCCCCACCCACTCGGCGCCGAGCGCGCGTGCGAAGTCCTGGCTAGCCCGGTCGTCTGGCCGGGTGAAGGCGAAGACTCGCCGTCCCTGCCAACAGGCGACCTGGCAGATGATGTGCGCGGCCGCCCCGAACCCGTAGAGGCCGAGCCGCTCCGCGTCGCCGGCGAGTCCCAGCGCCCGGTAGCCGATCAGCCCGGCGCAGAGCAACGGCGCGGCCTGCAGGTCGGGGTATCCCTCCGGGATCGGAAAGCAGAAGCGCTCGTCGGCCACAGTTTCCTCGGCGAAGCCCCCGTCGATCGTGTAGCCGGTGAAGCGCGCGTTGTCGCAGAGGTTCTCGCGACCGCCGACGCAGAAGCGACAGCGCCCACAGGTCCAGCCGAGCCACGGAACGCCCACACGCTCGCCCACCGCGAAGCGTGTCACGCCCTGCCCGAGCTCGACGACCGTGCCGACGATCTGATGCCCGAGAACGAGCGGCAGCTTCGGATCGCCGAGCTCTCCGTCGAGAATGTGCAGGTCGGTGCGACAGACACCGCACGCCCGCACGCGAAGGCGCACCTGCCCCGGACGAGGCTCCGGCTCCGCCAGCTCGACCTCCCGGAGAGACGGGCCGGCGCCGCTGAACAGCATTGCGCGCATGTCGCTAGGGCTTGGCGGGCGCTGCCTGCGAGCACGCGGCGCCGACTGCGCCCCACGAACGCCAGCTGCGGCCGTCTTGCAGCCAGAGCAGCCAGGCGCGATGAAGCTGTTCGGCCGGCGAGACAGTGAACGGGAAGGACGGATCGCCCGGATGCTTGAACGCCGCTGCCGACCGGCCGTTCACACCCAGCCAGGTCTGAGCCGAGAACTGCATGCCGCCGAAGTGACCGTTGCCGGTGTTCGCGGTCCACGGCCCCTCGTGCAGATGAACGCAGCGCGCCTGCGCGAGCCATGCAGCGGGGGGACTCGACGACCGAGCGGCTGCCGAGACGGCGAGCGCCAGGGCAGCGATCACGACGAGCAGGGCCGAGCGCACCCGGATCTTCTAACAGATCCCCGCCGGAGGGTGATCCGGGCAAACCCTGATGACCCAAGCCGCCCGACCCGGGCGGAATCGACGCTTCGGCTACGGTGGGTGTGCGCTACTCCTGGCATCGGCAGCAGCCGCAGCGCAGAACGGTCGCCGTGCGATTCCCGCGCGGCGAACGACCGATCGAGGTAGTCGGATGCTCAAAGCGCTTCAGAACGGCGGCAGCCCCGCGGGGATGCGTGCGGCCATCGTCTCCACTTACCCACCGCGCGCGTGTGGAATCGGCACGTTCGCGGCCGATGTTCGCGCGTCGCTGATCGGGCTCGACGAGGTCGCCTCCGTCGCGAAGGTCGTGATCGTCGACGACCCTTCACGCCCCCAGCGGCCGGGCGTCGTCGCAGCGATCTCCCAGGGAACGCGCGGCGACTATGTCCGCGCTGCGCGCATTCTCGGCCGGCGCGACGTCGACGTGGTGCTGCTCGAGCACGAATACGGCATCTTCGGGGGGCGCGACGGCGAATACATCCTTTCTCTGGCCGAGGAGCTGACGCAACCGCTCGTCGTGACGCTGCACACTGTCCTCTCACAGCCGACGCCTCATCAAGCACGTGTCCTCGAAACGCTGTGCGGCCACGCCGAGCTGGTGATCGTGATGACGGAGACCGCGCTGCACCTCCTCGTCGACAACGGAACGTGCCCAGAGAGCAAGATCCGCGTTGTCCCCCACGGCGCCCCGACTCTGCTTGTCGAGCGCGCGGCGCTCGCCGGTGTGCCACACGGCCACGATGAACGCCATCGCGATCGGTTCGTGCTGTCCACGTTCGGGCTCCTCTCTCCGGGCAAGGGCATCGAGAACGTCCTCAATGCCCTGCCCGCGATCATCGAGCACCACCCCGAGGCGCTCTATGTGATCGCCGGCCGAACGCACCCCGGCGTTGCCCAGCGCGAGGGTGAGCGCTACCGCCTGTCCCTGCAGCAACTCGTGATCGAGCTCGGTCTCCAGGAGCACGTCGAGTTCGACGACCGCTTCCTCGCCGTGGACGAGATCGCCGACTTGCTCGGGGTGACGTCAGTGTTCCTGACGCCCTACCTCGATCGTGAGCAGACGTCCTCAGGGGCGCTGACGTTCGCTATCGCCGCCGGCTGCGCCGTCGTCTCGACGCCGTATCGCTATGCGGAGGACATGCTTGCAAGCGGCGCCGGCGAGCTCGTCCCGGTCGCCGATCCGGCCGCGCTGAGCGCTGCCGTCTGCCGGTTCATGGACGACCCGGAGCTCCTGCGGACGGCTCGTGCCGAAGCGCGCCGCATCGGCGAGACCGTGAGCTGGCCGTCGGTCGCTGTGGCGACCGGCGAGGTGCTGCGCGACGCGATGAAGCTCTCGCCGCGGCGCGACTCTGTCGTCAGCCTCGAGCCGCAGCCCGCGAGCTTCCGGCACGACCATCTCCTGACCATGGTCGACGACGCGGGCATCGTCCAACATGCGCACGGGGCGATTCCGAATCGCCGTAGCGGCTATTGCGTCGACGATGTTGCACGGCTCGCTGTCGTGGCGCTCGAGCTCGGGCGCCGGTCGGACGAACAACTCTGGACACCGATCGTCTACCGTTCGCTCGCCTTCCTGCACGACGCGGCCGACGAGCGGCCCGGGATGCGAAACTTCATGTCCTACGACCGGCGCTGGCTCGACGAGCCGCACGTCGGAGACCATGTCGGCCGCGCGATCTGGGCGCTCGGCGAGATCCTCTCCACCGCGTGGGCCTCGGCGCTCGTCGAGCCCACCCAGCGCTTGCTCGACGCGCTCGTCGGCGGCCTGAGCGGGCCGACCTCGCTGAGGACCGACGCGTACGTGGTGCTCGGCCTCGCCCGCCTCGATCCCGACCGGCTCGACGACCCGGCGCGCCGGCTGCTCGAGTGCGCCGTCGACCGCCTTTCGACAGCGTTCGAAGCGTCGGCATCGGAAGGGTGGCTCTGGTTCGAGCACGCACTCGCCTACGACAACGCCCGCCTGCCCCAGGCACTGATCACCGGAGGAACCGCGCTGGGACTTGACCACCAGGTCGCCTCAGGGCTCGAGTCGTTGCGCTGGCTCGGCGACCAGTCAGGCCTCGCGAGCGGAATGCTGCGATTGACCGGGCATCACGGCCGCAAACGCAGCGAACCGGCGCCCGGCCAGGGCGACGAGCAGCCGCTCGAAGCCTCGGCGTTCGTCGAAGCGGAACTCGCGGCGTTCGCCGTCACGGGCGACCGTGAGCACGGCGTGCGTGCGCGGCTTGCGTTCGACTGGTTCCTCGGGCGTAACCACCTCAGCCGTCCGCTCTACGACTTCGCGACCGGCGGCTGCAGCGACGGGCTCGGTGACGAGGACGTCAACCGCAACGAAGGAGCCGAGTCCACGCTCGCGTTTCATCGGGCGGCGCTGCTCCTCGACGCCTCCGATCTCTCCTCAGCTCCGGCCAGGCGCGTCGCGGAGACTGTTGCGTGAACAGACGGGAGCTGTTCGAACGGCACGCGAGCAACCCGATCCTGACGGCGGCCGACTGGCCGTATGCGGTGAATGCCGTGTTCAACCCCGCAGCGGCCGTGGTCGGCGGAGAGACGCTGATCCTCGCGCGCGTCGAAGACCTGCGCGGCATCTCGCACCTGTGTGTCGCGCGCTCGGCGAACGGCATCGACGGGTGGACGGTCGACCCGAAGCCGCTCCTCGCCCCGGCCGACGGGATCGAGAGCGAGGAATGGGGGTTCGAGGACCCGCGCGTCGTCTGGCTCCCGGAGCTCGAGCGCTGGGCGATCACGTGCACGGCGTACGGCCCGCCCGGTCCCGCCGTCTACCTCGCACTGACCGACGACTTCAGCACGGTCGACCGGCGCGGGGTGATCATGGGCGCGGACGACAAGAACGCGGCCCTCTTGCCCGACCGCATCGACGGCAAGTGGATCCTGTTCCACCGGCCGAGCCACGAGGCGGCGGCCGGATCGAGCGGGGAGATCGCACTGTCGCGCTCCGACGACCTGACGGCCTGGAGCGCACCTGAGCACGTCCTCGCGCCGCGCGAGGGCGCCTGGTGGGACTCCCGCCGCGTCGGCATCGGCCCCCCGCCGCTGCGTACCGAGCACGGCTGGCTGATCGTCTACCACGGCGTCAAGGACACGGTCTCCGGCGGCCTGTACCGCATCGGCCTCGCCCTGGCGGAGCTCGACGAGCCGAGCCGCATCTCGCACCGGCTTCCCGAGTGGATCTTCGGCTCGCAGGCTCCCTACGAACGCGTCGGCGACGTCGGCAACGCCGTTTTCCCTTGCGGGCTCGTCCACGACGAGGCCACAGGCCAGTTGCGGATGTACTACGGCGCGGCAGACACGTCGATCGGGCTCGCGACGGCGCAGCTCGCCGATCTCGTCGACGCAGTGCTCGCCGCGCCGGTCAAACCCTCCTAGGCGACTAGGCTCGTCCCGTGGACGAGCTGACGCTGCTCGACTGGAAGCGCTGCATCTTCGAGCTGTACTCCGAAGTACGGGGTGAACGTGACCCGGAACGCGCGTGGCGGCATTGGTGCGAGGTACGCGACGAGCTCTTCCACTCACATCCGCAAACACCGGTCCCCGCCGGCGCGGAGTTCGAGCACGTGCCCTACTTCGACTACGACCCGGCGCTCCGCGTCCTCGGCGTCGTCGAGCCTGCTGAGCGAGTGACGCGCGAAATCGCAACGTCCGGTGATCGTCCGTACTCGTTCACGAGGTTCGCGCGTGTGGGCTTCACGCTCGACGAGGAGCACGCGCTCGACCTCTACTGGCTCGACGGCTACGGCGGCGGCGTCTATCTCTGCTTCGCCGACGCGACGAGCGGCACCGAGACGTACGGGGCGGGCCGTTACCTGCTCGACACGGTCAAGGGCTCGGACCTCGGTGAGCGCAACGGCAAGCTCGTGCTCGACTTCAACTTCGCCTACAACCCGTCGTGCTCGTACGACCCACGCTGGGTCTGTCCCCTGGCGCCGCCGGGGAACAGGCTCGCCGCCCCCGTGCGGGGCGGCGAGCGCTATCCACTCGGCGGCTAGCTGCTCGAGGCGAGCCGACGCACCGTGGCGGTGACGTCGGCCGCGTAGAACGGATAGACGTAGAGCGCCCGCTCGTGCCCCCGGCGGTCGATGAGGAATGCGGCCTCCGTGTGGCTGATGTTGTGGATCGTCACACCCTGGATCGTCTTCGGCTCGTCCACCACCGCGATCTCGTACGCGGCCCACACCCGCCGGAGGGACGCGGTCGACCCGACGGCCCAGTGCCAGTTCTCGGAGACATGCCACTTCTGCATGTCCTCGCGCAGGACCGAGGGCGTGTTGCCCCACCGGTTGACGCTCACCGCGAGGATCACCGGGCGCTCGGCCGCGGGCAGGCTCGATTCGACCACCCCGAGGATCTTCGCCTCGACCGGACACAGATTGCGGCAGAGCGGATCGAGAAACGTCACGATCACCGGCCTGCCGCGGAAGGCGGAAACGGACACGGGCTTGCCGTCCTGGTCCCGAAGCTCGAAGTCGGGGGCGGGGCGCGTACCCGCGGGCCAGCTCACGACGGGCATCGCGGGCGGCTGCGTCGCCGACGCCTTGCCGGGCGCGCGCAGCTCGACGATCAGCAACCCGGCGGCGACGCCGACGATCGCGACCGCGAGCAGGAAGAGCCAGCGCAGGTGCCTCGGACCGCGCATCAGCCGGAGTATGCGCCGAAGACGAGGTTCGCAGCGGAGAAGACACGGGGCGAGATGCCGTGCCGGTCGCGGCGCACACGGCGCGTCACCTCGGGCGGCAATTCGTGCACCTTGGGCATGGTCGCGAGCACCTGCTCGAGCTGGAGATTGAAGGCGCGCGCCTCCGCGAGCATCTCATCGGCTGTCACACGGAGGAGACTACGCCCCTCCTACAGCTCACCGCGCCGGCGCAGCACGAGCGTCCACCAGGCCCCGACCACGATCAGCAGGCCAACCGGGATCAGGATCGTGAGGAGCGAGCCGGTCAGGAACGAAGCGACGGTCATCAGGTCTCCCTCGGTCGTAGGTCGCGAACGGTCGCGGCACCCCGCCGCCGCCCGCTCGACGGATCCAGCCAACGATACGCGGCGACGAAGATCGCGATCAGGAACGGCACCGATGCGGGCACCCACATGATCCCGGCGGCGATTTGCTGGTCGGCCAGAGCCGAGAGCCCGCCGGGGCGGCTCGCAAGGGACGCGTACGCGCTGTAGACGGGCGAGGATGCGAAGCCGAGCACGACCGCCAGCACCCAGCTGACGAGCAGGGCGCCGGTCCCGTAGGCCACGCGCTGCCCGTCGGAGAGCTGCGGCCGCGGGGTCGCTCCGGGAACCAGGTGCACCCAGAGAAGCAGCGACGTCGCGGAGAAGAGCAGGTGCTCGACGTCGTGCACGAGACCGTCACGCAGCGTCAGGTCGTAGAGCGCGGGCACGTGCCAGCCGAGCAGCACAGCGGAGAACGCGACGAATGCCGGGAGCGGCCTGGCAACCCAGCGCCCGGCCGTCCGCGTCGGCCCGAGTGTCGGGCCGACGAGCACGGCGCGCGCGACGGGACGTCGCACCGACGCCGCGAACGGCTTGAGCATCCGCGGCCAGGGGCGGCCGAGCAGGAGCAGCGGCGGCGCAACCATCGTCAACAGCACGTGCTGGGTCATGTGCGCCCAGAACAAGCGGTCGGAGTACGCGTCGATCGGCGACGCGACGGCGAGCGCGAGCGTCACCAGGCCGCAATAGAACGACGCGCTGCGGACGCGGTTCGTCTTCACGGTGCGGCGCCCGCCCAGCGCATAGAGGAGTGCGGCCGCGACGAGCGCGTAGAGCAGCCAACCGACCGGCCAGTTCTCGCTTCGCAGCAGGAAGCTCACTGCTAGAGGAGGTAGAGGATGAGCCAGGTGGCGACGCCGATGACGGCGAGGACGGCCCAGTAGAACGCGAATGCGCCCGCCCCCGGGCGGACCAGTGAGATCGGCCGGTCGATGTCGTCGCCCGTTCGACCCGGATCGCCCGACGCCTCGCCCGGCTCGTGTCCCGCCGCACCCGCGCCCCGGTAGCGAAACGACGTCGCGAGCAGCGTTTCCAGCCAGTACATCGTGCCGAGGACGAAGAGGATGTACAGCCCGGTCCAGCCGAGGAACACGCTCGCGAAGCCACCTTCCGTCGGCCCGAAGCCGATCGTCCAGAACTCGACGATCTGCAGGACGACCGCGGCGAGCCCGAGCGCGAGCGCCGCGATCCCGGCGCTCCGCCAGCTGCGCTCGTCACCGGCTTCGAGGCGCCGCGCTGCGTACCAGCCCGCGAGCGCAGAGACCACGACACACGCGGTGATCACCGTCCCGAGGCCGACCGGCGCCTTCACGGTGTGCGGATGCCAGAGATGCTGGGAGTTCAGCGAGCGGAGGTAGAAGTAGGCGAACAGGAACGCGAAGAAGAAGAACACCGTCGCGCTCGCCCAGAGCTGCGAGGCGACGCGCAGGTTGCGGGCCATCACCTGCGGGGACTCGCTCTCGACGACCGAGTAGTCGGTCGAGTGGTGTGCGAGCTCGCTCACGGCGTCGGCCTCGCGGGAGAGACGACCGGCCGCTGCGCCAGCATCGAGCCGGCGTCCTCGCCGTACGGATACGGGTCGGAACCGAAAGTCGGGATGCGGTCGAAATTGTGAACCGGCACCGGTGACGGCAACTGCCACTCGATCGACTTCGAGCCCCACGGGTTCACGCCGGTCGGAACGCGCGCAAAGACCTGCGACCAGATGAGGTTCGCGAGGAAGATCAGCATCGAGGCACCGAGCACGAACGCCGACACCGAGACCCAGTCGTTCGCACCCTGCAGGTAGCCGGCGTAGGTGACGACGCGCCGCGGCATGCCGAGGAACCCGATCACGAGCAGCGGCCCGAACGTCGAGTTGAAGGCGAGGAACATGATCCAGAAGTGCCACTTGCCGAGGCGCTCGTTGAAGTTGTAGCCGGTCATCTTCGGAACCCAGTAGTAGATGCCGGCGAAGAAGGCGAACAGGAGGCCGCCCATGATCGTGTAGTGGAAGTGCGCCATCGAGAAGAAGCTGCCGTGCGTGGTGACGTCACTCGGCACGTCGGACAGGAAGACACCCGACAGGCCGCCGATCAGGAAGTTGAACAGCCATGCGAGCGAGAACAGCATGGGCACGGTCGCGCGGATGCGCCCCTTCCACAGCGTCCCGAGCGCGCAGATGAAGATGAAGCCCGTCGGCAGCGAGATGATCTCGGTCGAGAGCATGTAGAAGGGCCGCACGTCGGCGTTGATGCCGCTGACGAACAGGTGGTGCTGCCAGACGAGGAAGCTCATCAGGCCGATGCCGAGCATGCCCGTGACAGCGAGGCGGTACCCCCAAAGCGGCTTGCGCGAGAAGACCGGGAGGATCTCGAGCAGGATCCCCATCCCGGGCAGCGCCAGGATGTAGACCTCGGGATGGCCGAAGAACCAGAAGAGGTTCTCGTAGAGGTACGAACTCCCGCCCGCCTGGTCGTTGAAGAAGCTCGTCTGCGCAGCGCGGTCCATCGTGAGCATGAGCAGCGCCGAGATCAGGACCGGCGCGGCGAGCAGCATCAGGACCGAGGTGCTGACCGTGGCCCACACGAAGATCGGCAGCCGGCCCCAGGTCATGCCCGGCGCGCGCATCGTGATCACCGTGGCAAGCATGTTCAGGCCGAGCAGCGTCATCGAGAGGCCGACGAGGGCGAAGAATGCGATGTAGGCGTCCATGCCCATGTTCGCCTGCTCGTTCAGCGGCGCGTAGCCCGTCCAACCGGTCGGGAAGCCGCCGAAGGCGAACGTCGTCATCAGGATCGTCCCCGCCGCCATCAGGAGCCAGAACGTGAGCGCTTCGATGCGCGGGAACGCCATGCGCCGCGCGCCGATCATCAGCGGGACGAAGTAGTTCGCGAACGGGCCGAGGATCCCGCTCGTCATCATCCCCATCATCATCGTGCCGTGCACCCCGACCAGGGTGAGGTAGTTGTTGCCGTTCCAGACGAGGTGGGTCGGGCGCATCAGCTCGAACCGGATCAGCATCGCGTTCAGGCCGCCGATGAAGATGAACGCGCCGATGCCGAGCAGATACTGGATGCCGACGACCTTGTGGTCGGTGCACAGGCCGAAGTAGCGCGCAGCGCCCTGTTGCTCCTTCTCCCGCAGGGTCGGCGGCTTGCCGAGGAGCCGCTGCACCGGGTAGTTCGCGAAGCCGAGGCCGACGAGGAACCCGACGACGCCGACGAGGTACGCGACGAAGAGCGCGATGTCGTTCTGATTGGTGGCGCTGAAGTACGCGATGCTCGGCCCGGTGATCTGGTGCCCGAGCCACCAGCCGGCGTAGAAGCCGGCGACGCCGAGCACGACGGCCGACAGCAGGTTGAAGCCGATCAGGCGACGCAGGCTCATCCGGCGCGGAAGGTCGGGTCGGGGGAATACGACGGGCTGTACTTCGGCAGGTACTTCTCGACGCCCGCGAACTGCTTGCGCTGCGCCGCGATCCACGTGTTGAAGTCGGCGGCGCCGACGACGCGGCCGGTGTCGAACATGTAGCCGTGCCAGAGCCCGCAGAGCTCCGCGCAGCGGATCTGGAACGTGCCGATCTTCGTAGGCTTCACATACGCGACGTTGTCGACGCCCGGATTTGCGTCTGCCTTGACGCCGAGCTCGTAGGCCCAGAACGAGTGGACGACGTCGAGCGACGTGACGTGGAACGCGACCTCCTGGCCGGCCGGCAGCACGAGCTCGGCCGTCTCGACGCCGCCGTAGGTCGGGTAGCGGTAGGTGAACTCCCACTGCTGACCGATCACCTGCACCGGCAGCATTGCGCCGCTCGGCTTCGCCACGGGGTTCGGCCCGGAGCCGCTGCCGGCGCCGTTGTTGGCGAGCAGCTCGGTCGTCCCGAAGATCGCGAGGAAGAGCACGGCCGCCGTGGTGGTCACGAGCCACGCGATCTGCGACGGCATGTGGCCGCGCATCGACGCGCCGTCCCGCAATTCGGTTTCACCCTTGGGTGCCCTGAACACGACGATCGCATAGACGAGGTAACCGAGAATGAAGACGGTGAACGGTGTCATCACGACGAGCAGCACGGTGTTGTCGGTGACCTGGCCCTTCGCAACCTCTGTCGCCTTGCCCGGCGGCATGTTCGGACCGAGCACGAAGACGACGAGCGGCAGGACGATCGCCGTACCGATCACCGTGATCGCAGCGATCCGCCGGCCGTCTGAGCTCCTAGACCACATCGACGTACCCGTCCATGTAGCCGATCGTCTGCATCGGGCCGCCGAAGCCGTAGACGAAGCCGGCGGCGCACGGCACGAAGCACTGCCACCGGTAGTGGCCCTTCTTGCCCGTGCGGAACGTGAACGTGATCGTCTCGTGCGCGTTGCTCATCGGGCACGGCGCGAGGTCGCACTGCTTCGGCGCGTTGTCGTCGACGCCCTGGATCGGGACGATCACCCCTAGCTGCGGGATCGCGAAGGTGTGCGACGCGGCGTCGGGGTTGATCACCGTCAGCTGTTTGCCGTTCAGGCCGAAGGTGCCGCCGACGAGGCCGCGCGCCTGGGCGAGGAACGGATTGCGCAGGCCGCTCTGGCCGTCGAAGTTGTAGAGCGTCACGTGCACGAGCGAGTTCGCGGGGACAGTCCAGACGGTGCTGCGATGCCAGACGCCGCTCTCGCGCACGAGGTACGAGACCCAGGTCGGGTTCGGCGCAAGCGGCCCGACCGCCGCCACGGTCTGCAGCGTCAAATCGACACTCCCGGCGTTCGCGACCGGGACGCGGTACGGCGTCGGCCCGTTGGTGAGGAACCCGACATAGATCCCGATCAGGACGCCGACGACGAGCACGCCGGCAGCGACCGCAAGGGCTTTACCCAGAGTTCCTCCCACCGGCGTTCGGATATATCGACTCCCGTTCCAGGAAGCGAGCTTTGTGACAGAAGTGTCATCTTGGCGTCATGCGGGGGCAATCCATAGGAAGCCCTTAACCTCCCTTTGGGCTTGCCCCTAGGTGCGCCGGGAAGACTGTGGGCATGACACTCACAACACTCATGACAGTGAATGCGGTGCTCGCCGCGATCATCGTCTACGGGGTCGTGTTCCTCCACGCCCACGGCGTCCGCCACGATCGCCGCCACACCAAAGGCCACCTCCGGTCTCTCCGGGCGGTCGAGCCGGCACGCGAACGCGACCGGATCGCAGCCTGAGCACCTGACGCAGGCGTCCGTTTACACGCCCCGGCCGAGCAAGTACGCTCGGCCGGGGCAGTAGATGCGAATCCTGGTCATCGAGGACGAACCTCGCATCCTCGAGTTCCTGCGGCTGGGGCTCGAAGCAGAGGGGTTCGCGGTCGACGCGGCGGACGACGGCGCCGCGGGGCTCCGCCTGGCTCTGGCCGAGCCCTACGAGCTGGTGGTGCTCGATCTGCAGCTGCCGCGGCTGGACGGGTTCCGCCTCCTCGAGGAGCTGCGGCGGTCCCGCCCCGACCTCCCGGTGTTGATCCTCTCCGCCCGTTCCGACCTGCCGACGAAGCTGCGCAGCTTTGGCCTCGGCGCCAACGACTATCTCTCGAAGCCGTTCTCGTTCGACGAGCTCGTCGCTCGCGTGCGCGTGCACGTGCGCAAGGGTCACGACACCGGGGAGCCTTCGAGCCTCCGCGTCGGCCCGCTCGAGCTCGACCTCGCCCGCCGGCGTGCCCACGCCGACGGCTCGGCGATCGACCTCTCGGACCGGGAGTTCCGCCTCCTCTACCACCTCGCCTCGCACGCCGGAGAGGTCCTGAGTCGCGAGCGGCTCCTCTCGGACGTCTGGGGGTACAGCTTCGACCCCGGTTCGAATGTGGTCGACGTCTGTGTCCGCCGCTTGCGCAAGAAGCTGGGACCGACCTGGCCAATCGAGACGGTCCGGCATGCGGGCTATCGGCTCGCGGTCGCCTAGCCCGGTCGAGCTCGGCTGGGGCGTCCTCTCGCTGGGCTGCCTGGCGGTGATGATCGCCTGGCCGGCCTGGGAGACGATCCCGTTCCACGTGATCTGGATCAGCCTGACCGTCCTCTACGGGTTCCGAGTGTGGAGCCCGGCCGTGACGAGTCTCGTGCTCGCCGCCGTCGTGATCGGCACCGGCGCGACGATCCTCACCGACGCATTCGACGGGCTTCAGCTCTGGGGCGAGCTCTTCGAAGTGCCGCTGATGTCGGCGATGTTCCTGGCCATGGTCTGGCACGCAAGGCGCCGCGCACAGGCGCTCACCACGGTCGAGGCGCTCGCCGAGGAGCGTGCAGCCCTCCTCGACCGAGACGAGCGGCTGCTGCACAACGTCTCTCACGAGCTTCGGACACCGGTGACGATCGCCCGCGGTCATCTCGAACTGCTCGAGCGGCGCCTCGACGAAGAGAGCCCCGAGCTCCACGTCGCGTTCGACGAACTGGCGCGCATGGAGCGAATCGTGGAGCGGATCCTCCTGCTCGCGCGCGCCGAGCGTCCCGAGTGGATCGAGCGCCGGCCGCTCTCGCTCGTCGCCTTCCTCGAGGACGTGTTCATGCGCTGGGCCGAGGTCGCGCCCCGCGCCTGGCGGCTGGGGTCGATCGTCGATGTGATCCTGGACGTGGACGAGACGTGGCTGCGCGCCGCGCTCGATGCGATCCTCGAGAACGCGGTGAACCACACCGAGCAGTACGCAGCGATCGAGCTGTCCGCCCGCGGCGACCTGGACGACGTCGTGATCACCGTTGCAGACGGCGGAGGCGGGATTCCGGAGGGCTCGCTCGAACAGATCTTCGAGCGGTTCGCGCGTTCGGACGCCTCCCGGTCGCGCCGGGAGGGAGGCGCGGGGCTCGGCCTGGCGATCGTCGCCGCGATCGCACGCGCCCACGGTGGGTCGTGCTCGGCCCGCAACGCCCCAGGCGCCGGGGCGTCATTCGAACTGCGCCTGCCCCTCCGGCAGGCCATCCACGCGGATGAGGAACGCGCCGCGGGGCCGATCCTCACGGGCCAGCCGGACGCCCAGCTCGAATCTGCTTGAATCGACGAGTGGCCGCTCTCTACCGCAAGTACCGCCCCCAGACCTTTCAGGAGGTCGTCGGGCAGGAGGCGGTCGTGCGAACGCTCACCAACGCCATCGAGCAGGGAAAGATCCGCCAGGCGTACCTGTTCGCCGGGCCACGCGGCACCGGCAAGACGTCGCTTGCACGCATCCTGGCGAAAGCGCTCAACTGCGCGCACGGACCCTCGGCGACACCCGACAACACCTGCCATGCCTGCGTCGCGATCACCGGCGGCACCTCGCTCGACGTGATCGAGATGGACGCCGCCTCACAGCGTGGCATCGACGACATCCGCGACATTCGCGATCGCGTCGTCTTGCAACCGGTCGAGGGGACGTACAAGGTCTACATCCTCGACGAGGCGCACCAGCTCACCGACGCGGCCTGGAACGCGCTGCTGAAGCTGATCGAGGAGCCTCCTCCCCACCTCCTGTTCGTGTTCTGCACGACCGAGTTGCAGAAGGTGCTGCCGACAGTTCGCTCACGCTGCCAGACGTTCGTCTTCCAGCGCCCGCGGCTCGCCGAGCTCGTCAAGGTGCTGCGGTGGATCGCCGACGGCGAGCAGATCGACGTCCCGGATGCCGCGCTCGCGTTGATCGCGCGCTCAGCTCGCGGCGCGTACCGCGACGCGGTCTCGACGCTCGACCAGCTCACCTCTGCAACCGGCGGTGCAATCACGGTGCAGGACGTGCTGCAGTTGCTCGGCGCCGTCGAGGACGAGGTGCTCTTCCGGCTCTGCGACATGGTCGTGGGCAACGAGACCGCCGAGGCGCTGCTCTTCCTCGAGGAGCTCTCCGAGCAGGGGCAGGATCTCGGTCGCCTCGTCACCGACCTGCTCGAGCACCTGCGGCACCTGCTGCTCGTCCAGCACATGAACGAGGTGCCCGATTCGTTGCCGGTCACCGACGAAGCGCGTGAGCGTCTACGTGAGCAGGCGAACCAACTGCCCGCCGCCACGGTGCTCCGCCTGATCGACCTGCTCGCGGTCGCCGTCGACGACATGCGCCAGGGCGGCGACCCGCGCCTGCCGCTCGAGCTCGCGCTGGTCAAGGTCACCCGGCCGGCGGCTGATATGTCCCGGGAGGCTCTTGCATTTCGCATCGAGCGGTTGGAGCACGGGCACAGCGTCACTCGCGAAACGCTAGAAACGACTCCAACTAGCGCAACGGACGCTGCGAGTTCGACTCAAGAGCCGGCCTCGGAGCCGTTGCGCGTGGAGCTGGAGCAACTGCAGGAGGCGTGGCGCCGGACGATCCTGCCGGCAGTCGAGCAGCGCTCGATCCCGATCGGGCAGACGCTCGGGGAGGCGCATCCCGCCGCGCTCGCGGGCGACACGCTGACGCTCGAGTTCCCTCCGACGGCGGCGTTCCATCTACGCGTCGCCGAGGATCCGAAGAACGCCGCGATGCTGCGGGACGCGCTCTACGAGGTGACCGGCCGCAAGCTGGCGGTCACCTTCGAGCTCGGCGAAGCTGGGCACGCGTCCGAGGAGGAGGAAGTGCCGGCCAGCGAGGAAGATGTTCTCGAACTGATGAAAAGCACGTTCGACGCGAGGGAGCTGGACGAATGAGCTTCGACCTCAATGCACTCATGAAACAGGCCCAGGAGATGCAGGCGCAGATGGCGCAGATGCAGGAGGAGGCCTCGAAGGAGACGGCCGAAGCCTCGGCCGGGGGCGGGATGGTGACGGTGGTCGCAAGCGCCGCGGGGGAGATCAAGGAGCTCCGGATCGACCCGAAGGCAATCGACGCCGACGATCCCGAGCTGCTGGCGGATCTGGTGATGGCGGCTGCGAATGAAGCGCTGCGGTCGGCGCAGACCAAGGTCGCGGCGAAGATGAAGAGCATGCTGCCGCCGGACCTCGGCGGATTGCTGCCCGGGGCCTAGAAATCGACGAGAACTTCGTCGCGAAACTGCTCGACGTCGGCTCGGAGCTCTCGTTCCCCGCCGGGCACGTCGTGGTCGACTCGAACACCCCGGTGAACGGCCTGTTGCTGGTGTTGCAGGGCTTGCTCACCGTCGAGTCACCGAGCGGCGAGGACGAACGCGGCCCGGGCAACGTGATCGGCCAGTGGGAGCGGCTGGACGGGAGCGACGACGTGCGGGTCGTCGCCGTGTCCGACGTCCGCCTCGTGGCTGTCGACCGGGCCGCCTGGGAGACCGCTCAGACCGGCTAGTCGGTTCTAGTAGCCGCCGCCCTTGCCGCAGGCGGTCAGCGCGAGCGGCAGCAGGACGAGCAGCGCGAGCAAGATGGCGAGGCGATACGTGTGCATGCCGGGTCTACGGGCCAAACGGCGACTCGGATTCGCGTTGCACTTCCGTGGCGGTGTCTGACACCAGACTGGTCTCGCCGCGCCATGCCAAGACGCCGGGTTCGTGTTGCACTTCCGTGGCGGTGTCTGACACCAGACTGGTCTCGCCGCGCCGGGTGTCGCGGGGGCTCGTCCGGATTGGACGGGCACAATGGCGCTCGTGTTCAGCCCGTCCGTCGAGAATCTGATCGCTCAGCTGACCCGCCTGCCGGGGATCGGCTCACGCACCGCGCAGCGCCTTGCCTTCCACATCCTGCAGCGCCCGAAGGACGAGGTGCTCGCGCTCGCCGCTGCGCTCGCCGAGGTGAAGGAACGCGTCCGGTTCTGCCGCGAGTGCGGCAACCTCACCGAGGAGGAGCTGTGCGCGATCTGCACCGACACGCGTCGCGACCACGCGCTGATCTGTGTGGTCGAACAGCCTGTCGACGTCGTCTCTCTGGAGCGCACGCACGAGTTTCGCGGTCTCTACCACGTCCTCGGCGGTGCGCTGTCGCCACTCGACGGTGTCGAGCCGGGCGATCTGCGCATCGACGAGCTGCTGCGTCGCGTCGACGCGAACGGCGTGCAGGAGGTCGTGCTCGCGATGAACCCCAACATGACCGGTGAGGCGACGGCCGGTTTCATCGCCGACCGTCTACGGGGACGCGTCCGTGTCACCCGGCTCGCGAGCGGCCTTCCCGTCGGCGGGGACCTCGAATACGCCGACGAGGTCACCCTCGGACGAGCGCTCTCCGGCCGGCGCGAGATGTAGCGCTCGTTCGAGGGCGTTCGCGAGGAAGCGCTCGGTGCGCTGCGCGGTCCAGAAGCACACCGCTGCGAGCGGCAGCTCGGCGAAGACCGCGAGCGCAATCGACTTGCGCAGCTCGTCGGCATGGCTCTCGAGAACGACGTCGAACCACGCATCGGTGACGAGCAGCGTTCCCGTCGCACCGGCGAGCGTCCCCACCAGCGGCGAGCGCCTGTAGGCCGCGAAGGCCGTCGCGAGGAAGAGAACCGCGAGGCCCGTGTCGAAGCCGGACCACGCGAGATCCCAGCGAGTCGTCTCGTGGTGGGGCCTCAGCGACTGGGACAGCCAGATCGCCCACGGGAGCAAACCCAGTCCGACCGTCGCGAAACCGAGCACGACCCATTCACGGAATGTCCAGGAGTGGAACCTCATGGCCTGCCTACACTGTCGCAAATGACGACCATCCATTTCGAAGCGGTGCCGGCGGTCGAGGCGCACCGCCGCACGCCGGGGCTCGTCGTGATGAAGTTCGGCGGCACCTCGGTCGGCGACACCGACAAGCTGAAGCGTGTCGCCAAGCGGCTCGTCGCGGCCCGGGAAGCCGGCTCGAAGGTCGTTGCGGTGCTCTCGGCCATGGGCAAGACGACGGACGAGCTCATCCGGCTGGCGCACGAAGTCTCGGAGCAGCCCCACCCACGCGAGTACGACATGCTCGTCTCGACCGGCGAGCGCATCTCGAATGCGCTCTGTGCGATGGCGATCCACGATCTCGGGCACGAGGCCGTCTCGTTCACCGGTTCGCAGGCTGGCATCGTCACGGACGGCAGCCACACAAAGGCGAAAATCGTCGAGGTGCGGGCTCAGCGCATCCATACGGCACTCGAAGAGGACAAGATCGTCCTCGTCGCGGGCTTCCAGGGCGTCTCAACCTCGACGCACGACGTGACGACGCTGGGCCGCGGCGGCTCCGACACGACGGCCGTCGCGCTGGCGGCCGCGCTCGGCGCGGACGCGTGCGAGATCTTCACCGACGTGCCGGGCGTCTTCACGGCCGACCCGCGCATCGTGCCGACCGCATTGAAGCTCGACCGGGTCACCTACGAGGAAATGCTCGAGATGTCCGCCTCCGGAGCAAAGGTGATGGCGCTGCGGTCGATCGAAGTCGCCCGTAGCTACGGTGTGAAGCTCCGCGTCCGCTCGACGTTCGCGGAGGGCGAAGGAACATGGATCGGCGAGGAGGACGACGTAGTGCTCGAGAAAGCGATCATCTCCGGTGTCACCCACGACACCTCGGAGGCCAAGGTGTCGATCATCGGCGTCCCGGACCGGCCCGGCATCGCCGCGAAGGTCTTCCGTGACCTCGCGCGGGCCGGCGTCAACATCGACATGATCGTGCAGAACGTCTCGCAGGACGGCGCCGCGTCGATCACTTTCACGCTGCCGAAGACGGACGTGCCGATCGCCGAGCCGATCCTCGACTCCCTCGGCGCCGAACTGGGCGCCAGCCGCATCGAACGCGACCCCGACATCGCGAAGATCTCTCTGATCGGCGCCGGCATGAAGAGCCACCCCGGCGTCGCCGCCGACATGTTCGACGCACTCGCCGAGGCCGGCATCAACATCGAGATCATCTCCACGTCGTCGATTCGCGTTTCGTGCGTGGTTCGCGCAGATCAGGTCGAACGCGCGGTCCAGGCTGTCCACGACCGGTTTCAGGGATTTGCGCAGGCTCGAGTCGATGGCTGAGCAACCTCGGATCGGAGTGGTCGGAGCGACCGGCGCCGTCGGGACCGTGACGCTTGGCCTCCTGCGCGCACGCGGTTATGAGAACGTGCGCGTGTTCGCGAGCGCGCGCTCGGCAGGCAGGGAGCTCGGCGGCTGGACGGTCGAGGAGGCGACTCCCGAAGCGCTCATGCGCGGCGACGTCGACATCTTCCTCTTCTCGGTCGGCACGAGCGCGTCGCGCGAACTGGTGCCGCTCGCGGTGAAGGGCGGCGCAGTCGCGGTCGACAAGTCGTCCGCCTATCGGCTCGAGGCAGGCGTCCCGCTCGTCGTGCCCGAGGTTAACGCGAGCCGCGTCCTCGAGCACGAAGGCATCGTCGCGAACCCGAACTGCTGCACGATCCCGCTGACGTGCGTGCTCAAGCCGCTGCACGACGCGGCAGGTCTCACGCGCGTGCGCGTGGCGACGTACCAGTCGGTGTCCGGCGCAGGCGCTCAATCGATGGAGCGGCTCCGGAACGAACCGCCGTCCGATCACGACCTCCGGATGGACTGGGAGTTCGACGGCGAGGAGTTCGACGAGGAGTCGAAGCTGCGCGCGGAGACCCAGAAGATCATGGAGCTGCCCGAGCTGCCGATCCAGGCGACCTGCGTCCGAGTGCCGGTCCTGGTCGGGCACGCCGAGGCCTTATGGATCGAGACCGAGGACGACCTGACGCCGGAGCAGGCGCGCGCGCTGCTCGGCGCTTCCCCGTCCGTCAGCCTGGAGGAGTTCCCGACGCCGGGCAAGGCGGCCGGGATCGACGACGTGCTCGTCGGCCGCATCCGCCGCGACCCGACGGTCGAGCACGGGCTTGCGCTCTTCCTCGCGAGCGACAACCTGCGGAAGGGCGCAGCGCTCAACGCGATCCAGATCGCGGAGCTCGTTCTCAGCCGCGCGCGCGCAGCCGCATAACCCGTGCGCATCGGCATGCTCGGCCGGTTCTTTCCCGGCAACTGGCGGCCGCCGGCAGACGAGATCCGCTTCGCAGGCGAAAACGGCTTCGCCGCCGTGCAGATCAGGAGCGACGAGCCCGGTGAGATCAGCGGCCTCTTGCGCGCCGACGCCGCCGAAGTCGGCCGAGCCTTCGCCGACAACGGCGTCGAGCCGGTCGTGGAGATGCTGCTGCGGTTGAACACGCACCCGTCGATCGCCGACGCGTTGCGCGCGAACCTCGACGCGCTCGCGGAGCTCGGCTGTCGCCGCGTGCACGTGCATCCCGTTCCGGGCGGGCGGGAGGTCGACATCGACGAGCTGCACCACAGGCTCCCGGGGCTCTTCGCGGAGGCTGTGGCCGTCGCCCAGGACGCGGGGCTGATGCTGGGCGTCGAGCACAACTCGGTCGAGCACCGCCTGCTCGTCGACGCCCAGGCCTGCCGGGCGCTCCTCGACGACGTGCCGGGCCTCTCGTTCGTCTGGGACCTCAACCACGCCGACCCGCGCGAGTACGAGGGGCTGCGCGACCGGCTCAGCCTGGTGCATGCGTCCGACACCCCGCTGCCCGCGACGAACCACCATCTCCCGATCGGCCGGGGCAGCGTCGACTTCTCTGTGCTCGCGGGTGTCGAAGTGCCGGTGATCCTCGAGATCGGCGGCCTGCCGGCCTCGGGCGGCCCGGGCTTCGACACCGACGACGCGCTCCGGGCAGCGCGCGCCGAGCTAGTTACAGTCTGTTCGGCGATTAGATCACCGCCGTCGAGCGCGAGCTCGAGCCCTAACTCGGGGGCGTCGGGGCCGGGACGCCCTCCGGGACACCGAACGCGGTCTTGACGACGCGGAGCACCTTCTCGCGCTTGCCCTCGGCGACCGGCTGCAGCCCGCCCAGCTCGAGTCGTGAAAGGCCGACGCGGCCGGCAGAGCGCACGACCTCGAAGCCGAAGTCGGCCAGGAAGTCGACGGGGAACACCGTCCTGTGCACGCGGAAGCGCTCGTACGCCGACTCGCCCTCGGGATAGCGGAACGAGAACGCTTCGAGCGACGGCGCGCCGCGGTCACGAGCCTCCCCGATCGCCGCGAGGAAGAGCGACTGCAGCACCCACGGGCTCGAGGAGTCCGTCAGGTACGCGCACGTGACGAGCATCGAATCCTCCGAAGGCGGCCCGCCCGGGAGCTCCGTTGCGCGTGGGAATGCGTGAGACGGGCCGTACTGCATGGAACCGAGCACGCGTCCGTCGGAGTCGTAGTAGACGGTGCCCCACGCGCCAAAGTCGAGCTCCATCTTCTCCATCCACCGATCCTTGTCGGTCGTGCGCGGGCCGCGCGTCTGCCACCAGATGCATCCGTGGCAGACCGTCGGCGCCGTTTCGAGCGTCAGCTTCGTCAGGCCTGCGATCCGAGTGGCCACTATCGCTGAACGTCGTCGACGACCACGTCGACCGACGTCGGCTTGACGTCCGCCATCCGGCCCAGGTACTCGATCACCCGCTTCTGAACCTCGGCGGCAACCTCCGGAATGCTCGCGCCGTAGTCGATCACGACGTGCACCTCGACCTCGAGGCCGTTCACGCGTGCGCCGCGGCGTTGCTTGGTGTGCACGCCGGGAACCTCAGCAGCTGCGTCGGCGACGTAGCGCGCGAGCACCTCGGGCGAGATCACGCTGTGTCCTTCCATGTCAGCGACATCGTAGGACGAGTTCGGTCGCCTCGGGGCGGGCGAAGAAGCGGAAGGGCACAAACGTCGTCCCGAGGCCCGGTGAGACGTGCATCACAGTCCCTTCCCGCTCGAACACCCCCTCGGCGTAGCGCGCCCGCGGATGGGCGAGCAGCAGCTTCCCGAACCCGTACGGCAGCACAATCTGGCCGGCGTGCAGGTGTCCCGCGAGGATCAGGTCCCAGCGTCCCGCGGGCACGGTGTCGAGGGCGCGGGGAAAGTGACAGAGGAGGATGCGCAGGTCGGCAGCCGGCTCGTCGAAGGCACTTGTGCGCTTCTCCAGCCACGTGCGCGGATCGACCCCTGCGAGCTCGACGAGCTTCCCCCGTTCCTCGACGGTGACGGATGAGTCGAGCAGCAGCGTCCCGTGCTCGAGCCGCCCGAGCTCGACCGGGCGCGAGAACGGGTCGCGCGAAATCGCGTAGTCGTGGTTGCCGAGCACGACGTAGGGATGCGGCAGCTTCTCGAGGAGCGCGAGCAGCTGCTGCTCCGCGTGCGGTCGTGACAGCAGGTCCCCGGTGACGCAAACGAGATCCGGCCGGCGCTCTGCCACCCAGTCCACAGCGCGCTCGACGGCCCGCACGCCTCGCGACGGCACCCCGAGGTGGAAGTCCGAGAGATGGGCGATCCGAAGTCCATCGAGCTCGGGAGCGAGTCGGGGCAACGACACTTCGCGCACGCGCAGCCGCACCCAGCCCGCTTCGAGCCAGGCGTAGGCAGCAACCAGTGCCGCGAGTGCGGCGAGCCCAGCGACGAGCCAGACGGCGAGGGTCAGGCTTCGAGCTTTTCGAGGACAGGCTTGACCGAGACGACATGCCGCTTGAACTTCAGCTCCGACTCGGTGAGCCCGGCGGCGACGCCGACGAGTTGCGAGAGGTGGAGGATCGGCATGTTGAAGTCACGTCCGGTCGACTTCTTGAGTTTCGACTGCCACGCGTCGAGCGAGAGGTGGCAGAGCGGGCACGGAGTCACGATCGCGTCCGCACCGGCCTCGTAGGCCTGTTCGATGGGCTGGATCAGCTCGCTGAGCGCAGTCTCTTCCCGCGCCTGAATGATCGGGAAGCCGCAGCACTTGATCTTCGCCGGATAGTCGACCGGTTCGCCCCCGCATGCCTGGATGATCCGCTCGAGCGACCACGGGCGGTCGGGATCCTCGAAGCCCTGGATCTTCGACGGACGCAGGATCTGGCAGCCGTAGAACGGCGCGATCTTGAGACCCTTGAGGCCCTTGTGCGCAGCGCCCTTCAGCAACTCGTACCCCTCGCCCTCCGCGATCTCCCAGAGCAAGTGGCGGACGTCGACGTCCTGCTCGTACGCGGGCACGCCGACGGCGACGAGATTCTCGTTGACGCGTGCGCGCAACTCGGTGTCGCCGAGGAGCATGAAGTTGGCTTGGCGCAGGTTGAGCGTGCAGACGTTGCAGACCGTCAGGAGCGTGTCGACGCCTTCGGCGGCCGCGTAGGAGAGGATCCGCGCGTTCAGATGGAGGTAGTAGTCGGGCTCTGCTTCGTGGATGTCGCCCGCACCGCAGCAGGTCACCGACTCGAGCTCGATGAGCTCGAGACCGACCTTCGGCGCAAGCGCCTGTGTTGCCGAGTCGAGCTCCTTCGCCGACAGCGACGCGAGGCACCCCTTGTAGTACGCAACCTTCCTCATACGTCAGCCTCCTCGTCGGCGATGAACGGCCGGTGGTAGGCCCCGGGCCGGTCGTAGATCTCCTCGAGCGTCTCGGTGCCCGAATGGCCGTGCGCGAGCCGCGCCAGCGCATGCTCGCCCTGGACGATGCCCGCAAACCCGTTGCGACCCTGGTCGCGCACGAGGTCGTGGAGGCGCCGCGCCTCTCTGACGTCCTTCGCCACATGAGGCGGGAACGGCGGCGGCACCTTGCCCTTCCGGGCGAGGTCGAGTGCGAAGCGGGTCTGCTTGATCGCGCTGACGATGCCCTGCGTCTTCGGCACGAGCTCGGTCTCGCGCAGCCAGCCCGTCGTCCTCGCAGACGTCACGAACCACTTGGCGTGCTTCGCGCCCATGTCGCGGTCGATCCCTTCCTTCATCGACTCGGCACCGAGCTTTGCGATCGCGTCGCGCGGATCGACGCCCTTCGGGCAGCGCTCGTTGCAGAAGTAGCAGCGCGTGCACTCCCAGATCCCGTGCTCGCCGTTCAACTTCTCGAGACGAGCGAGCTTCTGGCCGTCGCGTGGATCGCCGACGAAGCGCATCGCCTTGGCGAGTGCCTGTGGGCCGGTGAACATCGGGTCGGCCTCCATTGCGTTGCACTCGGACACACAGCAGCCGCAGTTGATGCAGAGCGCCTCTTTGTGGACGACGTTCATCCGCTGCTGGCTGATCACGTGCTCCTTGCCGTCCGGGGGTTCCTCGTAGCCCGGCTGGAGGTACGGGTTGACGGAGTTGAACTTCTGCCAGAACGGATCCATGTCGACCACGAGGTCCTTGACGATCGGCAGGTTTCCCATCGCCGAGATCACGGGGACGTGGCCGGACTGCGCGATGTCGTACATGCGCATCTTGCAGGCGAGCACAGCGGCACCGTCCATGCGCATGCCGCAGGAGCCGCAGATCATCATCCGACAGCTCTTGCGATACGCGAGGGTCCCGTCGTGCTGGTCCTTGACGATGTCGAGGCAGTCGAGCAGCGTCGCCTCTTCGGGGGCTGCAATCTCGTACTCCTGCAGCTCCCGCTCACCCGTGCGTGAGTTGAAGCGCCAGATCTTCAGGCCGACCTGCACCTAGTACTTCCTTTCCATGGGGTCGTACTTCGTGTAGCGAACGTCCTTCCACGAAAGCTCGGGGCCGCCGTCGACCCAGCGCGAGATCGAATGCTTCATGAAGTTCTCGTCGTCGCGGTCGGGATAGTCGTACGGGCGTGCGTGCGCGCCACGGCTCTCCTTGCGGGCGACGCCGGCCTGCAACATGCATGCGGCGAGGTCGAGCATGTTCCCGAGCTCGATCGCCTGCGTGAGGTCGCTGTTGAAGACCTCGCCCTTGTCCTCGACGACGACGCCTCGTTTGTAGCGTTCGCGCAGCCCGGCGATGATCTCGACCTGGGTCGTCATCTGCTCATCGCGGCGGAAAACACCGAAGTTCTCGAGCATCGAAGTGCCGAGGTCGTTGCGAATCTGCCAGGCGCGCTCGCCGGAGGAGACGTCGAGCAGCGCCTTCAACTCGCGCTCCGCGTCGGCCTCGGCGCTCCGCGGGACATCGACCGTAGTGTTCGAAAGAGCCCACTCGGCTGCAGCACGCCCGGCGCGTCTCCCGAACGTGATCGTCTCCATGAGCGAGTTGCCGCCGAGGCGGTTCGCACCGTGCACCGACACGCACGCAACCTCGCCGGCCGCGTACAGGCCGGTCAACTCGGTCTCGCCGTCGTTTCCGGTCTCGACGCCGCCCATATGGTAGTGCGCGCCCGGGCGCACGGGCACCGGGTCATAGATCGGATCGACACCGGCGAACGTCATCGAGAGCTCCCGTGAGCCCGGCAGCCGCTCGATGATTCGCTCGGCGCCGAGATGGCGCATGTCGAGCATCACGGAACCGTTGATGCCGCGGCCCGCATCGATCTCGGTCTGCTCCGAGCGCGAGACGACGTCGCGCGAGGCGAGCTCCATTGCATTCGGCGCATAGCGCTTCATGAAGCGCTCGCCCTCGCTGTTGATCAGGTAGGCACCTTCGCCACGACAGCCTTCCGTGAGCAGGATCCCCGTCGGATAGAGCGTCGTCGGATGGAACTGCATGAACTCCATGTCCTTCAGCGGCAGACCGAGGCGGAGTGCCATCGCCGCGCCGTCGCCCGTGCACGCGTAAGCGTTCGTCGTGGTGCGATAGATGCGGCCCTGGCCGCCGGTGGCGAGCACGACGGTCTTCCCCCCGACCGTCTTCAGGCCGCCGTTCAGAAGATCCCAGCAGATGACGCCCTGGCAACGGCCGTCATTCTCGACGAGCTTCCACGCGAAGTACTCCTCGTACACGGTGATGTCTCGCTTCACGAGCTGCTCGTAGAGCACCTGGATCAGCACATGGCCCGTGATGTCGGCTGCGAAGACCGTGCGGGGCGAGCCGGCGGCGCCGAATGGGCGCTGCGCAAGCTTGCCGTCCTCGCGGCGCGAGAAGAACGCGCCCCAGTGCTCCAGCTGATAGATGTCACCCGGCGCCTCGCGCGTGAAGATCTCGATCGCGTCCTGGTCGCCCAGGTAGTCGGAGCCCTTGACCGTGTCGAAGGCGTGAATCTCCGGTGAGTCCTCCGCGGCGTTGCCGAGCGCAGCGTTGATGCCGCCCTCCGCCGCGCCGGAATGGCTGCGGGTCGGGTGCAGCTTCGAGATCACCCCGACGTCGGCTCCTGCGTCGTGGGCTTCGATGGCTGCGCGCATGCCGGCGCAGCCTGCGCCGACGACCAGGACGTCGTGGGTTGCTTCCACGTAGAGGGACGCTACCGAAGAACCCGCAGCAGCCGAGCGAGAAGCGACGGCGCAACCGGGCTTGCACGCGCGGCCCGCTCGCGTTCGAGGTCGGCTCGCGCCCACGCCCGCTCGCGCATACGCCGGGTGGCATAGCGCGGCTTCCAGATCACCGGACGCGGCATCAGGCGCCCAGGGTCGGACCTGCGGCCCGAATCGGCTCGTCGACGTCGGCGAACCTCGCGGCGAAGTTCTCCACGAAAAGCTTCGCAAGCTCGCGCGCCTTGCGGTCGTACAGCTCCGGGTCGCGCCACGTCGACCGCGGGTCGAGCAGCTTCAGGTCGACACCCGGCACCCGCACCGGGACTTGGAAGCCGAACACTTCGTCGGTGCGCAGTTCTGCGTGCTCGAGCTTGCCGGACAGCGCCGCGCGCAGCATGGTGCGCGTCGCCTGGATCGGCATCCGCTGACCCTCGCCGAACGGACCCCCGGTCCAGCCCGTGTTCACGAGCCACACGTCGGCTGCATGCGCGTCGAGCTTCTCGCCGAGCATGCGCGCGTAGACCGAGGGTGGCTGCGGCAGGAAGGGCTGCGCGAAACACGTCGAGAAGGTCGGCTGGGGCTCGGTGACCCCGATCTCCGTGCCTGCGAGCTTTGCCGTGAAGCCGGAAAGGAAGTAGTAGAGCGCCTGCTCGCGCGTCAGTTTGGCGATCGGCGGCAGGATCCCAAACGCATCGGCGGTGAGGAAGATCACCGAGTTCGGGTGGCCGGCCTGCTTTGCGTGGAGCGCATGACCGATCTGCTCGAGCTTGTACGCGGCGCGCGTGTTCTCCGTCTTCGAGTCGTCGTCAAGGTCGAGGCGGCCGAAATCGTCGATCGTGACGTTCTCGAGAATCGTTCCGAAGGTGCGCGTCGTGCGAAAGATCTCCGGCTCTGCGACCGGGGAGAGG
Organism: Thermoleophilia bacterium; assembly: GCA_017882605.1. GTDB lineage: Bacteria > Actinomycetota > Thermoleophilia > Gaiellales > Gaiellaceae > PALSA-600. Next base: position 9,190 of record JADGPE010000005.1, on the reverse strand, counting down.
CGAATCACCTTTGCGTAGCAGCCGCCCTCGATGTTGAAGACGCCGCTGTCGCCCCACCCATGCTCGTCGTCGCCGATCAGCGAGCGCTCGGGATCCGCTGACAACGTCGTCTTCCCGGTGCCCGAGAGACCGAAGAAGATCGCGACGTGACCGTCCTCGTCGACGTTCGCCGAGCAGTGCATCGGGAAGATGCCCTCGAGCGGCAACCGGTCGTTCATCACGGTGAAGATCGACTTCTTGATCTCGCCGGCGTAGTGCGTGCCCCCGACGAGCAGCTCGGTGCGCCCCGGATGCAGGACGACGAAGGTTCCGGTGCGTGTGCCGTCCACGTGGGGGTCCGCCTCGAGGTCGGGCGTGTGCAGGACGAGAGCCTGCGGCGCGAAGGGGGCTTGTTCCTCGGGCGTGAGATCGATGAACATCGTGCGCGCGAAGAGCGCGTGGTACGGGTGCGCGGTGATGACGCGCACACCGAGGCGATGCGCCGGGTCCGCTCCCGCCCACGCGTCGACGACATAGAGCGCAGGGGCCGAGGCGAGGTGCGAGGTGACCTTCTCACGCAGCCCTTCGTAGTGATCCTCGGAGAGCTTCTGGTTCACGTCGCCGCCCCACCAGATGCGATCCGTCGAGGAAGGCTCGTCGACGAGAAACTTGTCCCTCGGGGAACGCCCGGTGAAGGTGCCGGTGTCGACCACGAGCGGGCCGCCTTCGCCCAGCTTCCCGTCGCCGCGGAGCAGCGCGTGGGTGTAGAGCAGCGACGTGGTCGGGTTTCGGTAGACGGCACCGGACGCGTCAATCCCGTGCTCGGTGAGATCCACGCGGCCGGAAATCTCAGTCGCTGTCATCCGGAGCCCTCCTTCAAGGTGTCGGCCAGATTCGTCATGAAGTTGCCGGCGCGCGCGAAGGGGCCGCCGAACGCCTGAATGGTACGGACTTCAGCCGTTCGGCGGCCCGGGGAGGCGTCCTCGTCTCAGGAGGCGGTAGCTGTCGACGCCCTCCGGCTCTCCAGCACGACGAAATCACGCTCAGCCGGCCCGGTGTAGATCTGGCGCGGACGGGCGATCTTCTGTTCGGGATCCTGGACACCCTCCAGCCACTGGGCGAGCCAGCCTGACGTTCGGGGAATCGCGAACATGACGGGGAAGAGCGCCGTCGGCAGGCCGAGCGCCTGGTAGATCAGGCCGGAGTAGAAGTCGACGTTGGGGTAGAGCTTGCGGGAGACGAAGTACTCGTCTTCGAGCGCGATCTTCTCGAGCTCGAGGGCGATGTCGAGCAGTTTGTTGCGCCCGGTCACCTGGAAGACGTCGTCGGCAGTTCGCTTGATGATCCGGGCCCGTGGGTCGTAGTTCTTGTAGACGCGGTGGCCGAAGCCCATCAAGCGGCCTTCTCCGTCCTTGACGCCGCGGATGAACTCCGGGACGTTCTTGACGCTGCCGACCTCCTCGAGCATCCGTAGCACCGCCTCGTTCGCGCCGCCGTGCAGCGGCCCGTAGAGCGCTGCCGCAGCGCCCGCGAGCGAAACGTACGGATCAGCTTTCGACGAGCCGATCGACCGCATCACGTTCGCGCTGCAGTTCTGCTCGTGGTCGGCATGCAGGATGAAGAGCACCTCGAGCGCGCGCTCGAGCTCGGGCTCAGCGTGGTACTGCGTCTCGCCCATGCGGAACATCATCGAGAGGAAGTTCGCGGCGAAACCCAGATCGTTGTCCGGGTAGACGTACGGAAGGCCTTTCGAGTGCCGGTACGACCAGGCTGCGATCGTAGGCACCTTCGCGATCAGCCGCACGGCCTGCTGCATGCGAATCGCGGCGTCGTCGACGTTCTGCGCCTCGGGATAGAAGGTCGAAAGTGCGGCGGTAACGCTGACGAGCATCCCCATCGGGTGCGCGTCGTACCGGAACCCCTCCATCAAGCGCTTCACGTTCTCGTGCAGGAACGTGTGCATGGTGATGTCGTACGCCCAGTGCGCGAGCTCTTCCTGGTTGGGCAGCTCCCCGTGGATCAGGAGATAGGCGACCTCGAGATAGGTCGCTTGCTCTGCGAGCTGGTCGATCGGGTAACCCCGGTAGCGAAGGATGCCGGCGTCACCGTCGATGTAGGTGATCGCACTTCTGACCGACGCGGTGTTCAGGAAGGCCGGGTCGTAGCTGACGAGTGCCGCGGGCTTGAGCGCGGTCGCGCGGATCGCCTCGTCTTCGATCGGCGCTTCGAAGCTCTGCCCGTCGCGCTCGTCCGTGAACCTGAGAATGTCGGGCATGGCCCGCGCCTCCTTCTAGGGGTGTTCGCGCAGGTTCGCGGCGGAGCACCGGCCGATCATCAGCGCGGCCTCCGATTCGACACCGCAAGAACTACGGAGGCCTAGATCTGCCAGTCGCCGTTTCGCAGGACGGGCACCCGCTCGCCGGCGGTGGTGACGCCGTCGACCTCGAGCTCGGGCGAGCCGATCATGAAATCGACGTGCGTGCCGGCCGTGTTGACGCGGTCGGCGTCTGCCGCCTCGACGAGGAACGGGAAGCCGCTTCCGAAAGCCACGTGGCTCGCGGCGTTCTCGTCGAGGAGCGTGTTGAAGAACACGGTGCCGAGCGGACCGATGCGTCCCTGACGGTCGACGAGCGCGAGCTCCCCGAGCCGAAGAGCTCCTTCGTCGATCGCGAGCTGTGAGCGCAACGCGTCGACGTTCTCGTCGGCGTCGATCTCGACCGCGGTGCCGGCTTCGAAACGCACACGCAGGCCGCGGATGATCGTGCCGTCGCGGAGGACGAGCGGCTTCGTCGATGCGACATGGCCCTCCGTGCGCAGCGGATCCGGGGTCGTGAACACCTCTTCGGTCGGCAGGTTCGGGAAATGTCGTAGTCCGTCGGCGGTCGAGAAGTCCGCCGCCCACCAGTTGTGGGTCGGCAGCATCCCGACGGTCAGCTCGGTGCCCGGCCCCCGCAGCTCGAACGCGTCGAACCGACGCTCGGCCAGCCTGCGAGCCGAATCGTTCAAGATGTCGATCCGCTCCTCCCACGCCTGTCCGGGGTCCGGTTCGTCGAGGCGCAGCACGTGCTCGAGCTCGCGCCACAGCCTCTCGTATGCCTCGTCGCCGGGCAGCTCCGGGTAGACGAGCCTGGCCCACTCGCGGTGGGGGCACGGTGCGATGCACCAGTTCGTCGACCGATCCCCGACGATCTTGCCGAGCTCTTTGACGCGCGGCAGCATGTCCTTCCCCGCGAGACTCATGTCGAGCCCGTCGAGCGCGTTGGGCGCAACGACACCTACGAGCGTCACACGGCCTCCGTGCTGCTCCGCGTGCGCGAGCATCCGATGTCCGTACCACTCGGGGACGAACTCGAGCGTCCCGGGATCTGCGTGCTCGATCCGTGCACGCTTGATCCACGGGTCGAAGTAGTCGACGTCGACGAACTTCGCGCCCCGGTCGTAGGCCGCCGCCGCGACTGCGCGGGCCATCTCCTCCTGGCCGATCTCACCGGTGACCATCACGATCTGGCCGGGCTGGATGTTCGCGCCGTGAACGGCGAGCTCTGCGAGGCGTGTCCAGCGATCGCTCATAGGGCAGGCGATCCTATATCTCGCGGCGAACATCACGGAGTGACCTTCGAGGCCGCAACCAAGCGGTACCTCGCCGCTGCGGGCATCAGCGACGGGACACGCCGCGTCTATGCGGGCGACTTGCGCGAGTTCGCGCAGTGGTTCGGGCCGGACAGCCCGATCGAGGACGTTGACGTTCGGGTGCTCGCCGACTGGGTGGCAGAACTCGGGCGTGCGCGTCCGCGCGGCCGGCTTGCGCCCGCAACGATCGGCCGGAAGCTGACCGCGGTGCGCTCCCTCGTCCGCTATGCCCTCGGGCCGGAACGCGTGCCGGACGGATCATTCGCGCCGAAGCGACCGCGCCGGCTGCCCGACGCACCGAAGCGAAGGGAGGTCGAGGACATCGTCGACGCACTCGGGGGCGAAGGGCCGCTCGCACTGCGCAACCAGGCACTCATCGAGCTCGTCTACTCGGCGGGTCTGCGCAGCGCAGAGGCGGTCGGGCTCGACCTCGGCGACGTCGACTTCGAACAGGAGCTCGTGCACGTGCGGCTCGGCAAGGGCGGCAAGGACCGGATCGTCCCGCTCGGCGAAGAGGCCGCGAGTCTCGTCGCTCGCTACCTGCGCGACTCGCGCCCCCAGCTCGCGCGCGGCGCCGAGAACGCGCTCTTCCTCTCGACCCGTGGCCGGCGGCTCGACACATCGACGTTGCGCCGGCTCGTCCCGCACCCACACCGGCTGCGGCACGCGTTCGCGACGCACCTGCTGGAAGGCGGTGCCGACCTCCGGACGATCCAGGAGCTGCTCGGTCACGCCTCGCTCTCGACCACCCAGATGTACAGCCACGTCGACGCCAAGCGACTGCGAAAGGTCTATGACCACTCTCATCCCAGATCCTGAGGCTCGCGAGCCGGAGCTCGACGGCTTCCTCGCGCTGCTGGCAGCGCAACGCTCGCCGCGCACCGTCGATGCGTACCGCCGCGACCTGAAGACGCTCGCCGCATACCTCGGGAAGCCGGTAGGCAGGGCGACGCTCGAAGAGCTCGAGCGTTACGTGGCGCAGCTGCGGGCGGACGGGCTTTCGAACTCCACGATTGCGCGCCGCACCGCTTCGGCGCGCAGCTTCTTCCGCCACCAGCAGCTCCTCGGGGCCCGCGAGGACAACCCGGCGGCAGCGGTCGCCCTCCCGCGGCGAACGAAGCCGCTTCCGAAGACGCTTTCCCCTGGAGAGGCCGAGCGGCTGATCCAGGCCGCGGCCGGCACCCAGCCGCGCTCGCTCCGCGACCAGGCGCTCGTCGAGCTGCTCTACGGCGCCGGGCTCCGCGTTTCGGAGGCAGTCGGGCTCGACCGCGCCGGCATCGACCTCGACGACCGGCTCGTCCGGGTGATCGGCAAGGGAGGCAAGGAGCGAGTCGTGCCGATCGGCCGCCATGCGGCGGAAGCGCTGCGCCGCTACCTCGCCCGTGGGCGCCCGTTTTTGGACTCCCGCCACCGTCCGGAGCTCTTTCTGAACGCCCGCGGCGGACCGCTGACGCGGGCGGGCGCGTTCCTGATCCTGCGCAAGGTCGCGGAGAAGGCGGGTCTCGATCCGCAGCGCGTTCATCCGCACCTTCTGCGCCACTCCTTCGCCACTCATCTGCTGGAGGGCGGAGCCGATCTCAGATCTGTTCAAGAAATGCTGGGCCATGCCGATCTTTCAACGACCGAGCTCTACACCCACGTAACCGATCGGAGACGTCGGGAGTTGTATTACCGAGCGCACCCCCACGCTCGGAAAAGATCAACGGAGGACCAGCTTGTCGATCGATCCACACGTCGAACTCTTCATGGCCCTGGCATCGGCAGCGGCGTGGCTGATGATGAAGGCCGGCCTGGCCAAGAACGGACTTGAGCTGAAGCGCAAGCGGATGGTCTGCCCGTCCTGCGGTCGCCACGACGGCTGCCGCTGTACGTAGCAGTCGCTTCTTACTTCGCGCCCTTTCGGCGAAGCACTTGCGCCACCTTCGCGGCTGCCTCGCGCAGCTCGCGGGGCTGATCGTCGTCCTCGCCGAGCGACGCGAGGATCTGGATCGTGTCCGGACGCGGCGAGCCGTTCTTCAGCGCGACGATCGCGAGCCGGCGCACCGCCTCGTTCCCGTCATGCGTCACGAGCTCGTGGAGCAAGGGCCGGACGTCGTTGACGTCACCCGGATGATCGCGGGAAAGCCTCTCGAGAGCGAGCAGCGCCGAGCCACGCACGGCCGGGCTGTCGTCCACGAGCCCGCGGCGCAGCAGCTCCTTCTTCGTGCGAAAGCGAAACTGCCCGATTGCGCGGTAGGCGATCGCCCGGTCGCGGAAGTCGGCTCCACGCGCCGATGCCTCCAACAGTTCGTCCCATTCCGCGCGAAGCTTCGCGAGCTCGCGCTCGTTGCCCTCCTCGGCGAGCGCGTCAGCTTGAGCCGCGGCTTCGGCGAGAGTCACTACGTGACGTCGGAAACCGGTCGCGGCGGCGGGCCGATGTAACGGGCCCCCGGCCGGATCAAACGACCCGTGCGCTTCTGCTCGAGGATGTGGGCCGACCAGCCGGCGACACGAGCGCAGCCGAACATGGCGGGAGTGAGCTCGGCAGGGATCTGCGCGATGTCGAGCACGACTGCCGCCCAGTACTCGACGTTCGTCTCGAGCTGGCGGTCGGGCGACTTCTCGCGCAGCACCTTCAGCGCCGCCTCCTCGAGCGCGGCGGCCATTTCCACACGCGGCGACCCGAGCTCCATCGCAGTGCGCTTGAGCACGGTCGCGCGCGGATCGTAGGCGCGGTAGACGCGATGCCCGAAGCCCATGATCCGCTCGCCGCGGTCGAGCATCCCGCGGACGTACTGCTCGGGGTCGCCGGCGCTCGCCGCGCCGTCGATCATCGGGAGCACGCGCGCGGGCGCACCGCCGTGCAGCGGTCCCGAGAGGGTTCCGACTGCCGACGACATCGCAGCCGCGCAGTCGGCGCCTGTGGAGGCGGCGATCCGCGCCGTGAAGGTCGAAGCATTCAGACCGTGCTCGGCGGCGGAGATCCAGTACGTGTCGAGCGCCGTGACCGCGCGCGGGTCGGCCTCGCCGCGCCACCGGATCAGAAACTTGGCGGCGGCGTTCTCGCCCTGCTCGATCTCCGACTCGGGCACCGCCGGCTGCTTCCCGCGCGCCGCCTGGGCAACGATTGTAAGCGTCGCCGACGAAAGTCGGGCGAGGTCATCACGCGCCTGTTTGTCGTCGATGTCCACGAGCTTCTGCATGTCCCACTTCGGGCCGAGCGTCGCGAGCGCAGCCTGCAGGTCGGCCGGCACTGAGCCGCTCGGGTCCTGAAGGTGGATCGCCTCCGTGGGCGGGAGCGATGAGTTGAGATCCTCGTCGACGAGCAGCCCCCAGACGTTCTCGAAGGGGTAGTGCCCAACGAGCTCCTCGATGTCGATGCCGCGATACCGAAGCGCGCCGCCGTCCTTGTCCGGCTCGGCGATCTCGGTCTCGAAAGCGATGACACCTTCGAGTCCGGGACGAAAGTCGCTGGTCGCGCTCATCGACCGCGAACGGTACACAAGGTGAATCGGGCGGCGGCCGCCTAACCGCCGCTCGAGAAACCTGGTGTGTACGCTGGCCCGCGCGATGGCGCACCGTGTCACCCTGATCCCCGGCGACGGGACCGGCCCGGAGCTCACGGAAGCGCGTCGGTGAAGGCAAACCGGGCGGGCCTATGCAAGACCTTCGAGGGCGTGCGCTCCCGCTACGACAACGTCGATCTCGTAATCGTGCGGGAGAACACCGAAGACCTCTATGCCGGGATCGAGTACGAAGCAGGAACACCCGAGGGGGAGCGAGTGATCGCGAACATCGGGCCCGACGTCGCCGTCTTCGAGGCGACCCACGGCTCGGCGCCGAAATACAAGGGCCAGAACAGGGTGAACCCGACCGCGATGATCGTCTCGGGCAAGCTGATGCTGGATCACCTCGGCATGAAGCCGTCCCGCGACGATTCGACCGCGGTCGGCACGAGCAAGTACGCGGATGCGATCATCGACAAACTGGAGGCGGAACTGTGAGTAAGAGGCGGAAGATCACGGTCGTCGGCGCGGGAAACGTAGGCGCGACCTGCGCGCAGGTTCTGGCGCAGCGCGACTACGCCGACATCGTCCTCGTCGACATCAAGGAAGGCCTGCCCCAGGGCAAGGCGCTCGACATCAACCAGATGGGCGCCGTGCTCGGCTACGAACCGAGCGTCACCGGGTCGAACGACTACGCGCCGACAGCCGGCTCGGACGTCGTCGTCATCACCGCCGGTCTCCCCCGCTCGCCCGGCATGAGCCGCGACGACCTCGTGCAGACGAACGAGAAGATCGTCAAGGACGTCACGGAGAAGGTCGTCGCAAAGAGCCCGGACACGATCCTGATCGTCGTCTCGAACCCCCTCGACGCTATGTGCCACGTCGCGAAGAACGTCTCCGGCTTTCCCAAGGAGCGCGTCTTCGGCCAGGCGGGGATCCTCGACACCGCACGGCTGCAGACGTTCATCTCCTGGGAGACAGGCGCGTCGGTCAAAGACGTGAGCGCGGTCGTGCTCGGCGGGCACGGCGACCAGATGGTCTCGGTCATCTCCGCGACGACGGTCGGCGGTGTGCCGATCCGCAAGCTGGTTTCCGAGGAGAAGATCGCCGCGCTGGTCGAGCGCACCGCCAAGGGAGGCGGCGAGGTCGTGCAGTTGCTCGGCACGTCCGCGTGGTACGCACCGGGCGCGGCGGCCGCGCAAATGGTGGACTCGATCATGCTCGACGAGAAGCGCGTGCTGCCATGCACCGCGTACCTCGAGGGTGAGTACGGCATCAACGGTCTGTACATGGGCGTCCCGGTGAAACTCGGCTCGCGCGGGATCGAGCAGATCCTCGAGGTCGACCTCGACGCCACAGAGCAAGCGGCACTCGGCAAGAGCGCCGACGCCGTCCGCGAGGTCGTCGCCGTTCTGACGACGTAGCGCCACACCCGTCCGCTGACGGATACGCCCTTTGGCCGATACTTCTGCCTGCGCCCACGCCGTAGCCTGGCTCACATGCAGGCACTCCGAAACCCTTCAGGCATCACCGACCGGCAGCGCCAGGTTGTCGAACTGATCGCTCAAGGTCTGTCCAACGACGAGGTCGGCGTCGAGCTCGGCATCTCGCCCCGGACGGCAAAGGCACATTGCGACGTCCTCCGGCAGAAGCTCGGGGTTCCGCGGCGGCGACAGATTCCGGTCGCGTTCCGTTTGCTGACGGGCGAGGACCCGTTGGCGAACCGCCTGGAGTCGGCGCGAGCCGATAACGGGGGCTGACGGCGAAGCGGCGTCCGCGGCGAAACCCTCCGCCGCGGACGCCCGGCCCCTTTGCATTTCTTCACGAGAGGCGTAGCTTTCACGGCGGCGAGCGGTGCGTCTTCGGACGAGGGCGGGCAGGCATGACCGCAGGCACAAAACAACCGAGGCAAGTCCGCCACGAGCGTCGCATCATCGAGCGGCCGCGGCTGATCAAGATGCTCGACGACAGCGAAGCGCGCGTGATTCTGCTGCTTGCCCCAGCGGGCTACGGGAAGACAACACTGGCCCGACAGTGGGCCAAGACCCTCAACGGCGCGATCTGGGTAACCCTCACCCCGGCTCACCGCGACGTCG
>JADGPE010000077.1 GCA_017882605.1 Thermoleophilia bacterium | reverse complement strand
GCGCTCGGCGTTGTCGGCGGGGACATTCACGGTCATGTCGTTGTGCAGGATCTTGATCGTCAGGTACTCGCGCTTCTCGCCGAGCACCTCGCGCTTCTCACGCTTGACAACCGTGCCTGCACCGTGGTGCGGGTACACCACCTTGTCACCGACCTTGTACAAGCTTCTCCTCCGGTTCCGTCTGTAGTCGCGAAAGTGCCGGCGGCCCGAAAAGGCTCCACCGGCGGGAAGGACAGGGTACCAGAAACCCTGCAAATACGCCATTTTCGGGAAAATGCCTGCTAGTCGGCGAAATCCGCCAGGGCGCCCGTGAGGGCCTGCCTGAGCGTCTCCACCTCGGGCCCGACAATCGACGAGATGCCGAACTTGCGGCATTCCTCCGCCCGCCGGTCGGTCTGGGTCGCCGGGCGCAGCCGTCCCGTGAGCCCGATCTCGCCGTAGGCCGCCACGCCCTCGCGCACGGGGACGCCCTTGGCCGCCGAGGCGATCGCCAGCGCGACCCCGAGGTCGGCCCCGGGCTCGTCGATCCGGACGCCGCCCGCGACATTGACGAAGACGTCCGCGCCGCCGAGGGGCAGGCCGGCATGACGCGAGAGCACGGCGACGATCATCGCCAGGCGCTTCGGATCGACGCCCGTGCCGACGCGGCGCGGCATCGCCAGGTCGGTCGGGGCCACCAAGGACTGGATCTCGAGCAGCAGGGGCCGGGTGCCCTCGAGCGCGCAGGTGACGGCCGCCCCCACCTCGCCGCCGTGGGTGTGCCCGAAGAGCCCCGACGGGTCGGGGACGCCGACCAGGCCGGTGCCTGTCATCTCGAACACGCCGAGCTCGTTCGTGGAGCCGAACCGGTTCTTCACCGCGCGGAGGATGCGATGCGCGTGGTAGCCGTCACCCTCGAACTGCAGCACGCAGTCGACGAGGTGCTCGAGCACGCGCGGGCCGGCGACGGAGCCGTCCTTGGTCACGTGACCGACGAGGAAGGTGGCGACGCCGTTCTCCTTCGAGACGCGTAGCAGGCGGCTCGCCGCTTCACGCACCTGCGAGACGGATCCCGGCGCGGAGCCGATCTCCTGCGACCAGAGCGTCTGCACCGAGTCGATCACGCACACGGCGGGCCGCTCACGCTCCAGGGTCTCGCAGACGACGTCGAGCTCGGTCTCGGCGAGGATCTCGACCTCGTCGCAGCCGCCGAGGCGCGCGGCCCGCAGCTTCACCTGCGCCACCGACTCCTCGCCGGTGACGAGGAGCGCCCGCCGCTCGCGCGAGATCGCCCCGAGCGCGTTCAGGAGCAGCGTCGACTTGCCGACCCCGGGCTCGCCGCCGACGAGCACGACCGAGGCAGGCACGAGCCCGCCGCCAAGCACCCGGTCGAGCTCCGGCACTCCGGTCGGAATGCGATCCGACTCCTCGCAGACGACGTCGACGAGCCGCAGCGGCGTCCGTGCCTGAGCGGCCGGCTTCGCGCCGCGTAGGGGCACGGACTCGGCGAGCATCGTCCCGAACTCACCGCAGCCGGGGCAGCGCCCCAGCCAGCGGCCGGACGACGTCCCGCACTCGGTGCACACGTGCTGGACGGCAGCCGGCTTCGCCATGGGCAAGTGACGGTACTCGTAGGTCCCGACGGCAGGCGTGCCCGCTCTGGAACGATCGATCCCCATGAGATACAGACAGCTCGGATCAAGTGACCTCAGCGTCTCCGAGATCAGCCTCGGCTCATGGCTGACCTACGGCGGCGGCGTCGGCGACGAGCAGGCGCGCGCCTGCGTGGATGCGGCGTTCGAGGCCGGCATCAACTTCATCGACACGGCGAACGTGTATGCGCTCGGCGCTGCAGAGGAGTTCCTCGGCGAATTGCTGCAAGGCCGGCCGCGCGGCTCGTACGTGCTCGCGACGAAGCTCTACTTCCCGATGGACGACTCGGGCGAGAACGAGGGCCTCTCGCGGGAACAGGTGCACAAGCAGATCGACGAGTCGCTACGGCGCCTGCGTACCGAGTACGTCGATCTCTACCAGTGCCACCGCTACGACCCGCGAACACCACTCGAGGAGACGATGGAAGCACTCACGGAGGTCGTGCGTGCCGGCAAGGCGCGCTACATCGGCTTCAGCGAGTGGACGGCTGCGCAGATCCAGGCGTCACTCGACCTCTCGCATGAGCGGGGCTGGGAGCAGTTCGTGTCGTCGCAGCCGCAGTACTCGATGCTCTGGCGCGAGCCCGAGCGCGAGGTAATCCCGCTCTGCCGGGAGAACGGGATCTCCCAGATCGTGTGGTCGCCGCTCGCCCAGGGCGCGCTGACCGGGAAGTACAAGCCCGGTTCGCCGCCGCCCGAGGGCTCGCGCGCGACGAGCCGGCGGATGGGCCGGATGATGGACCGCTGGCTCGAGGAGCACGTGCTCGAGCGCGTGCAGCGGCTCGTCCCGGTCGCGGCGCGCCTCGGGGTCACGATGCCCCAGCTCGCGCTCGCGTGGGTGCTGCGCGAGGAGAACGTCGCCTCGGCGATCGTCGGCGCCTCCCGGCCCGAGCAGGTACGCGACAACGCGTCGGCGAGCGGGATCGAGCTCGACGCGGAGACACTCTCGGAGGTCGAGGCGATCCTGGGCTAGGTTCTGCGGAGGATGTCCCGCCGCAAACCACGGTCGCAGGGAAAGGTCATCGAGCGCTGCCGGGCCATGCGCGGCGAGCTGCGGAGCGCGCTCGCACGCCTGCCGGCCGAGTCGGACGACCGTGCGGTCGTCGACGCCGTCTGGCGCGGCGAGGCGCTCGGGACGCTCCTGTGGGCGCTCCAGCTCGCCGAGCTGCCTGGCTACGACCACCCGTTCGACCCCGACGCGGTCGTCCAGGTCGACCCGGCCGACGGCGACCTGCGGGGGGCAGAGGACCTCGAGCTCGAGTGCGAATCCGCGCGTTTGTGGCACTGGCGGGCCCGCACGACCGAGCTCCAGGCGGCCGGCAAGCTCGAGCTGCCGGCGCGATACGCGACGTTCGACCAGCTGATCGCAGCGACCGCCATGCGTGGCTATGAGCAGGGCGTGCTGCCGTCGCCGATGCGTGGCGATTTCCACTCCTACGGCAAGGTCTACCGCCATCTGACGCCCGAGCAGCACGCCGAGGCCCACTCGATCGCGCTCGAGCGCCACCACGCGCTGAACTGGCTCTGCGGGGCCGGCTCGGACTGGGACGACGTCCCGCTCGACACTTGATATCGACTTCTCTATTGTCTCGCTCATGACCGACCGCCTCTCCTCGTATGCCGACCTGATCGTTCGCGTGGGCGCCAACGTTCAGCCCGGTCAGCAGGTCTTCGTCACCGGCCTCGTCGAGCACGTGCCGCTCGTCCGCGCAGTCACGGAGTCCGCGTACGCCGCCGGCGCCCGGAACGTCGACGTCCACTACGTCGACCAGCACGTCCGCAAGGCGTTCATCCGGAACGCCCCCGACGAGGACCTCTCCGCCACGCCGGCGTGGGAGCTGGCCCGTACCGAGGCGCTCCTCGACGGCGCAGCGGTGATCCAGCTCGCCGGCGAGGCCGAGCCGGAGCTCCTCGCCGACCTCGATCAGGACCGCGTCGGACGGGCGCGCCCGATCGACGGGATGACGATCTACCTCCGCGCGGTGAACGAGCGGGTGATCAACTGGACGATCGCTGCCTTCCCGACCGAGGGCCAGGCGCTCCAGGTGTTCGGTGAGCCCGACCTGGAGCGGTTGTGGGAGGCCGTCGCGCAGTCAGTGCGGCTCGACCAGCCCGATCCGGTCGCCGCTTGGCGCGAGCACGTCGACAAGCTGCACCACCGCTGCGAGCGTCTGAACGCGCTGGCACTCGATGCGGTCCGCTTCTCAGGCCCCGGCACCGACCTCACCATCGGCCTCGTCCCCGGCGTGCGCTGGGTCGGCGGCCGGATCGAGACGCGGGACGGCATCTCACACGTCCCGAACCTCCCGACCGAAGAGGTCTTCGCTTGCCCCGACTGGCGCCGTACCGAAGGCACCGTCCGCTCGACGCGCCCGCTCGCGCTCGGCGGTACCGTCGTCCGCGACCTCGAGCTGCGCTTCGAGGGCGGCGACGCGGTCGAGGTGACGGCGTCCTCCGGCGCCGACGCCGTGCGCGCGCAGATGGACGTCGACGACTTCGGCGGGCGGCTCGGCGAGGTGGCGCTGGTCGACGGCGAGTCGCGCGTCGGCCAGACGGGGATCACCTTCTTCGACACGCTCTTCGACGAGAATGCCACCTGCCACATCGCCTACGGCGCGGCCGTGACCTTCGGGATCGACGGCCTGGACGGCCTGTCGCCCGACGAGTTGCGCGATCGCGGCATCAACGTCTCCTCGGTGCACACCGACTTCATGATCGGCGGACCGGAGGTGGCGGTGGACGGGCTGGCCGCCGACGGCAAGACTGTCCCCATCCTGCGGGAGGACGCATGGCAGCTGACGTAGACGAACGGCTTACCCGGTATGCGGAGCTGGCGGTCCGCGTCGGCGCGAACGTACAGCAGGGACAGATCGTGTTCGTCAGCTCCCAGATCGAGCATGTGCCGCTTGCCCGCGCGATCACCCGCCAGGCCTACGCTGCCGGAGCGCGCTACGTCGACGTCTCGTACCGTGACCAGCACGTGCGCAAGGCGATGATCGAGCTCGGCCCCGACGAAGCGTTGACCCATGAGCCCGGGTGGCTGAAGACGCTGGCCGAGAGCAACGCCGACCAGGCGCTGATCGCAACGACCGGCGATCCTGAGCCGGATCTGCTGTCCGACCTCGACGGCGAACGGGTCGGCCGGGCGCGAATGAAGGGGATCGCAGAGATCTACCGCCAGCAGCTCGTCGACCGGAGCAGCAACTGGACGATCGTCGCCTACCCGAACGACGGCTGGGCGGAGAAGGTCTTCGGCGAGCCCGACGTCGAGCGCCTCTGGCAGGCAGTCGCCGCGTGCACGCGGCTCGACCAGCCCGACCCGGTCACTGCGTGGCGCGACCACATGCAGCGGCTCGAGGCGCGCGGCGCCGTGTTGAACGAGCTTCGGCTCGACTCACTCCACTACCGCGGCCCCGGCACCGACTTCCGGGTCGGCCTGCTCCCGAACGCACGCTGGATGTCGGCTCTCTTCCGGACGAGGGACGGCATCGAGTACGTGCCGAACATGCCGACGGAGGAGGTCTTCACGACCCCCGATTGCCGCCGGGCGGAAGGAACGATCCGCTCGAGCCGGCCGCTCGCCCTGAACGGCGAGGTGATCGAGGGCCTGCGGCTGACGGTGTCCGACGCGAAGATCGTCGACGTCGAGGCCGACCGTGGCGCCGGGATCGTGCGCGCCCAGCTCGAGAGCGACGAGCGCGCGCGCTACTTCGGCGAGCTTGCGCTCGTCGACGGCACCTCGCGCGTCGGGCAGACGAACATCACGTTCTTCGACACGCTCTACGACGAGAACGCCACCTGCCACATCGCCTACGGCTTCGGCATCCCCGAGGTCTTCGACGGAGAGCCCGGCGAGGGGATGAACGTCGCCAGCCTGCACACCGACTTCATGGTCGGCGGCCCCGAGCTCGAGGTCGACGGCGTGACGAAGGACGGGACGTCGATCCCGATCCTGCGCGAGGACACGTGGCAGCTACCGGAGTGACGCACGAGGCGCGGCTCAAGCGCTACGCCGAGCTGGCGGTGCGCGTCGGCGCGAACGTGCAGCCGGGGCAGCTGGTCGAGGTGATCGCGCGCGTCGAGCATGCGGACGTCGCTCGTGCGGTGACCCGCGCGGCCTACGAGGCCGGCGCGCGCTACGTCGACGTCTACTACTCGGACCAGCACGTTCGCCGTTCCCTGATCGAGTTTGCCGCGGACGAGGTCCTCTCGTGGACGCCCCCGTGGCTGCTCGAGCGCGCGGTCGAGATCGGCGACGAGAACGCCGCAATCGTGGCGCTGACGGGCGACGCCGAGCCGGAACTGCTCGCAGACCTGCCGGGCGAACGCGTCGGCAAGGCCCGCATGCTCGAACTGGCGCACGAGAACAACCGCCAGGTCAACGAGCAGCTGAACAACTGGACCGTGGTGGGCGTCCCCAACGCCGGCTGGGCGAAGCAGATGTTCGGCGAGCCGGACACCGACCGGCTGTGGGAGCTCGTCGAGTTCTGTGTGCGCCTCGACGAGGATGACCCGGTCGCCGCGTGGCAGGCTCACGTCAAGCGCATTGGCGCGCGCGCCCGTGCGCTGAACGACCTGCAGGTCGACGGGCTGCGGTTCACCGGGCCCGGAACCGACCTGACGATCGGCCTGCTACCGGAGTCGCGGTGGCAGGGCTGTGAGTCCGAGACGGCCGCCGGCATCCCCTACGTCGCGAACATGCCGACCGAGGAGGTCTTCACCACGCCCGACAACCGCCGCACCGAGGGTGTCGTGCGCTCGACGCGGCCGCTCGCGCTGTACGGGCAGGTCGTCAAGGGGCTGGAGGTGCGCTTCGAGGCCGGCCGGATCGTCGAGGTGCATGCCGACGAGGGAGAGGACGTGATCCGCGGCCAACTCGAGACCGACGCGCAGGCGCCGTTCCTCGGCGAGGTGGCGCTCGTCGACGGGACGTCGCGTATCGGCAAGGCCGGCGTCACGTTCTTCGACACGCTGTTCGACGAGAACTCCACCTGCCACGTCGCCTACGGCAGCGCCTATGCCGAGGCCGTCGAAGGCGGAGTGATCGACGGCGTCAACGTCTCCACGGTGCACACCGATTTCATGATCGGCGGGCCCGAGGTCGCGGTCGACGCGGTGCTGCGGGACGGCAGCGAGGTGCCGCTCCTGCGCGACGACGTCTGGCAACTCGACGAGTGAGACGCAGACGCGAACCTGGTTGCCGGCTTCGCCGGCAACCAGGTTCGCCGTGTCTAGCTATTCCTCGATCTCGGCCGGCGGTGCGTCCGGCGCCGCGGCGACGCCGATCGCCTCAGGCGGCGCAGGCGGCACGACCGTGATCTCGACATCTTCGTCGTCCTTGCGGGCGACGAAGATCGTCGAGCCAGGCTCGAGCTGCCGCCCCAGGACGAAGTCCGCGAGCGGGTCCTCGATGTAGCGCTGGATCGCACGGCGGAGCGGCCGGGCGCCCATCGCCGGATCCCAACCCTTCTCGACGAGCAGGTCCTTGGCCTCCGGGGTGAGCTCGATCGTCACCTCGTGCTCAGCCATCTGCACGCGCAGCCGGTTCATCAGCAGATCGACGATCTGGAGGATCTCCGCCTTTGCGAGCTTCGGGAAGACGATGATCTCGTCGATGCGGTTCAGAAGCTCGGGGCGGAAGACCTTCTTCAGGTCGCCCATCACGCGCGCCTTCATGTCGTCGTAGGTCAATCCGTCCTCGTTCGACATGTTGAAGCCGAGCGAGACGTTCTTCGAGATCGACGCCGAGCCGATATTCGACGTCATGATCACGATCACGTTCCGGAAGTCGACCTTGCGGCCCTGCGAGTCGGTCAGCTTCCCGTCCTCGAGGATCTGCAGGAGGATGTTGAACACATCCGGATGCGCCTTCTCGATCTCGTCGAACAGGACGACCGAGTACGGCTTGCGGCGCACGGCCTCGGTGAGCTGGCCGCCTTCGTCGTAGCCGATGTAGCC
>JADGPE010000076.1 GCA_017882605.1 Thermoleophilia bacterium | reverse complement strand
TGATGCTCTTCGTTTTCATGCTCGCCCCGCCGCTCCTCGTCGGCTTCACCGTCGCACGCTTCCAGCACACCTCCTAGCACGGAGAGCGCACGATTCGACCTGAGGGTGCCGGAAACTCGGTTCGGGCTGTCGGAGCGGGCGTCGGCAGGATCGTCGGGTGCTCATCTCATGCTTCTACTGGCTATTTAGACACCTGCTCGGGCTGGCCGTGTTGCGTTGTCGGTCAGAGGCCGCGAACGAGGTCGAGATACTCGTCTTGCGTCACGAGTTCGCGGTGCTTCGCCGGCAGGTGGCCCGGCCGAGTTGTCGCCAGCAACCCCGCCCTAGCGAACGCCTTCGTAGGGTGCTGCGCCAGCTTCCGCACGCGCCTGGACAACGGCGCGCCTCGCGCAGATCTCGCTATAGCTGATCGTTCCCGCCGCGGCAATCGCGCCAGGGTAGTGGCGGCTGCGTCGGTAAGCTGACGGGTATCCGGGGAGCCCCTGTGTGAGGGGCTGAGAGAGCGCTTCCTTGCGTGTACCCGTCGAACCTGATCCGGGTCATGCCGGCGAAGGGAGCCGATGTTGCAGTCGATCGTCGAAACGCCTGTCGCGCCGCTGGGCGGAAGCGGCCTCGCCGTCGTTGCGAGAGGAGTTGTCCGCGTGCTCGGCGGTAAGCGCGTGCTCGACGGCGTCGACCTGCACGTCCCCGCGACGGGGCGCGTCGGGATCGTCGGCCGGAGCGGTGCCGGGAAGTCAACGCTGCTCTCGCTCGTCGCCGGCCTGGATGAGCCCGACGCCGGCGAGATCTCCATCGGCGGCGAGACCTTGCCCGCTGGCAGGCTTGCGCGCTGTGCGCTGATGCCGCAGCGCGACTGCCTTCTTCCTTGGCGGAGCGCACTCGACAACGCGGCGCTCGCGCTCGAGAACGCGGGGTTGCCGCGAGGGGAGGCGCGTCGCCGCGCGGCGCCGCTTTTTGCGCGGCTCGGCCTGGCGGGCTCGGAGCAGCTGCGTCCGGCGAAGCTCTCGGGCGGGATGCGTCAGCGGATCGCCTTCCTGCGCACGCTGCTCGCCGACAAGCCGGTGCTGCTGCTCGACGAGCCGTTCGGGGCACTCGATGCGATCACGCGCGCAGAGCTGCAGGAGTGGCTCGCCGACGCGCTCGCGGCTGAGCCGCGGACGGTGCTGCTCGTCACCCACGACGTCGAGGAGGCATTGCTCCTCTGCGAGCGCGTGCTCGTGCTGGCGGCCGGTCGCGTCGTTGCCGAGCTCGACGTGGACGTGGCCCGTAACGCGCCGCGGCGCGGAGTTGTGACGAGCCCGGCTTTTCTCGAACTACGCGAGCGGGCGCTGGAGGCGATCGGATGAGACGGGCGTGGCCGCCGCTCGCACTCCTTGCCGCCCTGGTCGGGCTGTGGGAGCTGATCGTCCGCGCCGCGCACGTACCGGGCTACCTCTTCCCTACACCATCTGCGGTCGCGTCCTCGCTCGCCGACGACTCTGGCCTGCTCGGCCGGGCGACCCTCGTGACGGTGCGCGAGATCGTGCTCGGCTACCTGTTCGCCGTCGCCGTCGCGCTCCTGATCGCGATCCTGCTCCACTTCTCGGCTGCGCTCCGTCGCGCGCTGCTGCCGATCCTCGTGCTCTCGCAGACCGTGCCGACCGTGCTGCTCGCACCGATCCTCGCCATTCTGCTCGGCTACGGCATTGAGCCGAAGCTCGTCGTCGTCGCCGTCGTCTGCTTTTTCCCGATCGTGGTCAATGCCGTCGACGGCCTCCGCTCGGCAGACCCGGAGCTCGTACGGATGATGCGGACGCTACACGGCGGCCGACTCGCGATCTTCCGCCGCGTCGAGCTACCCGGCGCACTGCCGGCGATCTTCTCCGGCGCACGGATCGCGGCCACCTACGCCGCGGTCGGCGCCGTCTTCGGCGAATGGGCCGGCTCCTCTGCCGGACTCGGCTTCGTCATCCTGCAAGCACAGCCCGCGCTCGAGACCGCGCGCATCTTCGCCGCCGTCCTCATCCTGAGCGCGCTCGCGCTCTGCCTGTACGCGCTCGTCACCCTCGCCGAGCGACTCCTCGTCCCCTGGCAGCCGGAGGCCCACCATGCGTAGAAATACCGTCGCCGCCGCTGTCGCGGCACTCGTCGTCGTCGCTCCGGCAGCGTTCGCCGGCGGTGCACAGAAGCTGACCGTGACGCTCGACTGGACCCCGAACCCCGACCACGTCGGCATCTACGACGCGCGCGACACGGGCCTCTTCGCGCGCGCGGGACTCGACGTGACGATCCGCTCCCCCTCCGACCCGACCGCTCCGCTCAAGCTCGTCGGCGTCGGCCGCAGCGACCTCGCCGTCAGCTACGAACAAGAGCTCTTCTTCGCCGCTGCCAAGCAGCTGCCGGTCGTCGCCGTCGCCGCCGTCGTCCCGCAGCCGCTCAACTCCTTCATGGCGATCGAGCCGAATGTCCGATCGCTGCGCGACCTGAAGGGCAAGACGATCGGCATCACCGGCGTCCCCTCCGACTACGCCACCCTCGACACCGCGCTCCACTCAGTCGGACTCACACGAACGCAACTGAAGATCGTCACCGTCGGCTACAACCTGCTTCCCGCACTGCTCGCCCACCGCGTCGACGCCATCCTAGGCGTCTACCGCAACGTCGAAGGGATCCAGCTCCAACTGCGTGGCCTCCACCCGACAATCATCCCCGTCGACCAAGCGGGCGTACCCAGCTACGACGAACTGGTGCTTGTCGCCAACAAGACGCGCCTGCACGACGATCCGCAATACCACTCGGCAGTGAAGCGCTTTGTCGGCGCCTTCCTCGCCGGCACCGCCGACGCGCGCAGCAACCCGAGCAGGGCGCTCGCGATCATGAAGAAGGTAACCGCCTCCGACCCTAAGTTCCTTGCCCGTGCCGTGCCCGCGACCCTGCGCCTGCTCGCGGGCTCGAAAGGCATCGGCTGCCTCAGCGTCGACGCCTGGCAGCGCTTCGGCGATTGGATGCACACGACCAACCTCCTGAAGAAGCCGATCGCTGCCGCATCGGTCGTAACCCCTAGCTTCCTGCCGTCACGCTGCCGGTAGGCCGAACAGCAAGCAGCACGCCTCCTTCGAGCGCGATCCGCGCTTGCGGCCCCGCAAACACGTTCGACACACCCCGACTCGAACCTGGCTCCAGCGTCTCACGGCGAAGCGCGTAGACAAGACCGTCGGTCACGACCCCCCTCGCCCGCCCGTGCACCGCCAGCAGTGAGATCAGCTCACCGGGCTCGCCGTGGAGCGTGCGCTCGCCGCGAATCACGTGGACGGCGGCGGCGCCGAACTGGGCGTCGACCCGCACGCCCGCGTACGCCTCAGCCGCCAACAACAACAACCCCCCGAACAGATGATCGAGCCGCCCACCGCCACCACCGAGCACGAGAACACGCTCCGGCTCGAACCGCAGCGCAGCAACAAGCGCGAGCTCCAAATCCGTCGCATCCTTCTCCGCCGCATGCCGCTCGACACGCTCGATCCCCGCCAGCGTCTCCGCGGAGATCGAATCCATATCACCGACCACCAGGTCAACACTCAGCCCCAGCATCCACGCCAACTCGGCTCCGCCGTCGGCCGCGATCACCGTCGCGCCCGCGGGAAGATTGGTCACATGCAGGGAATCAGGGCCACCGCACAACACAACTACCGTCGTCATCGCGCAATCCTCGCTGACAACTCGCCTCAACAGTCCTGCCGTGCTCGGAACGTCAATTCGACCCCCTCTCTACAGAGAAGGGTTCAATACTCGCCGCCGCACATGCGGGACGTCGGAATCCGTTCGCCCATGAGGAATCCCAGCCCGAGGATGGAGCGTCTCGTAGCTGGGCGCGAGCGACGGCCCACACGTGTCGTGCTCGGCCGCGCCGTGCTCAGCGCTGGACGTTCAGCGCGCCTCGGGCGATCGCTGGAGCGGCGCGCCAGTACTGTGGTGGAACGTGTGCGGTCGCGCCGAGCTCGGCCGCCGCGTGCCAGGCCCAGCGTGGGTCGAAGAGCATGCCCCGTGCCAGCGCGACCATGTCGGCCTGGCCGGAGGCGATGATCTCCTCCGCGTGATGCGGCTCCGTGATCAGCCCGACGGCGATCGTGGGGATGCCCGAGGACGATCTGATCGCCGCGGCGAGTGGCACCTGGTACCCGGGCCCGACCGGGACCGACTGGCGCGGCGAGACGCCGCCGCTCGACGCGTCGATCCAGTCGACTTCGAGCCGTCGCAGCTCTCCGGCGAGGACGAGCGTCTGGTCGATGTCCCAGCCCCCCTCGATCCAGTCGGTCGCCGAGACGCGAACGCCCAGCGGGCGGTCGGCGGGCCAGGCGTCGCGAACGGCCGCGACGACCTGGAGCGGGAAGCGCATCCTGTTCTCCAGAGAGCCACCGTAGGCGTCGTCCCTGCGGTTCGCGATCGGCGAGAGGAACTCGTGCAGCAGGTACCCGTGCGCCGCATGGAGCTCGATCGCGTCGAACCCGAGACGCTCCGCTCTCTCGGCCGAGCGAGCGAACGCCTCCACGAGCTGCGGCAGCTCGTCCGTTGCGAGCGCGCGTGGGGCGAGCTCGCCGTCGGCATGGGGCACGGCCGACGGCGCGACGCACTCCCAGCCGCCCTCCTCGGGGGCGAGCTGCGCGCCTCCGTCCCAGGGCCGTTGGCTCGACGCCTTGCGGCCGGCGTGACCGAGCTGGATCACGAGGGGGATGGGTGAGTGCCGGCGCACGACGTCGAGCACGCGGCGGAGGGCGATCTCGTTCGCGTCGCTCCAGAGACCGAGGCAGTCGGGCGTGATCCGGCCGACGGGATCGACGGCCGTCGCCTCGAGGATCAGGAGCCCGGCACCGCCGAGGGCGAGATGACCGAGGTGGATGAGGTGCCAGTCGCTCGCGTCGCCGTCGACGGCCGAGTACTGGCACATCGGCGAGACCACGATCCGGTTCGGGAGCGTCAGGCCTCGCAGGTGGATCGGCTCGAAGAGTGCGCTGGTCATGGGCTCTCGCGGTGGGGGCTCGTCCGTCGAGCGGTCGGCAGGCCGTAGCGGTACATCAGCTCGGCTCAGAATTCAGCGCGGACAGCCTCTTCCGGGTCAGCGAAGTATTCGGTGCGGTTGACTGCGTTGGAGGTGATGCGCGGCCACACCCCCGACGTATCGATAGTCGCGTGACCGTCGGTGATCGCGAGGTCAAGGTACGTCGGGGGGAGAGCGGGCGCTGGCTGGCTCACTTCACGCAACCTAGCTGTAGTTCCTGAGGGCATGCCGTTGCCGCTTCGCGGTGCGACGGGCGCCCCCATGCGCCCGATCGCCGTCGCGCTCGCCCGGTAGCCGAGGCGGCAGCTTCACCGGCTCGCGGCGAGCGCCGGTGGCGGCTCACGCGAAGCGTGCAGGGGAGAGCGAGATGAGCTCCGGCGGTTCGTTGCCGTGGAGCACGAATGGGGCGAGCAGCTGCGCCGAGACGGCGGCGAGGGTGATCCCGGCCATACCGTGCCCGGTCGAGACGAAAAGGCCCTGGCAGCCCGGGACGGCGCCGATTACCGGAAGCCCGTCGGGCGCGAGCGGACGTAGCCCGGCCCATTCGAGGTCGGGATCGACCGGCCGCCAGCGGAGGTACGTCTCGGCGGCATGCTCGATCGCGCGGACGCGCGTCCGGTTCAGTGAGATGTCCCGGCCGGCGAGCTCGAGCGTTCCCGCCAGCCGGACGCCCTCTGCGAAGGGACTGCACGCGACCCTTGCCTCCAGCAGGTAGACGGCGTGACGTGGCCGTGTCCCTCCGCCGGCCGCGGTGATGCTGTAGCCCTTCGCGGCTTCGAGCGGCAGCCGGTAACCGAGCGGGCGCAGCAGGTCGCTCGACCAGACACTCGCCGTGACCACGACCCGTTCGGCGCCGATCTCGCCGGAAGTGGTTGCGAGCCGCCAGCCTTCCCGCTCACGCTCGAGCTGCGTCACCGTCACGCCCTCCCGTACTTCGCATCCGCACCGGCGCAGGGCGTCGACCAGGCCTGCGGTCAGCGATTCCGGCCGAACGTGCCACTCGTCGGGGGAGAACAGACCTGCGGCGACGCGGTCCGACAGCGCGGGCTCCCGGTCGCGAGCCTCGTCGCCGGAGAGGAGCTCGACCTCGACGGGGAATCCCTCCGCCTGCAGCCGGGCGTAGAGCTCGTGCTCGTTCCGGAGCGCCGCCTCCGTGAGCGCCGCGAAGATCGTCCCCTCGCGATACGACTCGAACTCGACGCCCTGCGCCTGCCAGTCGAGCAGGGCGCCGACCGCGCCGCGATTGTGCGCGACGAGCGCCTGCAAACCGGCCGAGAAGCGGGCCGGCGCGCACGCGTTTCGGAAGTGCCAGAGCCAGGCGGCGAAACCGGGATCGAGCCGGGGGCGAAGCAGAAACGGGCTGTCGGGCCGCAGCATCCACTTCAGCGCCTGCCCAACGACTCCCGGGGCGGGGACCGGCACTGCGCACAAGGCCGGGGTGATCCACCCCGTGTTGCCGGAAGACGCACCGGCGCCCAACCGGTCGCGCTCGACGAGCGTCACCTCGGCGCCTGCACGAGCGAGCTCGTACGCGGTCCCGAGGCCGACGACGCCTCCACCGATCACGGTGACTTTCACGTCGTCATAGTGCTCGAGGCGGCTGCACCCCGTCGATTTGTGGGACAACCGGCGCGCGTCGCGAGCCGCTGCGGAGGACCGGCTCGGGGGCTTCACGACAGCCGAGCGCGCGTCCGTCGTTTACGGTGCGTGAGGGTGCCGGAAACCCGATTCGCCCTTGATCACGCTGCGGCCTTGTACTCGTGGATGAGGCCTTCGAGCACGTCTCGGCGCCGAGCATGGTCGAGGGCGACGTCGGTCTTTGATCCTGGCGGTGGTTCTTGGATTGGTGGTCGCTGGTGGAGGGAGCGGTGGGGGCGTTGCTTGTTGTAGTGGCGGATGTAGGCCGGGAGGACTCGGTCGAGGTGGCGTCGGTTGACGATTAGGATCTGGTCGAGGCACTCGCGGCGCACGGTGCCGATCCACCGTTCGATGAAGACCGTACTGGTGTGCGGATCGTCCGGATGCCGTCGGAGCGGAACACCTCGTCGAACCCAGCTGTGAGCTTGCTGTTGCGGTCGTGGATCAGAAAGCGGATCGGCTCCGTTGGGTCGACGAACGTCTCGATGATGTTGCGTGCTTGCTGGGTTGCCTACTCACCGGTCGGGTTCGCGGTGATGCCCGCCAGATAGACCTGCCGGGTTGCGAGTTCGATGAACACGAGTGCGTATAGCCGCCGGAACAGCACGGTGTCGAGGCCTGGGCTCGCAGGAACTCCCGCCATGTCTCGGACGAGCGCCGCGGTGCGGGCTCGATCCCGGCCTGCTGCAGGATCGACCACACAGTGCTGGCCGCGATCCGGATACCGAGCCGGGCGAGCTCGCCCTGGATCCGGCGGTACCCCCAACCGGGGTTCTCCCGGGCCAGCCGCACGATCAGCGCACGGGCACTAGCGCCGGTTGCGGGCCTGCCGGGCCGTCGATGCGGATACGTCCACCGGCGCGCGAGCAGCGACCGGTGCCAACGACGAATCGTCTTCGGCTGCACGAACACGCTGCCCCACCGGTTACGAGGAAGCATCCGGGCCAGTGCGGCCAGGAACATCCGATCGG
>JADGPE010000075.1 GCA_017882605.1 Thermoleophilia bacterium | reverse complement strand
TGCTCTCGACCGCGAAGGTCTACGTCGGGATCCTCGCGGCGACGATCCTCTTCATCGCGACGAACGCCGGTGTCATCGGCGCCTCGCGCATCACGTACGCGATGTCGAGCCACCAGCAGCTGCCGGAGGTGTTCCGGCGTCTGCATCCGAAGCTGAAGACCCCGTGGCTCGCCCTGATCGTCTTCGGTGCGATCGGCCCGTCGATCTTCGTGCTCTCGGGGAAGGTCGACTTCCTCGGGCGGATGTATGCGTTCGGCGCGATGCTCTCGTTCACGGTCGCGCATGCTGCGATCGTGGCGTTGCGGGTACGCGCGCGTGGCGTCGAGCTCGAGTGGGAGGCACGGCCGAGTCTCAAGGTCGGCGGGATCGATTGGCCGCTGTTCGCGATCGTCGGTGGTCTCGGTACGGGCGCGGCCTGGCTCGTCGTGGTCGTACAGGACGCGCCCACACGCTATGCGGGCCTGGCCTGGCTCGGCGCAGGTCTCGTCTTCTACGTGCTCTACCGCCGCAAGCTGAATCTGCCGCTCACCACGACCACGCGTGCCCCGGTGCCGCTGGGTGCGGCACTCGCACTCGAGTACCGATCGATCCTCGTGCCGGTCGTCGCAGGAGAGGAGTCACGGGAAGCGGTCGAGCTCGCGGCGCGCCTGGCTACGGAGCGGGCAGGGCGCATCGTGCTGCTGCGCGTCATCGTCGTGCCGCTCGAATTGCCTCTCGACGCCGACCTGACCGAGCAGCTCGAGGACGCGAACGAGCTGCTCGACGAGGCGCGTGCCGTCGCCGAGCCGTACGGCGTGCGGGTCGTCGAGCGCGTCATCCGTGCGCGGAATGCCGGCCGCGCGATCATCGAGGAGGCCGACCGGCGCGGCTCGGAGATCATCGTGCTCGGCGCCCGCCGCGGCCTGCACAAGACGATCTTTGGCGCGACCGTCGATTTCGTCCTCAAGCACTCACCGTCGCGCGTGATGGTCGCGGCCGGAAAGTCGGTCCGATGAGCACCTACAGGGGACTCGTCACGTTCATGGCCCTGGCGATGATCCTGCTCGGGCTGGCCATGCTCATCGTCACCCTCAGACATGGCTTCGGTGTCGGGGTGATTCTGGGCGTCCTCTTCGTGGCTGCGGGCGTGGGCCGTCTTCTGATGTTGCGAAGGAAGGCATAGATGGCCCGCAAGCTCCCCGGCCTGCGTCGTGAGCTCGACGCGCGGGCGCTCTTCTCGGTCGCCTACGGTGAGATCGCCTCGTCGATCTACTTCGCGCTCGGCATCGTCGCGGCGTACGCCCTCGGGCTCACACCGCTCGTCCTCCTCGGCGTCGGCGCGCTTTTCCTGATCGTCTCGCTCTCCTACGCGGAGGGCACGGCCGCGTTGCCCGAGACCGGGGGGGCCGCGACCTTCGTGCGCCGCGCGTCGAACGACTTGGCGGGGTTCCTCACCGGCTGGGCGCTCTTCCTCGACTACCTGATCGTGATCGCGCTCTCGGCGCTCTTCCTGCCGCACTACCTCTCGGGCGCGCTCGGCATCTCCGCACTCGACCGCAACCCGTGGGACGTCGTGGTCGCCGTCGCGGTGATCGTCGGCGTTGCGTTGATTCGGGTCGTTCGGCGTCCGACGCTCTACGCCGTCGGCTTTCTCGTGCCGGCGCTCGACCTGCTCACGCAGCTTCTGCTGGTCGTGCTCGGCTTCGCGCTCGTCTTCTCGCCGCATGCGCTGGCACAGGGCACGTCACTCGGGAGGCATCCGACCTGGCATTCGCTGGCGTTTGCGCTGCCGCTTGCGATGCTCGCATTCACCGGGCTCGAGACCGTGGCAAACCTTGCCGCGGAGGCGCGGCGGCCGGGTGTCGACCTGCCGCGCTCGGTGTTCGGCGGCATCGCGACGGTCGTGACGATGTACGTCGCTATCGCGGTCGTGGCGGTGTCGGCATTCCCCGGCCCGCACACCGAGCTCGGAGGCCGCTGGATCCGGTCGCCGCTGCTCGGCGTCGCCCACAGGATCGGCCGCGAGCTGCCCGGAGGACTGGGAGGTGTGCTCGAGTTCTACGTCGGGATCACCGGCGCCTTGATCCTGCTGGCCGCCGTGACGACGTCGATCTCAGGCTTCTCGCGACTTGCCTATTCGCTCGGCGAGCACGGCCAGCTGCCGCGGAGCTTCGGCCGGCTCAGCCGCCGAGCGCACGTTTCGCCACAAGCGGTGATCGCGGTAGCGGTGATCTCCTCCGCCCTCGCGATCGCCACCTCGTTCGTCCGCCACGATGTGGCGTACCTCGCGAGCCTCTACTCCTTCGGCGTCCTGCTCGCGTTCACAGCCGCGCAACTCGCGGTGATCAAGCTGCGAATCAGCGAGCCCGACCTGGAGCGGCCCTACCGGGCACCGTTCGACGTGCGCATCAGGGGCGCACAGATTCCGTTGCCGGCAATCGTCGGCGCGATCGGGACCGGGAGCGTCTTCGTGATCGCGCTCGCGACCCATCCGGCCGCGCGCTACGCGGGGCCGGTGTGGCTCGCGATCGGGCTCGTCGTCTTCGTCGGCGTGCGCATCGCCCATGGCGAAGGGCTGATGGAGCGGGTCTCGGCCCTCGACGAGCGGCCCTCGGCCTCGCAGCTCGCGTTCACGCAGATCCTCGTGCCGATGAAGCTCGGCATCATCGGAGAGGAGATGCTCGCCACCGCGATCAAGCTCGCCAGCGATCCTGACGCGCAGGTGCATGCGCTGCACGTGATCCGCGTGCCGCTCGAGTTGCCGCTCGACGCGCCGCTCGAGGACGAGGACGAGCGGGCCGAGGCCTCGCTCGTAGAAGCGAAGCTTCTGGGGGCGGAGCACGCGGTGGCCGTCGAAGGCACGATCGTTCGTGCGCGGGCGATCGGCGCTGCCATCGTGGAGCGCGCGCTCGAGCTCGACGCCGACCTGGTCGTGCTCGGGTCGGCGCCCCGCTGGCGGCGCCAGTCCAGGTTCTTCTCGCCGACCGTCGACTACGTGCTCCGCAAGGCGCCGTGCGAGGTCCTGATCGTCGCCTTCCCGCAGACCGTGATGGACGAGGAATTGGCGGCCACCTAGGCGGGCGGAGTACGCTGGCGCTCGCATGAAGGCAATCGTGATCGGGTGTGGGCGCGTCGGATCCGCCGTCGCGCAGCAGTTGCAGGCGTCCAACTGGGACGTCACGGTCTGCGACGAGAACGAGGACGCCCTGGGGCGGCTGGGCGAGCAGTGGACCGGCGGCTTCCTCGTCGGGCACGGCATGGACTTCCAGCTCCTGCGCGAAGCGGGGATCGAAGAGGCCGACGCGGTCGTGGTGACGACCGACGGCGACAACACGAACCTCGTGATCGCCCAGGCCGCGCAGAAGCAGTTCGAAGTGCCGACGGTGATCGTGCGGGTCCTCGATCCGGCTCGGGCGCAGTTCTACGCCACGCGCGGCCTCCGCATCGTCTGCCCGACGTCGGCAGCGATCGAGACGCTCGTGAGTGCAGTTCGCAAGGCGGAGGAGGCGCCCGTCTGATGTATGTATTGATCGCAGGCGGCGGGAAGGTCGGCGCAAACCTGACACGTTCGTTGCTCCGGGCAGGTCACGAGGTGACGCTCGTCGAGCAGAAGGCGTACCGCTTCGACAAGTTGGAGGCCGAGTTCGAGCATCAGGTGATTCGCGGGGACGCGACCGAGCTCTTCGTGCTCGAACGCGCCGGCATCAAGCGTCCGCCGGATCTGCTGGTGGCCGCCACGGGCGACGATGAGGACAACATCGTCATCTGCCAGCTCGCGCGCGAGCGCTACGGCGTCGGCAACGTGATTGCGCGGATCAACGATCCGCGCAATCAGCCGTACTTCGACCTGCTCGGGATCTCGCCGACCGTGAGCGCGACCGGCGCGATCATGGGCCTGATCGAGCACGAGGTGCCCGAGCACGGGCTGATCCAACTGCTCGAGCTGCGCAAGGAGAACCTCGAGATCGTCGAGGTGACGGTCGACAAGGGCGCCAACTGCCAGGGCAAGCGCGTCCGGGCGCTGCGACTCCCCGAAGGTGCGCGGCTGATCTCCGTCGTCCGCGACGGCAAGGCCGAGATCCCGGACGACGAGACCCAGCTCGAGGCGGGAGACCAGGTGCTCGCGATCCTCGAGCCGGGCAAGGAGGACGAGCTGCGGCGCGTCCTCCTGCACGACTAGCCCTGCTGGAGCCAGGCTCCCCTTTCGGGGGTGGCCCAGGTTCCCCAGACGGCGCTACCCTCCGGGTGTGCGTCGCCCGGCGACACCTGTGTTGCTGGCCTGGTTCGCAGCGATCGCAGGCCTGATCTCGATCGTCTCTGCGCTGACCCCCGAGGCGGCCGACCGCGTGCGCCTGGTCGGCGGGATCCTCCCGCCCGGCGTGCCGGAGGCCGCGCGGACGACCGCGCTCGCCCTGGGGCTCGGGATGATCTTCTTCTCGCGCGGGCTCGCCCGGCGGAAACGCCGCGCCTGGTACCTCGCGGTCGCGATCGTGCTCGCCTCGGCGCTCGCCCACCTCGCGAAGGGGCTCGACTTCGAGGAGGCGAGCGTCCACATGCTCCTGCTGATGGCGCTGTTCCGGTCGCGCCGCCATTTCGTCGCGCCGGGCGACCCGGCGACGGTGCTCCCGCTCGTCCAGGTGGCCCTCGCGTTGCTTCTCTCCGCGGTGCTCTTCGTGGTCGTGATGTACGAGACCGACAACGTCTCGGCACGCATCGAGGAGGCCGGGCTGCTGCTGGTCGCGGCACTCGGGTTCCGCGCGCTCTGGCTCTGGCTCCGGCCGCTACCGGTCGTGCCGCCCTGCGCCGAGGATCGAGAGCGGGCGGCGGAGCTCGTCCACCAGCACGGGAGCGACAGCCTCGCCTACTTCGCGTTGCGCCGTGACAAGAGCTACTTCTTCGCCCCGAGCGGCAAGTCGTTTCTCGCCTACCGTGTGATCGGCAGCACCGCTCTCGTCGCCGGCGACCCGATCGGCGAGGAGCGGGAGCGCGGCGAGTTGATGCGCGAATTCGTCAGGGTCGCGCACACGAAGGGCTGGCGTGTCGCGATCGCGGGAGCGTCGAACGCAGCGCTCGAGGACTACGTGGCGATCGGGTTCAAGTCGATGTACCTCGGCGACGAAGCAGTGATCAAGCCGTCCGAGTTCTCGCTCGAGGGCCGTGCGATCAGGAAGGTGCGGCAGTCGGTCAGCCGGCTGGAGAAGACCGGGTATGAGGTTCGGGTGCTTTCGACCGCCGACGCGGATGAGCGACTGCGCACCGAGTTGCGCGCCGTCTCGGAGGAGTGGCGCGGCAACTGGCCGGAGCGCGGCTTCACGATGGCGATGGACGCGCTCTTCCGCTATCCGGACACGGTGCTGGCCGTCGCGGTCAGCCCGGAAGGCTCGGTGGGAGGCTTCCTGCAACTCGTGCCGTCGCCCGCGAGCGAGGGCTATTCACTCGCCTCGATGCGGCGCCGCAAGGACACGCCCAACGGCCTGATGGAATACCTGATCACCGAGACTCTGGGCTGGGCGCGTGAGCACCACGTCGCCGAGGTGTCGCTGAACTTCGCCGTCTTCGCCGACTTCCTGCGCGCCGACGAGGACGCCGGTGCGCTCACCCGGGCGGCGCGGTGGGGACTGCTGAAGGCGGATCGCCTGTTCCAAGTCGAGCGGCTGCACAGCTTCAACCGCAAGTTCTTCCCAAACTGGCGCCGCCGCTACTTCTGTTTCGAGCGGTGGAGCGACCTGCCGCTCGCCGGGCTCGCCTACCTGCAGGCCGAATCGCTGCTGACTCCGCCGGGCCCCTGGGTCAAGACACAGGACCTCGCAGCGCATTGAGGTGGCTGCTCGCGCTCGCGGCAATTGTCGTCGCGGCTGTCCCGGCCGTCGCGCTGCCGGGCGCACCGAACACCGACTGGGGACGCTTCGGGTACGACGCTGCCCGCCACAACGTCTCTCCCGACACGACGATCACCGCACAGAACGCCTCGACGCTCGTGCGGCTGCAGGTGCCCCTCGACGGCACGGTCGACTCGTCGCCGATCTACGTGCGCGGGATGTTCATCGTCACGACCACGTACGGCCGCACCGAGGCCTTGAACGCCGACACCGGCAAGGTGATCTGGCGCTTTACGCCGTTGACGTACGGCCGGTACGCAGGATCGGCGCAGATCACGAATGCGACGCCCGCCGCGTCCACCGATCGCAGCGCGGTCTATGCAGCCGCCCCGGATGGGCGGATTCGGAAGCTGCGCCTCAGCGACGGCAAGCTGCTCTGGACGACCTCGATCACTCGCGATCCCACCCACGAGAAGATCACCTCGTCGCTGAACGTCTCACGCGGTCTCGTGATCGCGACGACCGGCGGCTACATCGGGGACGCCCCGCCGTACCAGGGCCATGTCGTGACGATGTCGGAGCGGACCGGGCGGATCGCTCACGTCTGGAACTCGTTGTGCAGCAACCGGCACGTGCTGATCGTCCCGAGCACGTGCGGGTCGAGCGACTCGGCGATCTGGTCACGTAACGGCGCCGCAGTGGATCCAGCGAACGGCGACCTCGTGGTGGCGACGGGCAATGCGCCCTTCAACGGCAGCACTGACTGGGGCGACAGCGTGATCGTCCTCTCACCCGACGCGTCGCGGATGCTTCGGCACTGGACGCCGGTCGACCAGCAGCGGCTCAACACCATGGATCTCGACCTCGGCTCGACGAGCCCGGCGCTCCTCGGCGGCGGCTATGCGGTGCAGGGAGGCAAGGACGGCAAGCTGCGGCTCCTCCAGTTGCACCGGCTGCCGGGCGTGAATGCCCGCACCGGCGGCGAGCTGCAGACGGTCCCGACGCCCGGCAGCTCGTTGCTCTTCAGTGCCCCGGCGATCTGGAAGGGCACGTGGGTGTTCGTCTCTTCCGACGGCGGCACGATGGCGTGGCAGCTCCGCGGCGGCCGGCTTCACTCAGTCTGGTCGAACCAAAACGGCGGGACCTCGCCCGTGATCGCCGGCGACCTGCTCTATGTCGCGGGCAGCGGCTCGGTGCACGTGTACATGCCGGCGAGCGGGACGGAGGTCGCGAACCTGCCGGTGGGCTCCGTCCACTGGCAGAGCCCGATCGTCGCGGACGGCCGCGTGGCCATGCCCGAGGGCAGCGCGAACGACCACGCCACGTCCGGTGTGCTCGACCTCTTCGAGCTGCCGTGAACCTGGTTGCCGCCGCAGGTGGAACCAGGTTCACGTCTTCAGCGGTCTCGGGAGGTCACAGACACGAACCTGGTTCGGCTGCGCCGAAACCAGGTTCAAGCTAGCCCGCGCGGCGGCGGCGCACCTGCGGGCCCTGCGTGCCGAGAGCTGCGTAGGCGATCGCCTGCAGCGAGTCGTTCAGGTTGCGGAGCTCGTGCGCGATCACCGTCAGCTCCTCGCGCCGCTCCTCGCGCGCATTGAGCCGGGCGAGCTCCTCGACGACGCGGTCGAGCCGCCCGAGCAGCGCCTCGAGCTGGCGGTCCGTGACTTCGCCGTGCTCCATCCCCGTAGCTTAAGGCGCGCGCCCGAAGCCGCGACGGCTATATTCGCGGGCGAAACGGGCGAACGGTGAGGGAACCCGGTGCAAGTCCGGGACGGTCCCGCCGCTGTAAGGGGAGTTGCTCTCCGCCACGACGCCACTGAGCGCGAGCTTGGGAAGGCGGCGGAGAGGGAGCCTCGAGTCAGAAGACCTGCCGGTCGCCCTCCATACCGATCCCCTCGCGGAAGGAGGAATCGTGGCCAGACGGCTACTCGTGCTTCTCGCCCTC